>JBGTMF010000419.1:0-6969 GCA_041743795.1 Thermodesulfobacteriota bacterium | reverse complement strand
CTGGCGCTACTGCCCCTGGTGTTGGGGTCCGGGTTTTGCCGAAGTGGCCAGCCGCGAGTACAAGGACGCCACCGCCACCGGCCGCTGTCCCAACCGCGCCTGCAAGCGGCAGGCGATCAGTCCGCTGATGCGCTACTGCCCCTGGTGCCACAGCAAGATCCACAAGCCGTGGCGAATCGAAGGGGCGCGCGAGCGATGCCGACGCTGCGAGTGGGGCGTGCTGCGCGAGTACTGGACGACGTGCCCGTGGTGCGGTGACGTGTTGACGCGGCGCACCGCCACCGCCTGAGACGAAGCGGAGTCGGAGCAAACCGCCACGCGGCGGTTTGCACGGAGTAGCAAGGCGGGGATACATCGGCGATCGGCGCATGGATCGCGAGGCGACAATGATTGCAAAGCGCGGGGCTCCCTGGTGGCGGGAAGCGGTGTTCTATCAAATTTACCCGCGATCGTTCGCCGACAGCAGCGGCAACGGCATCGGCGACCTGGCCGGCATCATCAGCCATCTCGACGACCTGCTCTGGCTCGGCGTCGACGCTCTTTGGATCTCGCCCTTCTTCCCCTCGCCCATGCGTGATTTCGGCTACGACGTCGCCGACTACTGCGACGTCGATCCGCTGTTCGGATCGATCGCGGACTTCGACGCACTGCTCGCCGCGGCGCACCAGCGCGGGATGCGGGTGACCATCGACTGGGTGCCGGCGCACACGTCGAGCGAACACCCGTGGTTCCAGCAGGCGCGCTCCTCGCGCAGCAACTCCAAACGCGATTGGTACGTCTGGCGCGACGCCGGCCCCGATCAGGCGCCGCCGAACAATTGGCGCGCGGCATTCATCGAAGGCGCCCCCGCATGGACGTTCGACGAAGCCACCGGGCAGTTCTACCTGCATTCCTTCCTGCCCGACCAGCCCGACCTGAATTGGGCGAACCCAGACGTCCGTGCCGCCATGCACGACACCTTGCGCTTCTGGCTGGACCGCGGTGTCGATGGTTTCCGCGCCGACGTCATCCACAACATCGGCAAGGACCCGTTGCTTGCCTCGGTGCCGGAGGCCGTCTCCGCCATTCCCCATTGTGCGCTCAACGACGTGCCACAGACACACGAATACCTGCGCGAGATACGCCGCATACTGGACGGCTACCCGGGCGATCGCATGATGGTCGGTGAGGTCTTTCTGCTCGATACCGAGCGCATGGCCACCTACTACGGCAACAATGACGAGCTGCACCTGGGATTCAATTTCCCGACGATCTTCCTCCCCTGGGAGGCGGCGGCGTGGCGGAGTGGTATCGACACCACCACCGCGGCGCTAGAGCGAGCGCACGGTTGGCCGACGTGGGTGCTGTCGAATCACGATTTCCAACGCCACCGCACCCGCTTCGGCGGTGGCGAGGCGCGGGCACGCGCCGCCGCCGTAATGCTCAGCGGACTGCGCGGCACCCCGTACCTTTACATGGGGGAGGAACTCGGCCTCGAAGACGCAGTCATCGCGCCAGAGGCAAAGGTGGACCCCGGTGGTCGCGACGGCTGCCGCGCGCCGATTCCGTGGTCGGTCGACGACGGTCACGGGTGGAACCGCAGCCCCTGGCTACCCTTCCCGCCCGACGCAACCCGCCGCAACTGGCAGTGGCAGCGCGACGACCCGGATTCGATTCTGCATCTCTACCGCCGGCTGTTGGCACACCGCAACGCCTGTGCGGCAATGCGCAGCGGAGACATGCAGTGGATCGAGGCAAACCCGACCGTCCTGGCGTGGCGACGCCGCGCCGGCGACGAGCAGCGGATCGTCATCGTCTCGTTCGCCGCGGAGCCACAGCGCGTCGCGCTCAATGGCACCTGGCGGGTCGCCGTCGCAACCGAGTTGTGCCGCGAGGGCACTCTCTTCGACGGCAGCATCGGCGCCGACGCTGCCGTCGTCCTGACACCAGGCGATGATTGACCGCGCGGTTTCGGAATTCGTCACCACACCGCGACAGCGTGGGCTTCACTTCTCGGCGGCGATCGGTGGTGCCAGAGATTCGGCTGCCGCGGTGTCGATCGACCGCACGTGCAGATCTCGCTGCGGGAACGGAATCTCGATCTCCGCGTCCCGCAGGGCGGCGGCGATCGCCACCATCAGTTCGCTGCGAGTAGTCACCCAGCGCTCGAAATTCGCCGTCCAGCCGCGAACGAGGAAATCGAGCGAACTGTCGCCGAAGCCGACGAACAACACCACCACCGCCGGCTGGGGAATGATGCCCGCATGCGCACGTGCGACATCGCCGAGGATACGCAGGACTCGCTCCGGATCGGTTCCGTAAGCGACGCCGACGGGGATCTCGATCCGCTTCATACGGTCCGACAGCGTCCAATTCGTCACCGTGTCGGCGATCAGCACGCCGTTCGGCACGATCAGTTCCGCCCCGTCCCAAGTGCGAATGGTACTCGAGCGAATGCCGATGCGGCGAATCTCCCCCGACAAAGGACCGACCTCGACGGCGTCGCCGACCTGGATCGGACGCTCGAACAAGAGAATCAAACCCGAGACGAAGTTGTTGACGATGTTCTGCAGGCCGAAGCCGATGCCGACACCGAGAGCACCGGCGACGATCGCAAAGCGACCCATGTCGATTCCCACGGCGGCGATGCCGACGAGAAACCCGCAGACGACGAGGAAGTAGTGCAACAGCGTCGACATTGCGTAGGACGCGCCGTGCGCCAGGCGCACGCGGCCGTAAACGTCCTCCTCCAGCACGAAGCGAACGAAGCGAGACAACAGCAACGCGGCCCATACCGATACAGCAAACAACACCGCGTCGCCGAGCGAGATGCTGAGGTTACCGCGCGCAAACCGCGCCCCCAGGACTGCCTCTATGGTGTCGCCAACAGGCACCAGCAGCGCGAAGAATCTCAGCGCGGCGACGATCCAAACCAGGGCGACGAGAATGGAAATGACGCGGTGCCCGCGGCGCTGCAGCAACCAGCGGTGGTCGCGCACGAAGTGCAACCGGCCGACGGCTCGCGTGCGGAGAAGGTAGGTCCATAGCCCCTTCAACGCCTCGGCACTGGCATAGAGCAGAATTGCCGCGTAGCCGCTGCGCAAGGCGCCGTCGCCGAGTAAGGCGCCGAGGCGGACGTAGCCGAGCGATGCGGCGACGATGGCACCGCCGAAGAGGCAAATGAGAGTCGTCCGCACGACGACCAGCAGGCGACTCCGGAAATCGTCTTTTGGCCACCCCAACTCAACGACCCGCGCAGACGAAAAGACTCGCAGGGTGAGGAGCAATGCCACCACCATCTCGGCCAGGAAGAGGCTCCACTCGATCGAAGCCGAAGTCGCCAACAGCGAGCGAATCCGATCGACCACGTAGAACCCGGCGAGTCCGTATACGCCGAAGAGGAATTGCGGTGGGACGATTCGTCTCAGCAGTCGCAGCGCCGGGGCCAACGCCGCCAATCCGGAGAGTTGCACGAGCGCGATCGGCGCCAGCGGGTAGAGCCATTGGATCACCACCAGCGAGAGGAGCAACGCGGTCGAGAAGGGCAGCGAAAACGTCTGCATCACCGACGTCAGCGCCGGCCCATCCTCTGCCCTCGAGGCTGCGCGGTTTCGGCTGCGTTGCAGCAAGATTCCAACCACGGCGGTCACCAATAGATGCAGGAAGACCCCGTTCGCATTGGCCGAGAGATATACCGCCACCGCGGAAAACTGCTGACCGAAGGAAGTGCCGGCACGAGAGAGGAACGCGTAGCCGTCGTCGAAGTCGCGGAACCAGTACCAGATCGGCAGCCCCTGGCGCACGAGCAACTGGCCGACCATCGCCGCACGTGCGGCGGCGACGTCGGCGAGCACCGCTTCGGCCGTGGCCCCGGCGGCGCCGACCTTTTCCTGCAAGGTGAGAATCTCGCCATGCCGCTTCTGCGTCCGAGCAGCAAGGGCGCGGATGTCGTCTTCGATCTCGGAAATCCTCGAGAGGATGACTGCGGGCGCCTGCGATTCCGATGCCAACCGCCGGGTATTGGCCCACACCGTCTGCATCGTCGCCAGCTCGTCGAGGTTGCTCTCAAACGAGCGGCTGCGCTCCTGCAATGCCACGCCCCAGGCGGAGATGCGTGCCCGCCGCGCACGCCAAGCCGCATCGATCTCGCTCAGTACGTCGTCGGTCGGCACGCCAGCGAGAATTTGCCTGGCGTCCGATTCCTCGACGACCGTCCGTTGGGCAAACTCGGGCAGATCGCGTTCGATCGCCGCGATGGTCGAGCTCGGTTGCAGGTTCGCATCGATGCCGCGCAGCACGCCACCGGCAAGCACGGCGCGTGCCGGCACATCGGAGAGCGGAACAGGCTCTGTATCGGCGACGGTCGCCTCCGCCGCGGGTGACGTATCCTGCGCAATCATCGCCGCCGGGAAGGCTGTCAGCGAAGTTGCGAAGACAATTGCCAAACTCAGGGGGCAACCGCGTCGCGCGCTCACCCACACCGCTCTGCTCCGGTCCCGCATGCGCACACTCTTCCAGTCGCGGCCCAGCGCTGCAACGCGGCCGGGTCGGACGAGGCTCCGACGAGATCCAGCGGAGAGCCTCGCGGTCACAGCGACCCGAACGTGCGGCCGATCCAAGAATAGAATTGGCGTCGCCGGGTGCCGAGAGGCAGAAAGCGGTCGCGAACGCGGCAGGCCCGTTGCAACGTTCGCCATCCGAGTGTCGCCTCGATCGCTGCGATCTGCCCCTCGTAAGCAGCGGCCGCCTGCGAATACTCGCGCGCGTGTCGATCGCATTCGCCGCGGAGCTCATCGCGATCCACCCGCACACGCTCGAGTTGCACTTTCAATTCTTCGGCAATGGCGACGAGGCAATTGCGGTCGACCGCGACTGCCTCGAGGCGATTCTTCAAATCCCCTGCCTCGGCGACCGCGTATTCACGCTCGGCCGCGATTCGCTCGCTCTCGACCGCCAGGCTGCTGAACTCGGCCCGCGCGGAGTCTCTCTCGGCCACGATTCGCTCGCTCTCGCCCGCCAGGCTACGGCACTCGGTACGCGCAGCTTCCCGGTCCGCCGACGCCTCGGCGATGGCAGCGGCGCTGCGTTGCGCCTCGTCGGCCGCCACTTGGCGCGCGGCATCGGCGTTTGTCAGCAGGTCGACGAACAACTCCGACCACGCCTGCGGGGTCGGGTTCGGCTGACCGACCAACGAACGCAACTGTGCAAACACCACCGGCCCGTAACATTCGCGTTTGTTTTTCTCGCGGGCGAACGCGACGGCGCGCCGCACCCGGTCCGCAGTCTCGGCGGGATCGTCGAGCATTGCTTCGATCACCCTGGCCAATTCGTCGCTGTCGCCCGGGTTGAACACCATTCCGTGCAAACCCTCCTGGCACAGATCGCGGGCTCCGCCGGAACGAGTCGCCACCACCGGCGTGCCGATCAGCATCGCTTCCATGATCACACGGCCGAGCGCCGCATCGCGGGTGCAGTCGACCATCACATCGGCGTCCGCGATCATATCGAGGACATCGTCGCGAAACCCACTGATCTCGACGCGGTCGCGGACCCCAAGCTCCACGGCCATCGCCGCCAGCCTCTCGTTTTCCGAATCCGGTCCGGGGCCGACCAGCACGAGATCGACCTCTCTTCCGCGCGCCGCAAGCGCTGCAACAGCGTGAATCGCGTCCTCCTGGCCCTTCTGCGCCGACTTCGTACCGGGGTAAACCAGCCGCGGCCGCGCCCGGTCGCGCGCTGCACGGCGAGGCGCCGGTTCCTCGAAACCGGGGAAATGCGGAGCAACGATCGATATCTTGTCATCGGCGATACTGGCCACGACGCGACGCACCGCGTGCGAGATCGCGATGACCGCGTTTGACGACTCGTCGATCACCCCTATGATCCGCTCGAAGGGCAGCAAGAAGGGAAGGTAGTCGCCAGTTTCCCGCAGGTACCACACGTGCGGTGTGCGCAGAACCGACGCCGCCAGCGCTCCCCAGGGTATGGTGATCGACATCGTAATGACGACATCGGCGGCGAACTCCGCCGGCTGTGTGCGAATCGCCTCGAGCAACGTCACCGCACTCTGCGACCACCGGTGCCTGTCGAACTCACACCACCATCCGGCTTCGACGATCAGAGTCCTCGCGCCCTCAGCGGCCAGTCGCTCTCGCAATGGACCGTCGTACGGCAAGACGACGGTGACTGCCACGTCATGATCGACCCGTAATTGGTGAACCAGCTCGAGCACGCTGCGCTCGGCCCCGGCGAGGCCCGAACAATGCATGAAGACCAAGAGACGCAGGTTTTCGCTCATTCACTCATCTCGGTCGATCTTTCGATCGACACCGCCGGTGCCGCACCGTTACAACCCGCGCCACGAGTTCAGTCAATTGGGGTGCGACCCGAGCAACTCGGCGATCGCTACAGCCTCGAGGCCGTGCGCATCGGCGACGCCGCGCGAGGTGCAGGCTCCGTCCCAGGTGTTGACGCCGGCCGCCAGATCGGGAGATCTGCGCAAGACTCTTTCGACGCCGTGTGTCGCCATCTCCAGAAGCGGTCGCAGGGTGACGTTGGTCAGAGCGTAGGTGCTGGTGCGCGGCACCGCGCCGGGCATGTTGGCGACACAGTAATGCACTACTTCATGTACGCGGTAGGTCGGCTGGTCGTGCGTCGTCGGCCGGCAGGTCGCGATACATCCGCCCTGGTCGACGGCGACGTCGACCACCACCGAGCCCGGATTCATGGCGCGCACCAGCTCATCGTCGACCAACTTCGGCGCCGCCCGCCCCGGCACGAGGACGGCGCCGATCAGCAGATCGGCGCCGCGCACCTTCTCCTCGATCGTCTCGGGATTCGAGTGCAGCGTCTCCACCGCGCTGCCGAAGACGTCTTCGAGATAGGCCATGCGATCGGCATTGAGGTCGAGCACCGTCACTTCCGCGCCGGCACCAATCGCCATGCGCGCTGCCGCGGCGCCGACCGTTCCGCCGCCGATGATCGCCACCT
>JBGTMF010000418.1:0-5004 GCA_041743795.1 Thermodesulfobacteriota bacterium | reverse complement strand
CTGGCGCACGCCGTCGCCGCGGCACGCGCCGGCGCACCGCCCGACATCGTCGCCGTCGACGTGCAGATCGCGATCGAACACCTCGGCGCGGTTACAGGCGAAATCGTCAACGACGACGTCCTCGATCTCGTCTTCCGCGAGTTCTGCATGGGCAAGTGAGTGCCCCAAATCAGTGCCGCAAGGGAGTGCCGCAAGTCAGTGCCGCAAGGGAGCCCCGCAAGGGAGCCCGGATGACGAGAACCCCTAGTGTCGGCCTTGGTGTGACGATAGATCGCGAGCCGAAAACACGTCAGGGCAAGCCGATGTGGCCGAGCGCCATAGAGGTTACCCAACCCGCGGGCAACGCAGGCGAGGACCTGGTTATCTGCTTGCTATCCGCTCAGACAAGGCGGCGGCGCAGCGTCAGCAAACCCGCGGTTAGGAGGAGGATGACGGTCAATAGCAGAGCAGCGCCCGAAACAACCGGCGCAGCGGTGATATCGCAGGCTATCGACGCGCACGAGGTGTCGAAGCCGATGAACGTGCCACCGCCTACCTCACACGCGACATCGCTCAGATCCGCGCAGCCGCCGCCGTCGAGGCAGCAAGCACCGGCGATCGAAGCTCCGTACGCCGTGGGCACGACGGCGACGCTGAGCCAGACGACCGTCGCTACCGCGATCGCGCACAAGATACGGCCCCGCTTCGAGTACTTGGTCATAACGCTCTTCTCCTCGACACCCCGCCAGCGGCGATCAGCGACGGCCCGAAATATTCCAGATCGGACCACGGGGTGTTCATTGGGCGTATGTATACATAAACTTATTGTCGAATCCACTGAGGAACGTGCCATGTCCCACTCCCATAAGGGCCGGAGGAAAGTCGGGAAGGCGGGCATCCCTAACAGCCCGTTGAAAAACAGGACACGCGCTACAAATGGTCTTTCGGCGCCATGGCTGCGTTGCGAAATCCTCAACAAAAGTCACGACTTTGCTTCCGGTTTCGCGCCTTGCCCTGGCGCCGAAATCCTCATTTTCGCTTGCGCGCCTGTTTTTCAACGGACTGCTAATTCTCGCGTGCAGTTTTGAAGTGGTTGTCCTTCTACGCGGACTTACCGGGCTTCGAGCACGGCGATGGCCGCGAGTACATCGTCCGGGTGGGCGCGCTGGCGGTAGGAGTTGGCGCGGAAGGTCCAGCGGACGATGCCGTTCGTGTCGACGAGCACCTGCGCCGGGTAGGCGATGTCCTTATCGCCGTGACCGCCGCGGTGGCGAATGCCGAGCGCGTCGAGCAACTCGCCGCGAGGGTCGGAGAGGAACGTGAACGGCACCGCCAGGCGTTCGCGCAGTCGCTCCGATACGTCCGGCGGATCGACGCTGACGGCGACGAGCTCGACGCCGTCCGCACGGATCCTCTCGTAGTAGTCGTTCATGACCGATAGCTCGGTGCGGCAGAAAGGACACCAGTCGCCGCGGTAGAAGAGATAGAGCACGGCCGAGTGGCCCAACATGTCGGCGGACGAGAACGATGCGCCCGTCGACGTAGACAGCACTACCGGCGGGAACCGGTTGCCGACCGCGACGGTGAGTTCGCCGCCGTCCGTGCCGCTGCGCACCGAGTGCATGTAGAACAAGGTCGTCGTCAGTATCGCGGCGACGGCGACAACCGCGACGCCACCGCGGCGCCCGCGGCGCACCGCCACGGCCATTCCGGCGAAGAGCAGAGCGTACACCGGCCAGGGATGCGTCGAGTACAGCATCTGCGACGGCGACAGGACGTAGAGGAGCACGGCACCGGCCACGAGGATCATCGACAAGGCGAGCATTCGATCACGGTTTCATTGGATATACGCCCCCGCAAGGGCTCCGCGCTTGCGGCGCGCGCACGGGGGCAAATTTTGGTCACATCGCATCGCCGTCATCGTCACCGCTGTCCACGACGATCGTCAATGTGTGCTCTTCTGATTCCTGATACTCGGGCGCCGTGGTCGTCAGCACGAAGCTGACGAAGCGCGGCGCGGGAGTCACGCCGGGAGGAAAGCTCAGCTGCCACGTCGGATGGAGGTCGAAGGGCGACTCGCCGATCTCGACCTCGTCCCCCACTTCGGACAGCAAACTGGTGCTGAACACGATCTGCACCTCCGGGTCGATCTCGGTGATTCTCATTCCGATCGGAGTGCCGTCGGGAAAGCCAAAGGGCGACTGGGCGAGATTGCGCGATCCGAGCGCCACGAATCCCGGGACGGTGGCACTGTAGATGGAGAACCCACCGACTTCGGTGTTGAACTCCACCGGCACCGGGACGCCGAAGTCGAAGTCGGTGACGATCTGTCCGCCGTTCAGCTCGCTGGAGCCGAGGATCAACTCCAGCGGCTCCTCGACCTCGATCGGACCGTCATCCCAGCAGCCGCCGATGCAAAGGGAGGCGCACAGGGAAACCAGCGAGATCGCCGAGCGGCACAAGGTTTTGCCGGCGCTGCGTGCAGCAAAGGATTCTCTCATCATTGTCTCCATTGGATATTCGCCCCCGTGCGCGCTTCGCGCGACGATGGGCTCGGCAGTGCCGGTACAGCCGGCACTGCCTCGGGTCAGAATCGGAACAGGGCGCCGCCCGATATCCCCGCGCCGGGCAGCGGTGCGAATTCCTTTCGCGTCGATGTAGACAGGCGGGCGTCCTGGTCAAGGAGGTTCGTCGCGCGCAAGAACAGGTCGAGCGTCCCGAAGTTCATCGGAACGTGGTAGTTGGCGCCGATATTGAGCATCCAGTAGCCGTCGGTCGGGAGTATGAACTCGGGCGTGTTGTCTTGACGCCTCGACCACATCAGCGAGGTGTCGGCGCTGAGATCTTCCCAGTGCAGCACGACCTCGCTGCCGAGGCGCAGCGGCGGCAGGTACGGCAGCGCCTCCCTGGTGTCGCGGTTGCGCGCGAAGACCCAGTCGGCCAGCAAATTGAGGTGAACGTCGTACGTCGCGGCCTCGATGGCATGGATCATCAGGTCGGCTTCGGTCCCGACGAACACCGCCGGTATGTTCTCGTACTGGAAGACGGGAATGATCGGATCGCCGCCGTGTGAGTGGCCGAGGTCGGCGGTGTCGAAGAACTCTCCGGTTGGTATGAGGTCGATGAAGTTGTCGATCTCATTGTAGTAGGCGCCCACCGAGCCGGTCACGCGGCCCTCCTCCTTGCGGGCGACGACTTCAAAGCCGAGGGACTCCTGCATCGACAGGTCGCGGTCGCCGACTTCGAACTGCGCCGTCGCCAGATGCGGGCCGTTGGCATAGAGTTCAGCGGCGTTGGGCGGGCGCTGCGCGTAGGCGAGGTTGACCGCGACCGAATAGGGGTCGATTGGCGTCAGCACGGCGCCCACGGAGCCGCCTCCGGTGACGAAGTCGCGTGAGTCGCCGCGACCGAAGACGGGCGAATCGTCGGCGTCGGCCGAAGAGATGTCGAGCCGACCCGCTGCTTGCAGTCGTGCCGCTCCGAACACGATCTCTTCGAACGCGAACAGCGACTGGACGGCCGTCTCGGAGCGGGGGAAGAACGCCTCGGCGCCGGTGGCGTCGAAGTCCGAGTAGAAACTCTCGAAGCCGAACGCGCCTTCGATGCCGGCGATCGGCGTGTGAATGGCGTCGATGCGCAGATTGTAACCGGTGTTCTCGAAGCGCGTCCCGACGCGGGTGCCGCGCGTGGTGGCCTCGAGCTCCTCGTGTTGGTAATCGACGAGGCCGATCCGCGAGGTGACCGTCGAGAGGCCGCGCAACGGCGCGTCGACGGAGCCGGAGATGTCGAGGCGGCGCTGTTCGAGATCGATGAACGTCGACGGCGCGCCCGGGATTCCGTACTCCGATGTGTAGATCTCCGGCGCGATTCCGACGTAGCCGCCGTCCCAGTGGTAGGCGATACCGGCCCCGCCGCCGGTGTTCTCGAGCGCCGTGTTGATCAGCCGGTTCTTTTCTTCGGTCTCACCGGGGGGCAGTGAAGAGATCTCGCGCAGCGCCGACGATCGCGCGAATCCGGGGATCGATACGTCGTCGGTCTTGCGCGCGAAGCCGTCGGCGTGAATCGCGAAACCTTTGTATCCGCCTTCGAGGTAGGCGACGCCGGCGCCTTCGTTGTTGACGGAGTTGCCGCGCCCGAGAATCGCGCCCCGAATCGGGACGTCGATCGGTTCATCCGGGATGCGCCGGGTAATCACGTTGACCACGCCACCGATCGCGCTCGGTCCTTACAACAGCGCGGAAGGGCCGCGCACCACCTCGGCCCTTCGGATCAGCAGCGGCTCGATCCCCACGGCGTGATCCGGACTGATCGACGAGGCGTCGAGTAGTCCGAGGCCGTTCTGCAGCACACGGATGTTGTCACCCTGCAGGCCGCGAATCACGGGTCGGCTGGCGCCCGGCCCGAAGTAGCTCTGGCTGACTCCCGGCAGCTCGCCGAGAATCTCGCCGAGCTGTGGCGCGGCGCGCTGGCGGATATCTTCTTCCGTCATCACCGCCACCGGTTTCGCGAGTTGGTGCGTGGTCCGTTGCAGCGGCGCGGTGACGACGATCTCCTCGAGGTGCTCGCGGTGCCTCGGCTCGCCCGCACGCAGCTCCACCGGGTCCCCGGTCACGGCGGCTTCGGCTTCGGTCGCCGCGAACGGAGCGTCGTCGGCCGTCGCCTGCGCCAGGAGTCCAGCGAAGAGGAGCACCGCGGCGGCGGCCGAGAGGTACAGGCGTGATCGTTCGTAGCTGCTCATGGTTGCAAATCCTCAGCAGCCATCGAGCGCGTCGCGCACGGCGCTGATCAGCTCGTTGACGGCGACGGTGCCGTCACCGTTGATGTCGAACGCCGGGCATTGGTCGAGCGGCAGCCTGCCGAGCGCGATGTTGACCCCCCGGATGAGTTCGGAGATCGAAACGACTCCGTCGCCGTCGCAGTCGCCGTCGCAGGTGTCGTTGGGCGGCGCGGTGAACGTCGGCGTCATGGTCGCCGTCGGGGTGGCGGTCGGCGGCGCGGTGTTCGTCGCCGTGGCAGTCGGTGGAG
>JBGTMF010000417.1:0-1558 GCA_041743795.1 Thermodesulfobacteriota bacterium | reverse complement strand
GTCACCGCGCCGCCTCACCGCGCGCACAATTTCGGCCGCGGCCGCCTCGGCGCGGGCACTGTCCTGCTCTTGCGTCGCACGCAGGCGCGCCAGTTCGCCGGCAAAGCCCGGCGCGCTGGTGTCCAAGCTGCGAATCGTCTCTCTCACCCGCGTCCTCCCTTCACCCGCACGATGTCCGCACCCAGTGCGGACAGCTTCTCCTCGATGCGTTCGTAGCCGCGATCGAGGTGGTAGACGCGGCGGATCTCGGTGCTGTTGTGGGCGACCAGACCGGCGAGAATCAGCGACACACTGGCCCGCAGGTCGGTCGCCATCACCGGCGCGCCGCTGAGACGTGGCACGCCGCGCACGACCGCATTGTGACCGTCGACAGCGATGTCGGCACCCAGACGCATGAATTCGTTGGCATGCATAAATCGATTCTCGAAGATCGTCTCGCTGACCAGACTGCTGCCCTGCGACACAGTGGCGAGCGCCATCATCTGCGCCTGCAAATCGGTCGGAAAGCCCGGGTATGGCAGCGTTTTGATGTCGACGCCCTGCAGCCGCCGCGAGGCGGTGACACGAATCGCGCCGTCCATCTCTTCGAGCGTTGCTCCCGCCTCACGCAGCTTGACCACCAGCGCCTGCAGGCAATCCGCCTGAGCGCCGTGCACGACCACGTCGCCGCCGGTCATGGCGGCACCGATCATAAAGGTTCCCGCCTCGATACGATCGGGCAGCACACGGTGCGTCATGCCACCCAGCGCCTCGACCCCTTCGATCTGGATGGTGGCCTCGCCAGCTCCGCGGATGCGTGCGCCCATTGAACTCAGGGCCGCGGCCAGATCGACGATCTCGGGCTCGCGCGCGGCGTTATCGATCTCGGTCGTACCGTTGGCTAGACAGGCGACCATCATCAGATGTTCGGTCGCGCCAACGGAGGGAAAGTCGAGGTGGATCTGCGCCGCCGTCAAACGGCCGGCGCGCGCCTCGGTGTATCCGTGCACCAACTCGACCTCGGCGCCCATCTTCTGCAGGGCGTTCAGGTGCAGATTGACCGGTCGGCCGCCGATGGCACAGCCGCCGGGTTGAGAGACGCGCGCCCGGCCGGCTCTTGCCAGCAGCGGTCCGAGCACCAGAAACGAGGCACGCATGGTCTTCACCAACTCGTACGGCGCCTCCCAGGCGGTGAGCGCGCGGGCGTGTACGGTGGCGTCGGTACCAGTCTGCTCGACCGTCGCGCCGAGATCGCTGAGCAGCCGCAGCGCGGTTCGCACGTCGGCCACATCGGGCAGATTGCGAACGACGCACGGTTGATCCGTCAGAAGCGTGGCGAAGAGAATCGGCAGCGCGGCGTTCTTCGCCCCGGCAACCGTCACTTCGCCGGCGAGCCGGCGACCGCCTTTGATCAGGATCTTATCCATCGCATCGCGCCTCGACCTCGAGAGGTCAGCTATCAGCTTTCGCGCCGCGCGGTAAGGTGGCGATCATCGCGCGCGGATGGCCGGCGAGGTCGCGGCGGATCTCGACGCCGGTGATGCCGGCACGGTCGCACAGCGTGCGCAGGCCGCGCTCC
>JBGTMF010000416.1:0-13436 GCA_041743795.1 Thermodesulfobacteriota bacterium | reverse complement strand
GCCAGCGGCCGAGAGCGGCGATGCTGCGGTCGTCGACGGCGACGATGGCGACCTCTGGCGCAGCGGGTCTGGGACCGCGCAGGCGCATGCGGTAATCCAGCGCGCGCAACTCCACCACCTCGATGGTACCGCAGCCGAGGAGGCGCAGCCCGCCGACGGCGAGGGCTATGATGAGGGCGAGACGAAGCTCGATGAGACGGCGGCGCTTCAGAACGGTACGCCGAGGCGGCCGCGCGTCGTCTCGATCACGGGCAACGGCTGGCCGACGACGTCGCTTGCGTCGCGCTGATCGTCTAGCGTCGTCAGCTGCGACACGATCTGCGGCGCGCGATCGGCCGGGGCGACTTCGCCGCCCGCCTGCAGGGTCGCGCCGCTGGCCAGATTGCCGAGACCCTGGCGGCCGAGAATTTCGACGGAGTCCAGCCGTTCGCGGAAGCGCATCTCATCGAGTCGGGTCGGCAATTCCGGCTCTTGCCCCGGCGCCACGGTCGTCGCTTCCTGTGCCGTCAGGTAGACGCCTTCGGCGAGTCGCTCGTCGAGGCCGCGCACGAAGACGCGGCCTCGGATGCCGAGCACCTCGGTCAGCTCGTCGTCCTCGTCGTAACTGACGACGAACGTCGTGCCTCGCACGCCGGCGACGGCCGTCGGTGTCTCGATCTCGTAGGCGGCTCCCGGCTGTTGGTAGTACTCACTGACCGCGGCGCGGACCTTGCCGCCGAGCAGATTGAGCACCGAACTGAAGCGACTCTGCTCCGGTTCGAACACCTGTTCATCGACGATCAGACGTGTGTTCTCCGCGAGATTCAGCACCGAGTCGTCCTGAAACACGACGCGTAGGCGTCCGTCGGCCGTTCGCAACTCGTCGCCGAGTTCGATCTCCATCCCCGTCTCGGCGGGCGAGAATTCGTCGCCGCGACCGATCGACGCCTCCCCCTCCGCCGATGCCACATGCCCGACAGCGGCGCCGAATCCAGCCGTCGGAACCACCATCAGGGCCGTCAGCACGATCAATCGGTAGACCTCGAATGCGTTTCTCATCTCAGTACCTCAGCTCGACTCCGAGCGACGTGATGTGGCGATCATACTCAAAGTCCTGCTTGTTTGACAGGTTCCAAGTGCCGACCCAGGCGGCCACCAGGGAAATCATCTCGTTGAGATCCTTGCGCAGCGTCACTCCGGTGCGATGCTCGCGATCGACTCGTGTATTGTCCACCGGCACGAAGACGGCGCTGGCGTCGTTGTAGTCCTCGTAGCGATAGCGATATCCGGCCTGCGCCGTCGTCCGCCACGGTAACGGCCACCGCAGGGACACCTCGCCTTGCAGGCCTTCGTACTCGTAGAGTTCGCCACCGGTGGCATCGGAGTCCTGGTTGTCGACCTCGAAACTGCCCCACAACACCGGCCCGCCCTTACCCAGCGTCAACACTTGGCGGATGCCGCCGGCGTAGTTGTAGCCGTTGAGAATGTCGAAGCTGGAGCGCAGGTAGTCGCGCCATTGAAAGCGCAGATAGGTCTCGATGCGGCCGACGTCGCCCTGCGGCAGAATCACCATCGGCATCGCCGTCACCGACTGCAGCCAACCCGAGTTATCGAGGAGAAAGAAATCGTACTGTGCGAGAAATGCACCGCGGAGGATGCCGAAGTCGGTCGAGACGAGGAGCGACGGGCGATGGTTCTGCACGTTGAACTCGGTGAGTTCGAACTGCAGGTCCTGGTAGAAATCGTAACCGACGGAAACTTGCGTGCGTTCGTCGCGCCACATCTCGTAGACGCCGCCGGCGTTGATTGTCGCCCGGCCGTCGGACTTGCCGCTGATAGCCGGGTCGGGCAGTCCGTCGGCGGGAGCGAGGACGACGTTGCTATCGTATTGCAACGAAAGGGCGCCGTAGACATAGCTGCCCGATCCCTGCGCTTGGCGCAGCACTTCCAGAAATGCCGATGCCTCGCGACCGACGGCCGAGTTGGGCGACTGTTCGAGAACTGAGCGAAAGTGCTCGCGCGCCGCGTCGCGGTTGCCGGTGCGATAGTCGATGACTCCGAGATAGTAGCGCGTCGAGGCCAGCAGCGCTGGATCCGCCGCGCGAGCGCGCTCAAAGCTCGCCCGCGCCGTGTCGTACTGCTCGGCGCGAAGAGCCGCGATGCCGAGGAAGAACTCAGCCTGTCCGAGCAGGGAGGGTTGCGCACGCGCCTGTTCGAGCCACGGCCGCGCATCGTCGGCGCGGCCGACCTCGACCAGCGCAATCCCCAGTTCGAGGGCCGCCTCGTCGAGGTCCGGCCGCAGCGACAGGGAGGTCTCGAAGTCGGCGATCGCCTGCGCCGCCTTTCCCTGACGCGAGAGGGCGACACCGCGGTGGTAGTGCGCCAGCGCGTCGCGCGGGTCGGCGGCAACCGCACGGTCAAACAAGTCCATGGCCGATGCCTGGTCGCCTCGCTGCGACTCGACCAGGCCACGCGAGAAAAGCGCCTCCGACTGCTCCGACGCCGAAGCCTTGCCGACCAATGCGAGCAATAGAATCAGGGCGCCTGCCACCTGCCTCACGGCGCCACCTCGAAGCCGTACTGGAAATCGACATCCTGCGGCGGATCGTCTTGGTTGACGGCGCGGATGCGCACGTCGACGGGGCCGGGCGCCAACATCGTCGGATCGCTGTTGGCGCGAAAGCCGCTGATCTCGCGATCGCCGTCGGCGGAACACGGCTCCGGCGAGCCGTCCGCACAAGGGCTGAGGTGCAGCGGCACGCGCTTGGTCAGCGACCGGAAAGACGAGCCTTCGGGCACCTGCAGCGTCAGTTCGAGATCCACTGAGTCCGCCTCGATATCGGTCACCGCGTCGGCGACGGTAAATGCGAACTCCACCGACTCCTCCGTCTCCTCGCCATTCTCCGGGCTGAAATCGAAGACGAAGGGCAGAGCATGGATGATCAAATCGGCGACGTTCGTCTGACCGCCCGCGATGATGTCGACGTTCTGCGGGTCACTCTCGAAACTCGGCGAAGCGACTCGGTCCGCATCGCAAGGCTGCCCGAGGGAGACGGGTACCGTTTTGCAGGTGCCGTCGAACCCGTCGACGGTCGGCGCGAAGTCCTCGGCGAAGAAGGCGACGAGGACCGTCGCCGGGCCAGCGGGCAGGTCATCGAGTACCAACAAAGCACCGCCGGGAATCAGGTCCGCGCCGAGCGCGACACAGCACCTTTCGCCGGTCGCCGAGTCGAAGGCGATGCGCGCCGTTTGGACGGACGGCGGCGGATCGGGAGATTCCTCGCCGTCGCGGCCGGGAAAGACGGGGCCGCCGTTACCGCCACCGTTGCCACCGCCATCATCGCTAGAGCCGCCACCACCACCGCAGCCCGCGGCCAATAGAAGGAGCAGCAGGAGGCCCGTCGCGAGCGTTTCCCAGCGCCGCCTCGATGATGAGCGATGGCTACCCATTCGGTCCGATCGCAGATAGCTGGTCAGCCGAGAATCCCGGCGACTCGCCTGAGGGTAGCGGTGATCGGGTGGTCGGGATGATGCATGCAGAAGACCCCCCCGCTGGCCAACCGCACCATGTCCTCAGACAGCGGCAGGATGCCCGCGAGGGGAACCTGGTAGGTCGCATTGAGCTGGCGATCGAGCGCTTCCTCGTCGTACGGGGGGAGGACCTTGTTCAGCAGCAACACCACCTGCGGGGTTTCCAGGCGCCGCGCCAGGTCGACGGTGACCGCCGTCCCTTGAAAATCTTGATGGTCCGCCCTCAGCACGATCAGCAAGCTATCCGAAATCGCGATCGAGAGTAAGGTCTCCTCATTGACCCCCGGGTGGGTGTCGATGAACAGGGTATCGAGCTCGAGTTTCTCGACCAGGTTGCGGAATCCGTCGTTGAGCCGGGTCACGTCGTAGCCCTCGCGCAGGACGCGGGCGATCTCGCCTGGCCGCAGGCTCGACGGAATCAGGAAAACCCGTGATTGTGGCGGCGCCGTGACGGGCGCGCCGACGAGCGCCGAGGTGACGTCGTAGGCGGTTTCTTCGATGGCACAGCGGCCCCACAGGTAGTCGTTGAGGCAGACCTGGATCTGCTCCTCATCGAAGCCGAAGAGAACGTGAATGCCGGGCGACTGCACATCGGTGTCGACGATGCCGACCCGCTTCCCTCCCAGCGCCGTCAGCACGGCGAGATTGGCCGTCACGTTCGACTTGCCGGTACCGCCCCGGAAGGAATGGATGGAGACGATCTTCGACATCGTTGGCCTCGTGCGCGCGGCGAATCAGGCCGACCGCTGGCGCATCTCCCGCGCGCGCCGCTGCAGCTCCTGGAAGTAGTCGGTCTCGGCGATCTCGGCGACCTGCCGGGCACGCTTGTCGGCGTCGACGCGCACGTGCAGTTCGCGGATCTGGCGCCGCAGTCCTTCTTCGCGCAGGTACACCTCGAGTGCCGCCGCGGCCAGGGCCGAAAGGGACTCGACAATCGGCTCGACGCCGGCTTCGAAGGACACGACTGTACCGGTCTCGCGGTCGCGGGCATTGAGGAGCTGGAGCACGCCAATGACGCGGTCGGCGCCGTTGCGCAGAGGCACGGTCAGGAACGACGTCGCCCGGTAGCCGGTCTGGCTGTCGAAGGCCCTGGTGCCGCTGAAATCAAAGCCCTCGGCACGATACGCATCGGCGATGTTGACGGTGCGACCGGTGAGCGCGGCGTAGGTGGCGACGTTGGTCTCGTTCGGCAGTCCGCTGACGGGATCGTGCAGCGGCAGGGGCGGATACGGAATTGGCAGTCCGCTGCTGCCGCCGAGCGCGATACCGAGGGTGTCGTTGCGCAATAGCGCGAACTCCAGCTGGTCGTCGGCGGTGCGCAGATAGAGGGTGCCGCCGTCGGCGTTGCAGAGATCCTTCGCCTCGACCAGGATCGCCTCCAACAGCTGCTCGCGTCCTCCCGAATGGAGCAAGGCGACACCCATTGGAATGACGACGTGGACGACGGCGTGGAAGTGGCGCTCCAGTTCGGCGACGCGACGCCGCAGCCACTCGGCAGAGGTGTCGAGGCCCGGCAACGGCGCGGCTATTGCGCTCACGGAGTCTCTCGCGCCGTCGAGGCGGCCGGCGATCGCGTCGCCAATGCCGCCGCCAGGCTGTGCTCGGGCGGACGGAAGTCGAAAACGTGCAAGCCGAAACGCTCCGACAGTTCTTCGCATGCGCGAATGCCGCGCACGCTGTTGCCGCGCCGGTCGAGCAACGGCGAGAAGATGCCAATGCCGGCCTGACCCGGGACGACGGCGAGGATGCCACCGGCGACCCCGCTCTTCGCCGGTAGGCCGACTTTGTAAGCCCACTCGCCGGCAAAATCATACATGCCGCAGGACAGCATCAGGCTCAGCACATCGCGCACGTACTGGGCCGACAGCGCCCGTTCGCCGCTGCGGGGATTGACGCCGCCGTTGGCCAGTGTCGCCGCCATAACCGCCAGATCCTGACACGTCACCAGCACCGAGCACTGCTTGAAGTACAAGTCGAGGGCGTCCTCCGGGCTGGGCGGCATCATACCGAAGTTCAACATCAGATACGCGATCGCGCGGTTGCGGTGGCCGGTGGCGCGCTCCGAGGTAAAAACCGCCATGTCGATGGCGAGTTCGCGGCCGGTGAAGCGCCGGAACATTTCCAGGACGTGGTTGAGCCGCTCGGCCGGTCCGGCCCCTTCGATCAGACTGGCGGCGGCAATCGCGCCGGCGTTCACCATCGGGTTGTGCGGCCGCTTGGTGTCTTGTTCTAGGATGATCGAGTTGAAGGGATCCCCGGTCGGCTCGACGCCGATGCGCTCGAGCACCCGCTCGCGGCCGTGGTCCTCGAGCGCCAGCGCGTATACGAAGGGCTTCGAGATCGACTGGATGGTGAAGTGCTGTTCGGCGTCGCCGTACTGGAAGACCTGTCCGTCGACCGTGGCGACGCAGAGACCGAACCAATTGGGATCGGCCTTCGTCAGCTCGGGTATATAATCGGCAAGCGCGCCCTCGTTCAGCGGCTGGTAGCGTCCGTGCAGCTCCTTGAGGAAGGCGCGCAGAGGTGAGACGACGGCGCGGTAGTGGCCGACGAGTGCTGCGACCTCATCGTCGCCCGACTTGCGAGACATCTCTTTTCACCCCCTGACGGGATTGACATCGCAAGAATAGTGCCTGCCGCCGGTCGATCGGCCTGGCTGACTCCGCCGCCTGGCTCTGCCTGAACAGGTAGCAGCGGGCGCGGGCCGATGCCCAAGAATACGGCAGCAGCGCCGCCGTCTGCGGTCCGAGTCGCCTTTCAGCCCTCGGCGAGAAACCTGCCGGTATGCGAAGCCGCGACGCGGGTCACCGCCGCCAGCGGACCCATCGCCACCACCTCGCCGCCGCCGAGTCCGCCTTCCGGGCCGAGGTCGATGATCCAATCGGCCTGGCTGAGGATCTCGAGGTTGTGTTCGATGGTGACGACGGTGTTGCCGTGATCGACCAGCCGGTGCACGACATCGATCAGCTTCTCGACGTCCGCGAAATGCAAGCCGGTCGTCGGCTCGTCGAGAACGTACAGCGTCGTGCCGCGCGACTCCTTGCTGAGCTCGTAGGCGAGTTTGATGCGTTGCGCCTCCCCGCCCGAAAGCGTGTTACTGCCCTGGCCGAGCGTCAGATACCCGAGGCCGATGTCGTCGAGCAGACGCAGCGGCTTGACGATCTTTGGCACGGCGGAGAACAGCTCGGCGGCATCTTCGATGGTCATCGCCAGCACCTCGCCGATGTTGCGGCCGCCGTAGTGCACCGCCTGCGTTTCCCGGTTGAACCGCGCGCCGCCACAGGTGTCGCAGCCGACGTAGACATCCGGCAGAAAGCTCATCTCCATTTTGATTCGCCCCTGGCCGGCGCATTCCTCGCAGCGGCCGCCCTTCACGTTGAAGGAGAAGCGACTGGCTTTGTAGCCGCGGCTGCGCGCCTCCGCAGTCATCGCAAACAGCTTGCGGATCTCGTCGTAGAATCCGACATAGGAGGCGGGAATCGAGCGCGGCGTGCGACCAATTGGCGTCTGATCGACCTCGATGATCCGGTTCAGCGTCTCGTACCCCTCGATGGCGCGGTGGGCGCCGACGCGGCCGGTCGCCAGCCCCAACTTGCGGCGCAAACCGGCGTACAGCACGTCGCGCACCAGGGTCGACTTACCGGAGCCGGAGACACCGGACACGCAGGTCCAAGCACCGAGCGGGATCTCGACGTCGATGTCCTTGAGGTTGTGCTCGCACGCCCCCCGCACGCGCAACCGCGCTACGGCTTCGAGGTTGCGAACAACGCCGCGGCGGGCGCGCTTGCGGCCGAGGAATCGGCCGGTGACCGATCGCTGGTCCGCTGCCAGCTGCGCCGGCGAGCCGACGGCAACCAATTCGCCGCCCTTGGACCCACCACCCGGCCCGAGATCGACGACCAGATCGGCGGCGGCGATCGTCGCCTCGTCGTGCTCGACGACGATCAACGTGTTGCCCTTCTTGACGAGGCCGGTCAGCGTGCCGATCAACATCGCGTTGTCGCGCGGGTGCAAGCCGATCGTCGGCTCGTCGAGGATGTAGCACACGCCCCGCAGATTAGACCCGAGCTGCGCCGCCAGACGAATGCGCTGCGCTTCGCCGCCCGAGAGTGTATCGGCGCGTCGGTCCAACGTCAGGTAGGGCAACCCGACTTCCATGAGGAACCGCAGTCGCGGTAGAATTTCCTTCATGACGTTCTCGGCGATGGCGCCGTCGCGATCGCCGAAGCGGTAGCGGCTCAACGACGCGTAGGCGTCCTCGACAGATTCGCCCGTCACCTGCCAAATGGCGCGCCCGAGCACGCGGACGGCACAAGCGCGCGGGTTGAGTCGACGACCGCCGCAATCGCCGCAAGCCTGCTCGCTCAACAGGTCGACCAAGCCCGCGGCGGCGTCCTCGTCCTCCTCGATCAAGTCGTGTAGGGCGCCGATCAGTCCCGGCTTGGCGTTGCCTTCGAACAGGGCGCGTCGCTTGCGTGCCGTGAGTTTTGCAAAGGGCTGGGTCAACGACACCCGATGACTCTTCGCCACTTGCCTGGCGACGCGCAGGGCACGCGCGCCCGCGCCAGCCAAGCCCGACTGCAGGGCGACGCCGAGCGGAACTCCGCTATCGCCCAGCAGAGCCTCGGGCTCGAAGGTGACGGTGGTACCGAGACCGTCGCAGGTCGAGCACGCGCCCTGTCGTGAGTTGAAAGAGAACAAGCGCGGGTCGGGCTCTTCGTAGCCGATGCCGCAAGCCGTACAGAAGAGGCGCTCACTGTAGATGCGCTCGCCACCGCGGCCGACGGCGACGACCCCGCCGTCGCCGAGCCGCAGGGCGCTGGATATGCATTCGTCGAGCTGCGACGCATTGCCGGGGCGGATCACCACCTCGCCGACGACGATGTCGATGTCGTGCTCCTTGTACCTCGCCAGCACCGGAGCTTTCTGCAAGCCGACGATCTCGCCGTCGATCCGCGCCTGGCGAAAGCCGAGCTTGCGCACCCCCTGGAACAACTCTTTGTAGATTCCCTTGCGGCCGCGAATCACCGGCGCCATCAGAGTCACCGGCGACCCCTTGTAGTCGCGCTGGATGCGCTTGACGATCTGTTCGCGCGTCAGCGCACTGAGAGGTTCGTCGCACTGCGTGCAGTGCTGCACGCCGACCTTGGCGTAGAGAAGGCGGAGATAGTGGTAGATCTCGGTCACCGTCGCCACGGTCGACTTCTTGCTGCCTCGGCTGAGCCGCTGCTCGATCGCCACGGTGGGCGGCACGCCGGCCAGCAGATCGACATTGGGGCGGGGCAGGATCTTGACGTACTGTCGCGCGTAGGTGGAGAGGCTATCGAGATAGCGGCGCTGCCCCTCCGCATAAATGATGTCGAAGACCAACGTCGACTTGCCGGAGCCGCTCAACCCGGTGACGACGATGAGCTGATCGCGCGGCAGATCGATCGAGACGTCGCGCAGGTTGTGCTCTTTCGCGCCAACGACGCGAATGCGACCAGCCAGTCCGTTGCTCGCCGGCTCCGCCACGGCCAACGCCGTCTCGTCGGACACCATCGGCATTCCGGGCGCGGTGGTCAGCGCCTGGCGCAGATAGCGCCCGGTGTGCGACTCGGCGCACTCCGCGACCTCTTCCGGGGTCCCGGCGACGACGATCGCTCCACCACCGCTGCCGCCCTCCGGGCCGAGGTCGATCACGAAGTCGGCCGTCTTGGCGATCTCCATGTTGTGCTCGATCACCACCACCGAATGTCCCTGCTCGACCAGTGCCTGCAGGGCGGCGAGAAGTTTTTCGACGTCGGCGAAGTGCAACCCGATGGTCGGCTCATCGAAAAGAAAGAGTGTTGCCGCCTTGGACTGGCCGCCCATGGCGGCCGCCAGTTTCAACCGCTGCGCCTCACCGCCAGAGAGCGTACTGAGCGGCTGGCCGAGTCGCACGTAGCCGAGGCCGATCTCGGCCAACGGGCGCAGCCGCTCGACCACGTCGAGGGAATCAGCGAAGAACTCGGTCGCCGCGTCGACGGTCAGGTCGAGGACATCGCGGATCGATTTTCCCTTGTGCTGGACCTGCAAGACCTCGGCGGTGAATCGCGCGCCGCCGCACGCCGCACAGGTGACGTACACATCGGACAAGAACTGCATCTCGATCTTCTCGAAACCCTCGCCGGCGCATGCCTCACAACGTCCACCGGCGACGTTGAAGGAGAAGGTCGCAGGCGTGTAGCCGCGCATGCGCGAGAGACCGACGCCGGCGAACAGCTTGCGGATCGGATCGAAGGCCTTGAGGTACGTGACCGGATTGCCTCGGCGTGTACTGCCAAGCGCGGCCTGGTCGACCATGACGACATCGCGGACGCGGTCGGCGCCGGCGATCTCGTCGTGTTCGCCCGGTGGCGCGACGAACTCGCCACGCTTCTTCTTGAGCGCGCGGTAGAGAATTCCCTCGATCAGGGTCGACTTCCCCGAGCCGGAAACTCCGGTGACACAGACGAAGCGCTGCAGTGGGATCGATACGTTGACGTCGCGCAGATTGTTCTCCCGCGCACCGCGAATAATGAGCCTGTGGTTGGCGATCGGCGGCCGCCGCTTACGCGGGATCGGAATCGACTTTCGACCGGTCAAGTATGCCGCCGTCTCCGACTTCACATCCGCCAGGAGATCCCCATACGAACCGGCGAACACGACCTCGCCGCCGGCCTCGCCAGCGCGAGGGCCGAGGTCGACGATGTGATCCGCCTGACGGATGATCTCGGCCTCGTGCTCGACGACCACCACCGTATTCTCTTTCGAGCGCAGCTCGCGAAGAATTCGCACCAGTCGTTGGCTATCGCGCGGGTGCAGTCCGACGGACGGCTCGTCGAGAACGTACAGCGTGTTGACCAGCGACGAGCCAACGGCGCGGGTCAGGTCGACGCGCGCCAACTCACCGCCCGAGAGCGTACGCGACTGGCGGTCGAGGGTCAGGTAATCGAGTCCGACCTCCAACAGGTATCCCAAGCGCGACCGAATCTCGCCGAGAATCAGCGCCGCGATTTCCGCCTCCTGCGCAGTCAACCGGGCACCGGCGAAGAATGCCGCGACGTCGGAGATACACATGCGGTGCAGGTCGACGATCGTCCGCTCGCCGATCTTGTAGTTGAGGGCATCCGCTTTCAGTCGGCCGCCGTCGCACGACGGGCACAGGCGGTACGAGCGGTAGCGCGCCAGGAAGACGCGGACGTGCATCTTGTACGTCCGTCCCTCGAGCCAGCGAAACCATCCGCGGACGCCGTGAAACTTGCCGGCGCCGTCGATGATCGCCTGGCGCTGGCGGTCCGACAGGTCGCAGAACGCAACATCCATCGGAATCTTTTTGGCGCGGCAGAACTTCTCCAGTTCGTCGCGCTCCCAATCGGTCGAATTGGTACTCCACGGCTTGATGGCGCCGTCGCGCAGCGTCCGCCGCGTGTCCGGGACGACCAAATCCAGGTCGACGTCGATGATGCGTCCGAATCCGCGGCAAGCTTCGCAGGCTCCCAGCGGGCTGTTGAAGGAGAATAGATTCGGCACCGGATCGCGAAGCTCGATCTGGCAGCGCGCGCATGCGAGTTCCTCGCTGTGCGATTCGACCTGATCCGCTGCGTCGGGGAAGACGAGTGCCATCGTTCCCTTGCCAAAGCGAAACGCCTGCTCGATCGAATCGGTCGCGCGTTTCTCCTGGTCGCGGCGCACGACCAATCGATCGGCGACGACGCGCAGGGGTCGCGGCATCTCCTCCACCTCGTCGATGTCGCGCGTTTCGCCGTCGACCAGGAGGCGGCGAAATCCGCCGGCGACGAGACCGGCGCGGACGTCGACCCAGGGGAGCGATTCGGGTACCGGCGGCGCAAAGGTGATGAGAACTCTGGTTCCCTCGTCGCGGCGAACCAGATCGAAGGCGACCCGCTCGGGCGTCTCCCGGTGGACCACCTCGCCGCACTTGGGACAGTACGGCACGCCGATCTTGGCGAAGAGCAATTTGAGGTGGTCGTGCAACTCGGTCATGGTGCCGACCGTCGACCGCGAAGTCTTGACCGAGTTGCCCTGGCTGATGGCGATCGCCGGCAGAATTCCTTCGATGTGTTCCACCTGCGGCTTGTCCATGCGATCGAGAAACTGCCGCGTATACGCCGAAAAGCTCTCGACGTAGCGCCGCTGCCCCTCGGCGTAGAGAACGTCAAAGGCCAGACTCGACTTGCCGGAGCCGGATACGCCGGTGACCACGGTCAGAGCGTTGACGGGAATGTCGACGTCGATGTTGCGAAGGTTGTTGTGGCTCGCTCCGCGAATGTGGATCCAGTCTTTCGTCACCTGATGCACTCCGAACCCGCAACTATAGCGAAGCTCCCGGGCGCGAGCGATGGTCCCTGGCAAGATCTGCGCGGCCGCGGCCGTGACTGTCGCGACGACCGAGTAGCCTGTAGCCTGGTAGGCGATTCAGGAGGAACGCTATGCTCGCAAGGAAGCTCGGTATCCTCGTCGCCGGCGGCCCGGCGCCGGGAATCAACAGCGTCATCGCCGCCGCGTCGATTCGCGCGCAGTTGGAGGGAACCGAGGTCATCGGCATCCGCGATGGCTTTGAATGGATCATGCAGGGGAATATCGAGGAGACCGTCGAGCTGACCATCGACGCGGTCAGTCGGCTGCATTTCCGCGGGGGATCGTTCATCGGAATTTCTCGTGCCAATCCGACGGCATCGCCCGAACGCATGCAGAACGTCCTCGAATCGTTCGAGCGGCTGGGAATTTCCCAGCTGATCACCATCGGCGGCGAGGGCACCGCCTATCTCGCCTCGCGCGTCTACGAAGCGAGCAAGGGCACCATCCAGGTCGCGCACGTCCCGAAGACGATCGACAACGACCTGCCGCTGCCGCCCGAGATCGATACCTTCGGGTACCAGACGGCCCGTCACGTCGGTGCCGGCATCCTCAACTCTCTGATGGTCGACGCCCACTCCATGTCGCGCTGGTACTTCGTCGTCAGCATGGGGCGCACGGCCGGCCACCTGGCGCTCGGCATCGGCAAAGCTGCCGGCGCCACACTCACCCTGATCCCGGAGGAGTTTCAGGCGCCTACACCGTTGCAGACCGTCGTCGACACCTTGGTCGGGGCGGTCGTCAAGCGGATCGCGTTGGGGCAGCGGCACGGAGTCGCAGTTATCGCGGAGGGATTGGCGACGGTACTCGAGAAAGGCGCGGTCGAAGGTCCGAAGATCACTGACGCACACGGCAACGTTCGCTTTTCGAGCGTCCGCATCGGCGACGTGCTCTGCGAGGCCGTTCGCTCCGAGCTCGCCGGCTTGGGACTCGAGACGTCGATCGTATCGAAGGACATCGGATACGAGGTGCGATCCGCCGACCCCATCCCCTACGACATGGAGTACACTCGCGACCTCGGCTACTGCGCCGCCCGCTTTCTCTGCGAAGGAGGTAGCGGCGCGATGATCACTATGCAAGGCGGTCGCTTCGTGCCCGTGCCGTTCGCCGAGCTGCGCGATCCCGCGACGGGCTCGACGCGGGTCCGCCTCGTCGATATCAACTCGGAGCGCTACAAGATCGCTCGACGCTACATGATTCGGATTCGGCGCGACGATTTCGAGGATCCGGCTTTGGTGACCCAGCTCGCGGCGACCGCACACATGACGGTCGAGCAGTTCCGCGAACGCTTCCAACCCCTGACGGAGAACGAGCCGCCACCCCTGACGATTTGCCAATAGCGCGCGGAATGAACCGAACCGAACCGCTTTCCCTCGATTGCCTGGCGCGAGGGCTCGCCACCCATATTCCAGGTTGCGGCGAAATCGTCTCGTGCGAGCGCCTCTCGGGCGGCGCCAATCAGGAGACGTACCGGGTCGTCACTCGCGGCGGCGCCGGCCCGCGTCAGCTGGCAGTGCGGCGATCGCTGGGCGGTCTGTCGGCGGCGG
>JBGTMF010000415.1:0-27296 GCA_041743795.1 Thermodesulfobacteriota bacterium | reverse complement strand
GGACACCGGTGCGACCTGGTGCGGCGTGACGTCCCGGACGGCCGCCCGCCTCCGCCTTCCCCAGGTCGGCGAGCAGGTGCGAATGCAGACGGCCGGCGGCGTCGTTCCGATGCCCCTGGTGCGCCTCGGCTCGATCGACGTGGGTGGCAGGCGCGCACGTGACGTGCAGGCCGTCATCCTCCCGGACGACCTCGGGGGACTCGACGGCATCATCGGGATGAACTTCCTCGACGACTTCATCTACGCGATCGATCCGCGTCGCTCCGAGCTGCAGCTGCGGTGAGGGGGCAGGACGCCTCGGAGGTCGCCGCGAAGCGACGACCTCCGACGTCTCTGATCAGGCTCCCCGGGCCGGACTCGAACCAGCGACCAATCGGTTACACGTGCCCCCATCGTTTCCGATGGGCGTGGACTATCTCTTCACCGTGGGCCGCGCGCGTCATCGATGCGTGCGGCCGGTAGGTGGCGGGCGCTCGTGGGGAGGTTATTCTTCCGTCACTCCCTAGTCTCTGCACCTTCCCTCTGCCCTTTATCTCAGAGAGCTTGGCTCAGGGTTCCCGTATGCTCGATCATCCCGCACTTAGGCTTCCCTGAATTCACCCGCTGTTCACTCACCGGTTTCCCGGTGAGGCTGCGAACCCACAGCCGATCGCTCTACCAACTGAGCTACCGAGGATTATCTGCCGGTTTCCCCGGCAACTTCGAGCGGGTAGCACAGACATTCAGCAGCGGCAAGGTATCTCGGCCGCCGTGTATCTCGGCCGCTGCAAGTGGGTCGCGTTGAGACCTGCCGTACGGAATGCTCTCCCTGCAACGGTCTGACGTCGCGGAGACGGTAGGGATTCAGCCTCGTTGAGACGGGGGGCAGGTTGCCGGGCGCTAGGAATCGCCGCGGCGTAGTTGAAGCGAGGGGTACGAACTCACCGACTTGGTTGCGCGGCTTGACCGTGTTCCACGCGTCGCTATGATGCGCCGCTGCGATGGCGCCGTTTCTTCACTGGTTCACGCTGTTCGCGTTTTGGATCGTGCTGTCCGGCGTGTTTGACGTCCAGCACCTCGCCATCGGCTTGATCGCTACCGGCGTGGTTGCTTTCCAGGGACGCTCGGTCCTGCGGATCTCCGCCGCCGGTGAGGAGGGTATCTCCTCCCATCTCGCGTCGATCCCGTGGATCGGCGTCTACTTGTACGCGCTTTGGCTGCTGCCCGAGATTGTTCGCGCCAACCTGCAGATCGCCCGCGTCGTACTCGATCCGCGGATGCCGATAGCACCGGCGATCGTGAAGGTGCCGGCGCGCGTGTCTTCGGATGCCGCCATTACACTCTTGGCAAATTCGATTACCGCGACTCCTGGAACCATAACAGTCCACAGCCCGGAGTCGGGGCGCGGAGAGTTCGTCATTCATGCGCTGCTGAACGCCGAGAGTGTGCCCAGCGACGTGCGCGATATGGAAGATCGCGTTTTGCGCGCCCTTGGCGGGAAGGAGCCCTCGAGATGATGCAATTGTTTTCCGGTCTCTCTATCCTGCTCATTGGGCTGATACTCGTAACCGTCGGACTCGTGCTCTACCGTCCGGGTATTTTCGACCGGATGATCGGTATCGGCGTCATCGGCACCAAGACGACGGTCCTGCTCGCTTACGTTGGAGTGGTCTTCGGTCGTCCCGAAGCTTTCGTCGACATCGCGCTCACCTACGGACTGCTCAACCTGGTGTTGGCCTTGGGGGTAGCCCGATATCTGCGTGCGGAGGGCGAGGCGCAATGAATTGGCTGGCCGCTTTCCTCATGCTTTGGGGAGCGTTTTTCTTTCTGACGGGCACGGTCGGGTATGTTCGGTTTCCCGATTGCTTCACGCGGATGCATGCTGTCGGCAAGTCGGACACCCTCGGCGCGTTTCTGTCGCTGCTAGGTATCGCCTGTTACACGGGTTGGACGCTGCTCTCTTTGAAAATGATCTTCGTCGCTGTTTTCATCCTCATCGCCAACCCGACTGCGACGCACGCCCTGGCGCGCGCTGCTCTAGCCTCGGGGCTGCAGCCCTGGGTGCGCAGGGACTAGCGTATGACGGTCGACCTGTTTTCGCTGCTTCTCTTTCCGACTCTACTGGTGTTGGCATTCGCCGCGCTGCAAGTGCGCGATCTCCTGGCCGCGGTGTACCTGCTGAGCGGCTATAGCTTCGTCACGGCGCTCTTGATGGCGCACATGGGTGCCGTCGACGTCGCCTTCACCGAGGCGTCCGTCGGGGCCGGTCTGACCGGCGTCTTCTTCCTCATGGCGATTGCCCGGACGACACGGAGGTCGAGAGATTGAACCTCCACCGTTGGGCCGCGTTGGCCGCACTGGCCGTGCTGTTCATGACAGCGAGCACCTCGCTGCCGCCGCTGCGCTCCGGCGACGCGCCGATTCGCACGCGCGTCGAGCCCTATTATATCGAGCACGTCGTCGAACAGACGGCGACACTCAATATCGTGTCGGCCATCCTCGCCGACTACCGGAGTTTCGATACCTTTGGCGAAACAACCGTAGTCTTCGCCGCCGGCCTGGCCGTGTACCTCTTGCTCGGTCGTCGGGAAGACGAAGCGCAGTGACGGGCTGCCCAATTCATCGATGATCCAAGTGTACGACAGCGTCATCGTCCGCACCGTCGCCAAGCTGTTGGTGCCGTTCATTCAGGTATTCGGTCTCTACGTCGTCTTCCACGGCGCCAAGAGTCCCGGAGGGGGTTTCCAGGGCGGGGCGATTCTCGGCGCCAGTCTGATTCTGCTGCGACTGACGGTCGGGCCCAGTGCCGCGGGTAATTACCTGCCGGGCCGCTCCGCACTGCGACTCGGCGCTGGGGGAGTCCTCGTCTATGCCGTGATCGGCTTGATCCCGATGTTGAACGGCGCTGCGTTTCTCGACTACGGCTCGATCCCCCTGCCGATGCTCGGCGCCGCCCGACACGCCGTTGGCATCGAGCTCGTCGAGGTCGGTGTCGCGCTTGCCGTCAGCTGCATCATGGTGTCGATCTTTGACGACCTCGCGCCTGCACTGCGCCCAGCAAAAATGTCGCAGGGGAAGCTTACGTGATGCAGGAACTCCTGGCGACACGGCTCGAGTACTGGATGACCGGCGCGCTCATGCTCGTCGGATTCTACGGGATGTTGGGCAAGCACAATCTGGTCAAGCAGTTCATCGGATTGAACATCATGCAGACGGCGATCATCCTCCTGTTCATTTCGATGAGCGTGCGCGAGGGCGGCACGGTGCCGATCATCGAAGCGGGAGTACCCGACGCGGTGTACATGAGTCCGTTGCCTCATGTGCTGATGCTGACGGCAATCGTCGTCATGGTCGGGACCGCTGGCGTGGCGCTGGCGCTGATCATCCGTATTCATTCCCGTTTCGGCACCCTGGAAGAAGACGAACTCATCGAGCGATCGCTTTGAATTTCTCGGTCATCCCCGCAGGACTGGTCCTCTCGCCATTGACCGGAGCCCTCTTGATTGCCGCGGTAGCGCTCAACTCGCCGCACCGGGCCCAGGCGCTCGCGGTGTCGAGTTCGCTCGTCTGCCTCATCATGGCGGGTGCGGCGTTGTGGCACTGCGGGGGCGGCGGTGTGATCGAGTATGCCTATGGCGGTTGGCCGGCGCCGTTCGGCATCGCCGCCCGCATCGACGGAATCGGTGCCGTGCTGGCGACGCTGATCGCGGCGCTCGCATGTGGAATATTCGTCTATGCCGGACCGACCCTGCGCTTCGAGATGCCCGCGCTCGAGCCGCCATTCTACGCCATGGCGCTATTGCTGGTAGCCGCGCTCCTCGGCATGACCGCGACGGCGGATCTCTTCAACCTCTACGTCTTTCTCGAGATCTCGTCTCTGGCCGCGTACGCGCTGATCGGCAGCGGCGGCGGCGCGGCATCGTTGGCAAGTTTTCGCTACCTGTTGATCGGTACGGTTGGGGCGAGCTTCTACCTGCTCGGCGTGGCCTACCTCTTTGCCTTGACTGGGTCGCTAAATCTGGCCGACGTCGCCATCGCCCTGCGCGACGTTCCGGCCAGCGGCGCGCTGCTCATCGGCTTGGCTTTGCTGACCGCCGGCATGGGCCTCAAGATGGCGATGTTCCCGATGCATGGCTGGCTGCCGGATGCGTACACCTACGCGCCATCGGCGGCGACCGCGCTGATCGGTGGCTTGATGACCAAGGTCAGCGCACTGGTGCTGATGCGCATCCTCTACGGGGTATTCGAACCTGCACATGCGGCGCTGCTGCCGCCGCTGCAGACGGTCATCACCGCTCTCGGCTGTGTCGGCATCGTCGCCGGCTCGCTGATGGCAGTTGCTCAGCGCGATCTCAAGCGCCTGTTGGCATACTCCAGTATCGCTCATCTCGGATTCATCGCCTTGGGAATCGGCCTTGGAAACCAGGCGGGACTGTCCGCGGCGGTGTACCACATGGTCGCCCACGGTGTCGCCAAGGCGACGCTCTTCCTCATCGCCGGCGGTGTCGCGCTACGGCTCGGCAGCCGTAATACGCACGCACTCGCCGGATTGCACCGGACGATGCCGTGGAGCGCCGCCGCGTTGGTCGTCGCGGCGCTCTCCATGATCGGCATCCCGCCGACCGCCGGCTTTTTCAGCAAGTGGTACCTGATGATCGGTTGCCTCGACGCGGGTCGAATCGATCTGTTCGCCGTCGTCGTCGCCAGCACGCTGCTCAGCGCGTGGTATTTCTTGCGGCTCTTAGAAACGATCTTCTTCACCGAGCCGGCGGCGCAGCGGCACCACGAGGAACTTCCGTTGCCGATGCTGGGCACCATCGTCGCCGGCGCCGTGGCGCTGATCGTCCTCGGAATTCTCAACCAGCCTTTGATTGAGGGCGTGATCGGCGCGACCGCAATGCTGGCGACGGGGAAGATGGGGACGCCGTGAACGAATCGCTCCTCGTCTTGCTTGCGGTGGCGATTCCAGCCATCGCCACACTCGCGATCTTGCGGAGCGACGGTTGGCCGAACGTGCGCGAGGCGTGCACTTTGACGGCGGCCGCAGCCCTGCTGACGACGGTCGGCTGGTTGTTGGCACACGTGCGAGTAGAGGCACCGGTCGAAGTCACCGTCGCGGCGATGGTGCCCGGAGTCGCGCTGCGGTTGCGCGTCGACCCGTTCGGCGCCGTCTTCGCCATGCTGGCGTCAGTGCTGTGGTTGGTGACCTCGGTCTACTCGATCGGCTACATGCGCGGCCTGCGAGAACACTCTCAGACGCGCTATTACGCCAGCTTCGCCGCCGCCGTCAGCGCCACCATCGGCATTGCCTTCTCGGCGAATCTGCTGACGTTCTACCTCTTCTACGAACTTCTTACGTTCGCCACCTATCCCCTGGTCGCGCACAAGGAGACGCCGCCAGCGTTGCTGGCCAGCCGCAAATATCTGGTTTACACCCTGAGTGCCGGCGTCGCGCTGCTGGCGGCGATGGGTGTCCTCTACGCGGCGACCGGTACGCTGGAGTTTACCCCGGGTGGTATCGAGCGCCTGGCGACGGCTCCGGCCGCCGTTCAATACTTCGTTTTCACCGCGCTGATCGTCGGCTTCGGCGTCAAGGCGGCGCTGTTGCCACTGCACGGTTGGTTGCCGAGCGCGATGGTGGCGCCGACTCCGGTCAGCGCTCTGTTGCACGCGGTGGCGGTCGTCAAGTCCGGCGTCTTCGGGTGCGTTCGCACGATCGCGTTCGTCTTTGGCGCCAACACCCTGCGCGAACTCGGCGCCGCGGACTGGCTGGCCTACCTGGCAGGCACCACCATTTTATTCGGATCGATCGTCGCGTTGTCGCAAGACAATCTCAAGCGCCGCTTGGCGTACTCCACCATAAGCCATCTTTCGTACATCGTTCTCGGCGCCGCCATGCTGTCCGCCAGTTCGACCGCCGGGGCGGTCCTGCACATGGTGAATCATGGGCTGCTCAAGATCACTCTCTTCTTCTGCGCCGGGGCGATCTATGTGACTACCGGTTGCGACCGGGTGAGCCAGTTGGCGGGCATCGGCCGGCGCATGCCGCTGACCATGTCGGCGTTTGCCGTCGCCGCTCTCGGCCTTGCCGGACTGCCGCCACTCAATGGATTCATCAGCAAGTGGTACCTTTGCCTGGGTGGACTCGAGACCGACCATGCCGGCTTGGCCGCGGTGTTGATCGTCAGCGGACTCCTCAACGTCGGCTATCTCATGCCCATCGTCTACCTCGCCTTCTTCCGTTCCTCCGACGAGTTCCCGCGGTATGGCGAGGCCAGCATGCCGATGTTGATTCCACTGCTGTTCACCGCTCTGGTATCCGTCCTCATCGGTCTCTGGCCCGACGCGGGAGTCGGTGCGTGGTCGCTGGCCCATACCATCGCGCAGTCGGTGCAATGAGATTCGACTTTCGCTTGGCGATTGCGGCCGCCATCGCGCTCGCGTTTGTGGCCGCCGTTTTCGGTCGCAATCCGCATCCGCATGTCTGGTGGGAGACAGTGCCCGCGTACGGCGCGATCTTTGGTTACGCCGGCGCATGGGCTCTGGTCTGGTTTGCCAAGAGCGTGTTGGCGCCGCGGCTGCGTCGCGACGACGATGAGAGCGACGCATGAACACAGTCTCACCGGTTGTTCCGATTCTCGTCGCAGCGCTGGCCTTGCCGCTGCTGCCGGCGCTGGCGCGTCGCGTCGTCTGTGTAATCGCACCGTTGATGGCCCTCTATCTGGTGGCGGCGATGGCCGACGGGGAGTGGCTGTCGGTGAACTTTCTCGGATACGAACTGCAGTTGCTGCGCTGCGATCCTCTGAGTCGCATCTTCGGTATGGTGTTCTCTCTGGCGGCGACGGCGGCGAATCTCTACGGCTGGCATCGCCAGCGCGCCAGCGAACAGATCGCGGCTCTGCTCTACGCCGGCGGCGGCATGGCGGTGGTCTTCGCCGGCGACCTGATCTCGGTTCTCTTCGCCTGGGAGGTCATGGCCGTTGCCTCAACGGTTCTCGTCCTCGGCAGTGGCGCGCCCGGGGCCGTCGCCGCCGGACAGCGTTACCTGCTGATCCACCTGGTCGCCGGCAGTCTCCTGCTGATCGGCATCGCCGGTATTCTCTCCGATGGCGGCGAGATTGCCTTTGGCGCGCTGGCCCGTGGCGGCTGGCCGGCTTACGCGATCCTCGCCTCGCTGTGCATCAACGCCGCCGTGCCGCCATTGCACGCGTGGTTGCCGGACGCCTATCCGCGAGCCAGCGTCAGCGGCAGCGTCTTCCTCAGCACCTTCACCACGAAGGCGGCGGTGTACTGCCTTGTGCGGGGATTCGCAGGTGAAGAAATGCTGCTGTGGGCCGGCGCCGTCATGGCGGTCTACGGAGTCGTATTCGCGACGATGGAGGACGACATGCGCCGGCTATTGTCATACCACGTCGTCTCGCAGGTCGGCTACATGGTGTGCGGCATCGGTATCGGCACGGCTCTGGCGGTGAATGGCGCCGTCGCACACGCCGTCTGCCACATTCTCTACAAGGCACTGTTGTTCATGGCCGTCGGCGCGGTGATCTACCGTACCGGGCGCGGTCGCCTGAGCGAGTTGGGTGGAATCTATGCCGCAATGCCGCTGACACTGGCACTCTATCTGGTGGGCGCACTGTCGATCTCCGGCGCACCTCTCTTCAACGGCTTCGTCTCCAAGTCTCTCGTCGTCAGCGGTGCCGCTGAAGCGCATCACACGTTCGCCGCCTTTCTCCTCATCCTCGCGTCGGTCGGAACGTTCCTCTCCGTCGGCCTGAAGCTGCCGTACTACGCCTGGGGTGCATCGCCGGCGCGGCCGGTCGGGGGAGAGGAAGCACCGCCGCATATGTTGGCTGCAATGGGCTTGCTCGCCGCGCTGTGCATTGGGCTCGGCATCTGGCCACAGGAACTCTACCAACGCCTGCCGATCCCGCCGGTCACCTACCAGCCATACACGAGCTATCACGTCTATGACGTGCTGCTGATGATGGCCTTCTGCGCGGTCGGGTTCTGGCAGTTGCGTCACCGTCTGCAGCCACACAGAGGGCGCACCGTCGACCTCGATCTTCTCTATCGCCAACCGTCGCGATGGCTGGTCAACCGGGTCTCCGTTGGACTCGACCATGGCGCCGACCGCCTGGCGGCGGTGGTCGACGCGGGTCGCGCCGCGACTCTCGATTGGCTGCGCGATCCGACGACGGTGCGCCGACATGACGCGAGCGGGGAGAAGGCGGAGTTCGACGAGAACGCTCGGCGCGCGCCGGTGGCGCGGGGACTGACGTGGATCATTGCGACATTGATGGGTTTTGCCGCGTCGCTCCTGCTGTTTGCCCATTAGCGGCCCGCCTCCGCTCGGCTTGACTATCGCCAGGCGTTTCTCACAATATACCGGCGCGCTCGATCCAATCGGGCCCCAGACCCACAGCGAGAGAAGGAAGGGGGAGTCATGAAGTTGCGAGGTATCGCTATTTTATCCGCAGTTGCGTTGCTCGGTGCAATCGGCTGCGGCGACGACATTACGAATGTCATTGAGCAGGTGGTGACCCCACCACCGGAAGTATCGCCCTCACCGGTGAATTCCGTTGGCCCACCGACGTTTACAAATACGCCCGAGGAACCGATCGATACGCCGACGGTCACACCGACACCAACCCCGTGTGAAGGTGAGCTGTGTGACGCCATCTGCGGCAATGGCGTGGTCGAAGGCGCCGAGCAGTGTGACATCGGCGGGATCTGCGTCGGTGGCGCGAATGACATCGATACCTGTACCTCTCCCGCGGACTGTCCGGGCGGTCGTTGTACCGTGGTTGGCGGCCAACCCGTCTCTGGCGGAAGCTGCGCTGCCAACTGCACCCTGGAAACGATTCGCACCGCGCAGTACAGCGAAGGGACCAACGCTTTCGTCCAGGCCGCTGCATTCGGCGTCCCGGTCAATCTGAGTGGTCAACAAACGGTGCAGACGGGTGCGCCTCGCCTCGACGACACGATCGACATCAACGACGAGGTGACCTTCCGCGCCGGCGACATTCCTCTCATCACCAAGGCTCCGGACATCCGCATCAATCCGGCGGTGGTCCTCGGTCTGGTATGCGCCTGCGTGCGAGGGATCGAGGTGCCGAGCTTCGGCCCGGGCAATTCCGCCACCGGTCTGATCTCCTGTGGCGGCGATCTCGAAGACATCGACTACGTGCTGAGCCAGGATCACCGCACCGCTCCTCTCGACGGATTCGAGATCAACCCCGAGTGCTCACACGACGCCGATCCGGATTGTGACAATCAATTCGAGATCGTTCCCGGCGTGTTCTCTCAAGCCTGCCGCGAGGGTGTGGACGAAAATTGCCTCGACCACCCGCATCAGGTGAGCGGCGTCGGTGTCTGCAACAGCCCGCGCGAGGTCGAGTTCTCCGGCAGCGGCCCGCGCGGTTCGGCAATCATCTTCAACAACACCGCGATCGGCTTGCTGCGTGACGCCGGCCGTTGTGACATGAGCCTTGCCGGCAGAGTTCCGTGCCCGCAGTTGAGTTACGGTCCGGACTGTATCCCCTGTACCGACGACGACGCGGATCTCGGTGTCCCGGAGAACAATCCGACGACCACGGGCACGGCGCGCGCGATCGTCTACAACGCGACCAATCGCGCCAATGCTCTGATCAACCGGGGCAGTGCGGTTCCCTGCAGCGGCAACGCCGAATGCACCGAGCAGCTATGCGGTATCCAGGAGGTCTGCTTGCCGCTCAATCCGGCCATGCCCCAAGCGGGCTCGGAGTGTGGCATGCGCTGCGGTGGCCAACCGTGCCAGACGACGAGGACGGGCACGCCGTTCGACTGTGATCAGCTCGCAGCCAATCCCACCGGAGGTCTCGAGGGCGGAAGTTTCGCCGTCTGCTTCCCCTCGATCGACGCGACGACGATCGGCGACAACGTGACCTGCGTGACCTTCGAGTTCTGAGCGAATATCTCGCTTCCGAAACGAGAAAGGGCGGTGCCGGGTGATCCGGCACCGCCCTTCTTCGTTGGCGCCGCCAACAGCCGCTTGTGAACCCCCACCATGCTTGGACAAGCTCAGCATGAGCGGTTCGCCGCCCCGATTTCAAAGGACTTTTTCCCTCGCCCTGAGCCTGTCGAAGGGCCGTCTCAGGATTATTCAACAGGCTGCGAAGACGCTGTCAGAGCGAGAGCCCGTCGAGCGAGTCGTACAGTTCCCGCCAACGGGTGTATTCGGCGTCTGCCTCGGCTCGACGGCTTGGATCGGGGACAATGGCATCGAAGGCGCACATCGATTGCACCGCTTCACTCGCGTTCTCGTAGATGCCGACGCCGATGTAGACGAGCGCGGCCGCGCCCACAGCGGTGCTCTCCGCGACGGCAGCACCCTGGACTTGCAACCCACTGATGTCGGCGAGCAACTGTGCCAGTAGCCCGCTGCGTGACATGCCACCCCCGATTCTCAGGCTGGCGGGCGTGACGCCGGATGAGACGCGCAGCTGTTCGATGTTGCCCCGTACGGCATAGGCAACGCTCTCGAGGAGAGATCGCAACAGTTGACCGGTGTCGGGGCGCAGTTGCAACGACGGAAATGGAAAGATTACGGCGCCCGGCATGTCCGGGCGAAGCTTGGTGAGGTCGAAGATGCGCGGACCGATAAAGGAGTACGTCTGGCTGGGCGTCGCGCTTCTCGCCAGCGCCTCGCCGCGGCTGTAGCGGTCGACCGCTTCGCCGATCGTAAGGTCGAGGAGCCAATCGTAGGCATCGCCGGTGCTGCCGGCATTCGACTCCAGTACCCAGCGATCTGGCACCACGTGGCATCCTGCCCAGAGATTCTCCGCGGCATCCAGCAACGGGCGGTCGACGACCAATTGTACCGGGCTCGTCGTGCCGAGTGTCACCGCCAAGTCGCCGGCGTCGATGGCTCCGACCCCGAGCAGGCCACATTGCGTGTCCGCGCCGCCGACGTGCACCGGTGTGCCGACGGGCACACCGAGATGCGCCGCGGCGGTGGTGGTGACCGCGCCGACTCGCTCACCGGGGGTGAACACGGATGGGAGAATGGCGGCATCGATGGCGAACAGGTCGAGAATCTCCGCCGACCACCGCCGTTGGTGCAAGTCGAATAGCATCGATTCGGTGGCGTTCGACGGCTCCGCACAGTAGACACCGCAGGCGCGGTAGACGATCCAGTCATTGATCATGAGGATGCGTGCGACGGGTCGCGCATCGTGTTTGCGAAACCATAGGTAACGAGCGAGGGGAAAGATGAACGGCGCTGAGTGGCCGGTGATCTGATACAAGCGCGAACCGCCAAGCTTCTCGAGGACTTCCAGCCCCTCCATGAAGCCGCGACTGTCCAGGTTCGGCCCGGCGTAGATCTCGCGCCCGGCGGCGTCGAGGAAGACGCAACCCTCGCGCTGGCTGGTGGCGACGACGCCGAGAATCTCGTCGTTCTTGATATGGCGCAGCGCGGCGCGAGCGCAGTCGCCGAGGATGGTCCAGAACTCGGCGGCGTCGAACGCGTATTCCTTGACCATCGGCACCGTCGCATTGGCCACCACCTCATACGTCCAGCGTCGCGAGGCGCTGCCGCGAATCCGACCGCACTCGTCGATAGCGACGCACTTGGCACCGCCGGTGCCAGCGTCGAGAACGAGAACGATCGGCATGGCTCCTCCGGAGTGACTCAGGCCGGCAAGACTTGCGGATTGGCGATGTGACGCGGGCGGCGGCCTTCGATCCAGGCGACGACGTCTGCCACCATCATCTTGGTTTGGTGGATGGCCACGTCGCGGGTGGCGCCGCCGAGGTGGGGCGTAACCAGGACGTTGTCGAGCACGACGAAGCGGTTGTCGGCGCGCACCGGCTCCTCGGCAAACACATCGAGCGCCCCACCGGCTAGATGTCCGCTACGCAGGGCCTCGTAAAGGGCGTCGTCATCGACGACGGCGGCCCGCGCCAGATTGAGAAAGTAGCTGCCCGGTTTCATCGCGGCAATGTGCCGGGCCGAGATCAGGCCGCGATTGTCCGCGCTGTCGGGGCAATGGAGAGTGACGATGTCGGAGCGACGCATCAGTTCGTCGAGGTCAACCGGCTCGGCCCCGGCGGCGACGACCTCTGCGGCGGCGACGAACGGGTCAAAGACCAGAATCGGCGCGCCGAAGGCGCGACAGCGGGTGACGACGCGACGGCCGATGGCGCCAAATCCGACGACACCGACGAGACGCCCTCCAAGCTCGAATCCTCCATATCGCTCGTAGGCTGTCAGGTAGTCGGCGATGCTGGCAAAACTCATCGCGCCCGATTTCAGCCGGTGGTTGACCGTGTAGATGTTGCGCAGCAGCGCCAGAATGAAACCGAGCGTGAGATCGGCGACTGCATCGGCGTTTCGAGCCGGCGTGTAAAGGACGGGAATTCCCTTCTCGGTCGCCTTGCCGATGGCGATGTTGTTGGGATCGCCGCGGCAGCTGCCGATGAGGCGAAGATCGGATTGCTCAATCGCGTCGTCGAGCACGAAGTCGGCCTCGACGATGAGTACGTCGGCGTTCTCGACCTTGAGCTTTTCGACCAATTTGGCGGCTTCGAGGTAGATGTGCTTCGATTGGCGCCAATCTTCGTGAACGATCTCCATATACCGGCCGAGTTCCTCCAAGCCGGTCGGAGCAAAGGAGGCGGTGATCAGAGCTTTCATGCAAACTCCGTTGCAGCGGAACAATTCAGGCCACGAGGTGCGTGTGCGGGCGGACCGCATAGTCCCGAGGCGCGGTTCCGGTGTCAACCGGGCCGCGCGGCGGCTCGTTTGCGTCCTCCGATGAAAGCGGTGGCGCAGCGCGTAACCAACGCCAGTGTCGCGGTTGACGGCGAGGTGATTGCCGCTATTGGTCCCGGGCTGCTCGTCCTGCTCGGGGTGACCGCCGGTGATGCCGACGAGAACGCTCGCTGGTTGGCGGAGAAACTCACGGCCATGCGCATCTTCGCGAACGAGAACGGCCATTTCGATCGGTCGTTGCTCGACGGCGCCGGTGCGATGTTGGTCGTCTCGCAGTTCACCCTCTATGCCGATATACGCAAGGGACGGCGGCCGTCGTTTTCCGCGGCACTTGCGGGCGACGCTGCAAAGGGGCTGTACGATTCGTTTCTCGCTCACGTGCGCCGCCTGGGCATCGCCGTCAGCGCCGGACGCTTCGGCGCCGATATGCAGGTCGCATCGGTAAACGACGGCCCAGTGACGATCATCGTCGAACACCCGTGAGAGGGGGTACTCCAACATGCCCATGGCAGGATTCTACGCGATTCAGAATTCGGAGATCCGTTTCGGTAGCGACGGGCATTGGTATGCCGATGGAGATCGCATCGAAAACGACCGCATTGCCCGCTTGTTTTCGAAGAGCGTCGAAGGCGATGGCAAAGATGGCTACATCCTCCGCGTCGGCGACGAGACCGCGCCAATCGTCGTTGATGATACCCCCTACGTGGTGACGGCAGTGACGGTCGGCGACGGGGTCCGCGTCACCCTCAACGACGGTTCCGAGGAAGAAGTCTCACCGGAGACACTCGAACTGAGCGAGAGAAGCGTCTTCTACTGTCGCGTCAAAGGGGACCGTGAGTGGGCTCGCCTGTTACGACCCGCGCACTACCAGCTGGCCGCCCATGTCGTCGAGAGCGCCAGCGGAGGCTTCCGCCTGAGATTGGGATCGCGTGACTTCCGCATCCGCCCGCGCTGATACGCACGGCCTTTCGGTCGTCCTCGTTCATCCGGAGATTCCGCCGAATACCGGCAACATCGGAAGACTCTGCGCCGCGACTCGCACGCCGCTTCACCTCGTAGAGCCGCTCGGGTTCTCGCTCGAGGACCGCTACCTGCGCCGTGCCGGACTCGATTACTGGCCTCACCTGCAACTGCGGACGCACCCTTCGTGGCAGGACTACCGGGAGTCCGAAGGCGAGCGCAGAAGGATCTACCTCTCGGCCCGTGCCGAGAGCAGCTACCTCGACGGGCCCTTCGCCGGAAACGATCCGATCGACATCGTCTTTGGTTGCGAGACGCGCGGTCTACCCCAGGAGATCACCGCCGCGGAACCAGAGGCACTCTACCGGATTCCGATCTTTCACCCCGCGGTGCGTTCACTGAACCTGGCCAATGCCGTCGCGATCGTTCTCTACGAGGCCCTGCGGCAACGCGGTATCACGCAACCCGGGACGGGTTGATCATAATGGGTTGAGAAATCAGGGCAGGTGCGAGAGATCCATTTGCGGTCCGACCCATCCTTCCACGCGTCTGCTATTCCGCCGCCGGCTTGCGGCCGCAGGCGCCGCCGCCGCAGTCCGGGTTGCCACAGCCCTGCAGCTCGAGAAGTCCGTAGCCGTGCTCCGGTAACCCGTCGATGTCGGTGGCGCGGACGTCCTCGGTGACGAGGGAATCACAATGGACGCAGTGGTGGTGCGGCTCGTCGAGATCGCTGGCGGGGTAGGTCAAGACACGGCGGTCGCAGGTGCCACAGCGGCCGACCATCATGCTGACCTCCGCGAAGGCGATTTCAAGATCCATGCTGGGGATCCTAGCCCTCTGGCTACTCGATCGCCAGTGGATTGAGCGTGGCGGGACAGGGGTCCGTGTGGCACCATCGAGTGCAACGATGTTCGATTCAACTCTGGCGCGCTTTGCGATCGTCTCCGTCTGGTTGGCCCTCTTGGTGATGTTGTGGCAGGGCCCCGCGGCGCAGACCACGTCGGAAGGCATCGACATCTTGCCGGAGGTTAGTGAAGCCACCGGTGCGGCCAACTGGATGGGCCTGTATATGCAGGAAAAGAAGGTCGGATACTCGAACTTCTCGATCTCGCCCCGACCCGGCGGCCATCTGTTGGTCGATCGCTCAGTATTGCGGCTGCGGATGATGGATACCAATCAGACGGTTCACGCGCACACGATCGCTGAGACCGACACCGATTTCGCACTGCAATCGTTCCGCGTGCGTTTGCAGAGCGGAGTTGGAGAGTTCGAGGTCGAAGGGGCGGTCGATGGAAAGTTTCTCGCGGTGACGATGAAGATCGGCAGCCAGGTCGACGAACGGCGCATCCCCATCGACGGACCGGTTTACGTTCCCAGCTCGCTGCGGACGAGGCTGTTTGCCGACGGACTCGAGATTGGCGCGCGGCGCGAGGCGGCCGTTTTCGACCCGGCGGCGATGGCGACCGAGCGGTTGGAGATCCGGGCCTTAGCCCGCGAGCAACTACCTTCGCGCAGCGGGCCGATTGAAGCATGGCGCATTGTCGAAACATTCCGCGGCATCGAGACCACGGTCTGGCTCAGTCTCGACGGTGTGACCTTGCGCGAGCAGGGGCCGATGGGATTGGTCGCCGTACGCGAGAGTCCGGAGCGCGCCACCGGCGACGGCTGGGGTGACGGCTCGCTGGTCGATCTGATGGACGCCGTCGCGGTGCCGGTCGAGTTGCCTATCGACGCCCCGCGCGAAGCGTCGCGCTTGCGGGTTCGAATGACCGGTCTCGGAAGCCTACGGCCGCCGTCGGACGAGCGCCAGAACTTTCGCGAGATGATACTCGAGGTAAGGCGCGAGGATGTCGCCGCGACCGACACCTTCGCGCTCCCCTATGCCGGTTCCAAGTGGACGGAGGAGCTGGCCGCGACGGCGTTCGTGCAGAGTGATCACCCGCGCCTGCGCGAGACAAGTGAGCGAATTCTCGACGGCGAACGAGACGCTCGAAACGCGGCCGTTCGCTTGCGTCACTGGGTCTTCCGCACCCTCGAGAAGAAGCCGGTGGCGAGCATTCCCAACGCACTCCAGGTTCTCGAAATGGGGGAGGGCGATTGCAACGAACACGCCGTTCTCTATGCCGGCCTGGCGCGGGCGGCAGGGCTGCCCAGCCGTGTCGTCGCCGGCGTCGTCTACGCACAGGGAGTGTTTCTCTACCACGCGTGGAACGAAGTCTGGCTGGGACGCCAATGGGTGAGTGTCGACCCGGCATTCGACCAGATGCCGGCGGATGCCACACACATCAAGCTACTGGAAGGAGAACCAGATCAGCACATCGCGCTGGTTCCGATCATCGGCAAGCTTTCGATCGAAGTCGTCGACAGTAGCGACGACTGAACTCCCGGCCTGCCGAATGATGCCCGGTGGCACCGACGCGGCCAGCGTCGAGACAGGGCGTCTCCCGTCAGGGCTCGAGTTCGGGAATCGACATGCGGAAACCGACGAATTTCGTTTCGTCGTCACGCCAGACAGCGAGACTTCCGCCGAGGATCTCGAGAAGTCGCTTGGCGACGAAGACGGAGAATGGCGCACCGGGAGAGTCGCTGTCCTGTGGTAGTTCGACGAGGACCGGCACGCCGCGCATGACCGGTCCCATCTCGACCGGAGCGACCTCGATCGTGAAGCCGCGATGTAGCCGTTGCGATTCGACCCGAAGGTGACTGCCTCGGTTGGTCGCAATCGCCGCATCCAGCACCTGGCGCAGGGCAATACCCAGCCTCATCGGGTCGGTTGATAGTGGCAGGGCGTCGGACTCGCCGTAGGGGGTGATCCGCACGCCGTCGCTGCGCTGGGCCGCTTCGGCGATCTGTTCGCGCAACACCGCGCGAAGATCGATGTGGGCCGACGCGGCCACTGGATCACCGACCTCGAAGCGACTGACGTCGAGAGTCGCGTTGATCAGATCGAGCAGAGCGCGAGAGCTCCGGCCCGCTCGCCGGAGCACTTCCTGTTGCTCCTCGCTGACGGCACCGAAGTCTCCGTGAACCAACAGATCCGTATAGCCTAGAATGGCTGCGAGCGGGTTGCGCAATTCGTGCGACATCGTCGCGACGAATTCCGACTTGGTCTGATCCGACATGCGCAGATCGGCGATCAGGCCGGTGTGGCGCAGGGCGGCTCCGCCCAATTCGCACACCTCCCCCATGGTGCGCAAAACGCCAGCCGTGGCGGGACCGGTGGTAGGCCAGCCGGCCAGGGCTACGCCGCGAATACCGCGATCGTCCATGATTACGGCGAACGCCGCTCCGGCACCGTCCCGCAGCAATCGATTGAGTGGGTGGCCGGTCGACGGACGGGCAGATTGCGCCGGGGCACCGTCGACCTCCCAGCCCAGCGCTGCCGCCAACTCGGGCGGAGTCATGCCGCGCGTCGCGGCGAGCACCGCGGGCACAACACCGACGCTGCCGGCGATGTCGAAGACCCGCGCCTGACCGCCGAGGTGGAGTACGGCTGACCATTGGCATGGAATTGCCGTCGCGATCTCGTCGGCGATGGTCTGGCAGAGCTGGCGCGGGTCGGTCTTACGCAAAAGGCGGTCACAATACGCCAACGGCTGTTGCCAACGAGGGGCATTGCCGCGACCGTCTCGCAGTAAGCGAACGATCGTCGGTACGAGGCGATCGGCGGCGCGAAGGGGAAGCCATTCAGCGTCGCTCCGCCGCAGCAGCGCCGGCGGCGCGGCGTCATCGTCACCGACGACGATGACGCCGCGCCGGGCGTCAATCGCTTGCAGCCAGCGGCATACGAGATCTTTCGCTACCGGTCCGCCTGCGGCGAAGACCACGACCAGGCTTGGCGCGGTGCCGCTCCAGAAACCGTCATCGGGCACGCCGTCCAATGGCATTGATCGTATCGCCGGCCCCGCAATTCCACCGAGACTCGTGCGCAGGAGGGCAAGTCGTGATTCACTCGCGCCGACGATCAGGAGGTCGGCAGCGGGTGTCATGGCTGCGGCAGCCCACGAAGTTGGCCGCCGGCAGGCGCCGGAATCGTCGACAGCGGGCACCGGCAGTTCATATCGCAGACCCAAGCAGTCGCGCAAAACCAGGTAGCACGGGGTTCGAAATTCACGACGGCGAGTCGGAAAGCGGTACGTGGATACGGAAACTCGCACCGCGCCCCGGGGCGCTCGAGACTTCGATCTCCGCACCGAGTGCGCCGGCCAGTCGTTTGACGATGTAGAGGCCGAGGCCGACACCGCCGGCGTGCGATTCGCCATCGGGCGCCTGGCGGAACATATCGAAGATTTGAGACAAGTGCTCGGCTTTGATGCCGATACCGGAGTCCTGGATGAGAAACGTCACGCAAGGCTTCGTCACATGTCGTGTTGCGGAGACCAAAACCAGGCCATTGTTGGTGAACTTCATCGCGTTATGAATCAGATTGCGAAGCAGGATTTGTAGTTTTGACGCGTCGGTGACGAGACGGGGAAGATCGTCGTCGATCTTCCACTCGAGGTTGACGGTCGATTTTCGCCAAGACGGGGGAATCTTCTTCTGCAGGTCCTGCAGCATCTGGCGCACGTCGACTACCGTCGGGTCGAGCGAAACCAGGCCGCGTTCGAGTCGACTCATATCGAGAGTTGCTTGGATCAGCTCGAGCAGCTGCACCGCTTGCTCGCGCACGGTTTGCAGTGTCGAGCTGTGTTCTTCGTCGAGATCGCCGAAGGCACCCTCCAACTGCATGTCCGTGTAACCGATGATCACATTCAGCGGCGTGCGCAGCTCGTGCGACATCGTCGCCATGAACTCCTCTTTCAGAGCGTTGGCGGACTGGAGGTCGGCGATGAGCGTGCCGTGCGCCAACGCCGCCGCGGCGTGCGGCGCCATGCCTGTGAGGATTTCGTCGTCGGCTTCGCTGAACGCGTTGCGGGCGCGCGAGCGCGCGATCAGTAGAACACCGAGTACACTCGATCCGCGGAAGAAGGGAACGGCATAGAGGGAGCGGGCCTGCCAGCGACGAATCAGGGAAAGCAGTACGGGTTCGCGAATGGCCGAGAGCGATAGGGGTGTCGACAGCTTGTCGCCTTTGCGCAGTCGGGTCACCCATTCCGGGGTGAGTTCGACCTGACGAATCTCACTCAGGTCGATGGGTGCCGCGCCAGTCAATGCGCCAATCCGGAACGCTTCCGCACTTTCGTCCCACAGCAATAGGATGGATCCGCAGGCACCGAGGGTGCGGGCCGTTTCATTGACGATCACCTGGGCGATCGCGCCCTGCTCATGCGATGCGAACGAACGAGCGAGTTCGAGGATGGCGGCGGCTGGGCGCCGGCCGACGCCTGATGTCTCCGGCACCGGCGTCTGGCGTACCGGTTGACGCGGTCGTCCGCGCGATCCGTACACAGCGCCGAAGAGCAATGACGTGAGAACCACCGCCGCCCACAGGTGCGGCGGCGGGATCTGCGATGCCACCGAGAGGCCGGGGCTGGAGGCGAGCGCGACCATCAGCATCGATGTGGCGATGACCGACCACTGGCGGCGCCAGAGAACGCCCGCAAGTACGGGAGGTGCACACAGGCTGAGCACTGCTATCTCGGTGCTCAATGGGGTGAATGACACCCAGAAGCCGGCGGCCAGGGATAGCGCGAGAACGATACCGAGGCCGCTCAGGCGCAGTATGCGGATGCCCAGACTGTGCAGGTCGACTCGCGGAAACAGAGCCAGGAGTCCGGCCGCGGCGCTCATTCCAGCGGCCATGGCGCTCCACATGAGCGGCGAGAACTCGATCCACGAGCCAACGCCAATGGCGCCGGCGATCAGCGCACAAAGCAGAAAGCATGCGATCAGGGTCGTGCGCGCATCCATGGACGGCGGCTGTGGCGATGGAGAGCGGCGCTCCGGGCGAATGCGCTGCACCTCGCCGCCGCGAATGACGGCATGGCCGGTGTCGAGTTCCCTCTGAGTCTGCTCTTGCGCCGCTTCGATCACGCTACGACCTCGCAGCGCATCATTCCCGATGTGAAGACGAATGGGCTGCACCAGCGTCTCATGCGATCTGCATGCCAGCAGAGCACTCGCTTACGAGTCTGATAGTAAAAGATCCATGGCCGTGATGGGCCGGCGCCGATCGCTGGGTTTCGCGCAGCGGTGCGCCGTTGAAATGACGCTCACCATTGAACGCGGATTGGCCGGGGAAATCCCCGACCTCCAGGGGATCCGCTCTCGCCGCAGGCAATGCGCGGAGAGAGCGGGCAGGCAACGGAGCGCCGGGAGCCGATTGATCTGCACCGACCCAGGTTGACTCGGCCGATATGTCGGACTACCAAGAGTTCTCCTTTAATGCTGGTTCCGTGAGACCAGAAAGGTGACCGATGACTCTTCGACTGACCAAGGTACCGAGGTAGGGCTCTCTCACCGCGAGGGGGCCTTTTTCATGTCCGCAGCAGCGCGAGTCGTCGTCGACGCCAAAGGCGTCGAGCGCGTTTTGGCGCGCATGGCGCACGAGATCGTCGAACGAAATCGAGGCGTCGGCGAGCTGGTACTCGTCGGCGTGCGCTCGCGCGGGGTGGATATCGCGACGCGATTAGCGGCGAACATCGCCCGCATCGAAGGGGCGGAAGTACCGCTCGGGATCATCGACATCACCCTCTACCGCGACGACCTGAGCCGCTCGACGGAACAGCCACCGCTGGTCAAGGGTACCGACATCAAGTTTCCCATCGACGACCGGCACGTGATTCTCGTCGATGACGTGCTCTACACCGGCCGCACCGTGCGCGCGGCTCTCGACGCCCTGATGGACTTCGGACGGCCGCGCAGTGTGCAGCTGGCAGTGTTGATCGACCGCGGACATCGCGAATTGCCGATCCGCGCCGATTACGTCGGTAAGAACCTGCCGACGGCTCCGACGGAGTCGGTAAAGGTGGAGATTCTCGGGCGCGACGGGCGCGACCAGGTTGCCATCGTCCAGACTGCGGTGAGCGACCCCACATGACCTTTACGTCCTCGCACCTGCTCGGACTTGAAGGGCTGTCCCGCGCGGAGCTCGAGTACTTGCTGGATTCGGCGGAGTCGTTCCGGGAGATCTCGGACCGCGAGATCAAGAAGGTTCCGACGCTGCGGGGCAAGACTGTCGTTGCGCTCTTTTTCGAGGCGAGCACGCGGACAAGGACATCGTTCGAAATCGCCGCCAAGCGCCTGAGCGCCGATTTCGTCAGCATCAGCGCGGAGAGCAGCAGTGTCACCAAGGGCGAGACTCTCCTCGATACGGCGCGCAACATCGCGGCGATGCAACCGGATTGCCTGGTGGTGCGACACCCACGCGCAGGGGCGCCGCATTTTCTGGCGCGATACGTACCGTGCCCGGTGATCAATGCCGGCGACGGGGCGCACGAACATCCGACCCAGGCGCTGCTCGACCTACTCACCATCCGCAACAAGCGCGGTCGCATCGCCGGTTTGGAGGTGGCGATCGTCGGCGACATCTTGCACAGCCGCGTCACGCGCTCGAATGTGCATGCGTTGCGCACCATGGGGGCGCGGGTGCGGCTGATCGGCCCGCCGACGCTCTTGCCGCCGGCCATGGCGGCCTGGGGCGACGTTTACTACGACCTGAAATCGGGGCTGCGCGGTGTCGACGTCGTCATGATGCTGCGCCTACAACGGGAACGGCAGGGCGCCAATTTCATGCCGAGCCTCGACGAGTATTCGCGCTATTACTGCCTGACGCGAGAGGCGCTGGCCTCCGCCAGTCCGGACGCCATTGTTCTGCATCCGGGACCGATCAACCGCGGCATCGAAATCTCCAGTGAAGTCGCCGATGGACATGCCTCGGTGATTCTCGATCAGGTGTTCAACGGCGTCGCCGTCCGCATGTCGATCCTCTATCTTTTGAGCGGCCGCCACCGTGCCGTTGCCGAAGAAAGGCGTGTCGGATGAGCCAGGCTGGGGCGCTGCTCATCACCGGCGGTACCGTCATCGATCCGGTCAACGACCGCACTGGACCCTTTGACGTGTTGGTGCGTGACGGAAGGATCGTCGCGGTCGAAGCGCCTGGGCGGATCGAGGCGGCGGCCGACCGCGTCGATGCCGCCGGCTGCTGGGTGACGCCGGGCCTGATCGACATGCACGTTCACCTGCGCGAACCGGGCTACGAGTACAAAGAAACAGTGGCGACCGGGACGCTTTCCGCAGTCGCCGGCGGTTTTACGGCTGTCGCCTGTATGGCCAACACCAAACCGGTAAACGACAGCGCCGCCGTTACCGAGTTCATTCTAGACCGCGCCCGCATCGCCGGCCTCGCTCGCGTGCATCCGATCGGAGCTCTGTCGGTCAATCTGGCCGGCCGCGAACTGGCCGAGATCGGCGAGATGTTCGAGGCCGGAATCGTCGCCATTTCCGACGACGGGATGCCGGTGGCGGATGGCAGCTTGATGCGCCGCGCCCTGGAGTACGCTCAGATCTTTGATATTCCGGTGATCGTCCACGAAGAGGACCCTCAGTTGGCCGGCGACGGGGTGATGCACGAGGGCGGTACCTGTCATCATCTCGGCCTGCGCGGCATGCCGGCGGCCGCGGAAGAGGCCATGTTGGCGCGCGATCTGGCCCTTCTGCAGCAGACCGGAGGCCGGCTGCACGTGGCGCACATCAGTACCGCGGGATCGATCCGCTTGCTGCGCGAGGCCAAGCTGCGCGGCCTGATGGTGACCGCGGAAGTGACACCACACCACTTCGCGCTGACCGACGACGCCGTGCGCGATTACGACACCAACGCCAAGATGAAGCCCCCGTTGCGACAGCAGAGCGACGTCGACGTCGTCATCGAAGCGTTGCGAGACGGCATCATCGACGCGATCGCCACCGATCACGCGCCGCACCACCGTGACGAGAAGGACGTAGAGTTCGACGCCGCCGCATTCGGCATCGTCGGTCTCGAAACTTCGCTGCCACTGGCTCTGAAGCTGGTCCGCGAAGCCGACCTCGACCCCGTCACCCTGGTGCGAGCGATGAGTGTCAACCCGGCGAGGATTCTCGGACTCGAGGCGGGGTCGTTGGCAGTCGGCATGCCGGCCGATATAACAGTTATCGATCCCAACCACGCTTGGACGGTTGACCTCGAGGGCCTCCGCTCCAAATCGAAGAACTCACCTTTTGGCGGATGGCCCATGGTGGGTGCCGCGCGGATGACGATCGTAGGCGGGCGCATCCTGTGGCCGCGCGAGGGTGAGAAGTGATGGACGCGTATCTGGCGCTCGAGGATGGGACGGTTTTCCGGGGAGTCGGCTTTGGTGCCGTCGGCCAGGCGGTGGGCGAACTGGTCTTCAATACGTCGATGACCGGTTATCAGGAGATCCTCACCGATCCCTCCTACTGCGGCCAGCTGGTGGCGATGACGTATCCGGAGATCGGCAACGTCGGCGTCAACCCCGAGGACATGGAATCGCGGCGACCGTTCGTCCAAGGCTTCATCGTCAAGGAATACTGGGAGACCCCGAGCAACTGGCGTTCGCGACGATCGCTGCACACTTTTTTGCAGGAATACGGCATCCCCGGAATTCAGGGACTCGATACGCGCGCCCTGGTGCGGCACATTCGCGAGAAGGGTGCCCTCAACGCGGTCCTTGCCAACGACAGCGGCGATTCCCCGGATACCCTGGTCGACAGGGCCAAGGCTGCGCCGTCCATGGAAGGCAGCGATCTCGTCCGCAAGGTCACCTGTACGCAACCCTATGGATGGTCCGAGGGCCGCTGGCAACTCGGCCGCGGCTTTGCTGCCGCCGATCCGACGGCGGCGCTGCGAGTCGTCGCCTACGACTTCGGCATCAAGCACAACATCCTGCGCAATCTGGTAGACGTCGGCTGCGAGGTGCGCGTCGTTCCCGCCGATACACCGGCGGCGGAGGTCCTGGCGTGGAACCCGGACGGGATCTTCCTTTCGAACGGCCCCGGCGATCCGGCCGCTGCCGTCTATGCGGTCAACCATGTTCGCGATCTCGTCGGCGTCAAGCCGATCTTCGGCATCTGTCTCGGCCATCAGATCCTCGGCCTCGCCCTCGGCGGCTCGACCTACAAGCTCAAGTTCGGTCACCACGGCGGTAACCAGCCGGTGATGGACCTGACGACGCGCAAGGTCGAGGTAACCAGCCAGAACCACGGATTCGCCGTCGACGTGCAATCGCTGCGCGGCGCCGCCGAGCTGACCCACATCAATCTCAACGATCAGACGGTCGAGGGCCTGATGCACCGCGACGTGCCGGTGTACTCGGTCCAGTACCATCCCGAAGCCTCACCCGGACCGCATGACGCGAGGTACTTGTTCCGGCGCTTCGTCGATCTGATGGAGAAGAATCGCTAGCCCATGCCCCGACGCGACGACATCAAAAGCATCCTGTTGATCGGCTCCGGCCCGATCGTCATCGGCCAAGCCTGCGAGTTCGATTACTCCGGCACGCAGGCTTGCAAGGCCCTGGTGGAAGAGGGGTACCGGCTGATCTTGATCAACTCCAATCCGGCGACGATCATGACCGACCCCAACTTCGCCGATCGGACCTATGTCGAACCGATCACGTTGCCCATTCTCGAGAAGATCATCGAGCGAGAACGCCCCGACGCGCTGTTGCCGACGGTCGGCGGTCAGACCGCGCTCAATGCCGCCATCGATCTGGCCGATGCCGGGGTGCTGGCGAAGTACGGCGTCGAGCTGATCGGTGCCAACATTGACGCGATCAAAAAGGCGGAGGATCGCCAGCGTTTCAAGGAAGCCATGGTCGCGATCGGCCTCGCCGTCCCGCGTAGCGGCATCGCCCACAGCTGGGACGAAGCGCGTCGCGTTGGCGAGGAGATCGGTTTGCCTCTGATCATCCGGCCGTCGCGAACTCTCGGCGGTACCGGCGGCAACATCGCCCTGACCGCAGCCGAGTACGAGAAGTTCGCCAAGCGGGGCATCGAGCTCTCGCCGATCGACGAGATCCTCGTCGAAGAGTCGATCGCCGGCTGGAAGGAATTCGAGCTGGAAGTGATGCGCGACTGCAAAGACAATGTCGTCATCATCTGTTCGATCGAGAATCTCGACCCGATGGGAGTGCATACCGGCGACAGCATCACTGTCGCCCCGGCGCAGACGCTGACGGATAAAGAGTACCAGATCATGCGCGACGCGACGCTGGCGATCATTCGCGAGATCGGCGTCGACACGGGCGGTTCGAATGTGCAGTTTGCCGTCAACCCGAATGACGGACGCCTGGTAGTCATCGAGATGAATCCGCGCGTCTCGCGCAGTTCGGCACTCGCCAGCAAGGCCACGGGATTCCCAATCGCCAAGATCGCCGCCAAACTCGCCGTCGGTTACACCCTCGACGAGATTCGCAATGACATCACCCGCGTAACCCCTGCGTCGTTCGAGCCGACAATCGATTACGTAGTCACCAAGATTCCCCGCTTCACATTCGAGAAGTTCCCCGACACGCCGGACACCCTGGGCACGCAGATGAAGTCGGTCGGCGAGGCAATGGCCATCGGTCGTACGTTCAAGGAATCGCTGCAGAAGGCACTGCGGTCGCTCGAGGTAGACTCCTATGGCTTCGACGACAAGGGCCGCGGCGAGCAACTTTCCGGAGCGGCGTTGGAAGAGAAACTGCGGGTTCCGAACGCGCGGCGCATCTGGTATGTGGCCGACGCGTTGCGCGGCGGCATGAGCGCCGTCAGGGTAGGAGAACTGTCGGGAATCGACCCATGGTTCCTGCGCAACATCGAGCAGATCGTCGAGGAAGAGAGCCGCATGTCGCTCGAGCCCGCCGCCCTGCGCCGCGCCAAGGAGATGGGCTTTTCGGACATTCGCATCGCCCAGCTCACCGGCAGCGCGGAGGAAGTAGTGCGCCAGGCGCGCCTGGCGGCCAACATCGCGCCGGTCTACAAGACCGTCGACACCTGCGGCGCTGAGTTCGTCGCCCACACGCCGTACCTCTATTCGACGTACGAAGCGGAAGACGAAAGCGGAGTCACCGAGCGCAAGAAGATCATGATTCTCGGCGGCGGCCCCAACCGCATCGGCCAGGGGATCGAGTTCGACTATTGCTGCGTGCACGCCGCCTTTGCCCTGAAGGAAGCGGGGTTCGAGACCATCATGGTCAACTGCAATCCCGAGACGGTGAGCACCGACTACGATACCTCCGACAAGTTGTACTTCGAGCCGCTGACGCGCGAGGATGTCCTCTCGATCGTCGACCGAGAGAACCCCGACGGCGTCATCGTACAATTTGGCGGTCAAACGCCGCTCAAGCTGGCGGTATCGCTCGAGCAAGCGGGGGTTCGCATCGCCGGCACCTCGCCGGACTCGATCGACCGCGCCGAAGACCGCGAGCGTTTCGCCGCGCTTCTCGACCAGCTGCAGCTGCGACAGCCACTCAACGGCATCGCCTATGAGGAACACAAGGCGGTGGAGATCGCGCGTCGCATCGGTTTTCCGGTGCTCGTCCGGCCGTCCTATGTCCTCGGCGGCCGAGCCATGGAGATCGTCTACGACGAGGCCAGCTTGCGGTCCTACATGGCGAGGGCGGTAGACGTCGGCCCAGGGCGTCCGGTGTTGATCGACCAGTTTCTCGAGGATGCCATCGAGCTCGACGTCGATGCGATCAGCGACGGGGAGACGGTGGTCGTTGCCGGCATCATGGAGCACATCGAGCGCGCCGGGGTTCACTCGGGCGACAGCGCCTGCTCGCTGCCGCCGAAATCGGTGGGCGCCGAGGTGCTCGACGAGATCCGCCGTCAGGTTGTCGCCCTGGCACTGGAACTGCGTGTGGTCGGCCTGATGAACGTTCAATTCGCCATTCAGAAATCGAACGTCTTCATCCTCGAAGTGAATCCGCGCGCCTCGCGCACGGTACCGTTCGTCTCGAAGACCACCGGTGTGCCGATCGCCAAGCTGGCTGCCCGCGTCATGGCCGGCGAGCGCCTCGTCGACCTCGGCTTCACTCGCGAGGTGATACCCAAGCACATTGCGGTGAAGGAAGCGGTGTTTCCTTTTGCCAAGTTCCCCGGAGTCGACACGCTGCTGGGCCCGGAGATGAAATCGACGGGCGAGGTGATGGGAATCGACGATTCGTTCGGTGTCGCCTTCGCCAAATCGCAGATTGCAGCCGGAACGGTGCTGCCGCAGAGCGGCCTGGTGTTTCTCAGCGTCAAGGACGAGGACAAGGCGGTCTTGATGCCTATCGCGGAGCGCTTGGTGGGATGCGGATTCGAGCTGTGCGCTACGGAGGGAACCGCCACGGCGCTGCAACGACACGGACTCGCGGTGCGCGGATTGAAGAAGGTACAGGAGGGCAGTCCCAACGCGGTCGACGTCATCCACGCCGGAGAGATCGTCATGGTGATCAACACGCCGCGCGGTGTCGGAGCCCATCGCGACTCATTTCCGCTGCGCCGGGCCGCGCTGGAATGTCAGATCCCGTACTTCACGACCATGGCCGGGGCCGAAGCGGCGGCTGACGGTATCGAGTTCTTGCAGCGACAATCCCTGCGGGTGCGCAGCCTGCAGGAGTACCACGACAGCGATCCGTCCGCGGCGGGGTGATGGCCGAAGGCGGCTTGTCCGGCGGCGCCGCGGACGCGCTCGACCTGC
>JBGTMF010000414.1:0-10615 GCA_041743795.1 Thermodesulfobacteriota bacterium | reverse complement strand
TGCGCGCGATCACACGGCGCCATCGCGCTCGCCTGCTCATCAACGACCGCATCGACGTCGCCCTGGCGATCGGCGCCGACGGTGTTCACCTGCCCGCCGACTCGTTCGCCATCGAGGATGCACGCCGGCTGTTGGGCGCCGACGCAATCATCGGCGTCTCCACCCACTCGCTCGAAGAAGTCACTTGCGCCGCAGCGGCCGGCTCCAACTTCGTCGTGTTCGGCCCCGTTTTCGACACGCCGTTGAAGCGTACCTATGGCGCGCCGCAAGGTCTCGACGCGCTGCGACGAGCGGTTGAGGCGGTGGAGATCCCGGTTGTCGCGATCGGTGGAATCGATACCGACAACGCCGCCGCCGTCCGCGCCACCGGTTGCGCCGGCCTCGCCTTCATCCGCGCCATACTCAGCAGTGAGGACCCATCTGGGGCGGCCGCGTCACTCGTCAGCGCATCTCCCCGCTGAGGAAACCCCGCGTAGGTCAGAGGGGCCGGCTCTTTCATACCCATGCGACTGTCCTGCCCGTCGCCGCAGCACGGACAATGGCCGCCGTACATACTCGCCGTCCTCCGCTGTACCCGGCGCGCGACAGGCTGTACCCTGCGCCGATGAACGTGCTCAGAGCCGAGGACATCTCGTACAGCCGCATTCGCCAACTCGACAAGCGCAAGACGATCTGCTTCCTGCCGGTCAGCGCACTCGAGGTGCACGGGCCACACCTGCCGCTGGGAATGGATTTCTACATGGCGCGCTGGATGGCGGAGGAGTCGGGACGCCGCTTTGCCGAGGCGCATGCCGATTGGACCGTCATCCAGTACCCGGTGCTGCCGCTCGGCACCGACGAATTGCCGCTAGCCGGGTCGATGGACACCAACCAGCGGACCGTCTACACGGCTGTGCGCGACCACGGCCGCTCTCTCGCCGCCGCCGGCTTTCAATACATCGCGGTGACCAACGGCCACGGCGGGCCGCGTCACGCCGCCGGCCTCGAAGCGGCCTGCCGTGACGTTTCGCGCGGCTCCGGAGTGAAGATGTTTTCGCCGTCGATCGCCGTCCTGCATGCGATCATAACCGGTGCTCACATGGACTTCGTCGAGCATGAACTCGGCCGCTCCGTCACCGACGCCGAGCGCGACGGTATGCTCAGCGGCGAGCACGCGGGCACTTGGGAAACTTCTTTCATGCTGGCGCAGAACCCCGAACTGGTCGAAGCCGGATACGAGCATCTAGCGAAAGACGGTCCGCCCGAGTTCGCTCCGGTCCGTACCGTCGGCGACAAGTTGGTCGCGCTGCAAGAGACCTTCGGCCGCGACACGACAAATCTGCGCGAGATGGTGACCAATCTATCGGGTGGCGTCGGGTGGCTGCTCAACGCCAAGCGCGGCTTCGGCGGGCCGACGGTTTCCTACAAGGGGACCCCAGCGGTCGCCTCGGCCGAGATCGGCCGCGTCTTCCGCGAGTTGCTCGCCAGGGAATGCCTTGCCCTGGTCGAGGACGTGACCGCGGGCCGCAAGTCCGCTCTCGACGTGCGCAGCATCGCTTCCGACCCGATGCTGATCCAGCCGAAGTTCTGGCCGCGCCTCGGCCTCGCCGCCGCCGCGGCCATCGCGGTCGTCATCCTGCTTTGATCGCCAGCCAGGGCAAAAACCGTCGACTGGGCAAACAAAACTTGTTTTCTACTCCGGATGGTGGCAAACTCCGCGCTATGAGGAACTTCGCAGCGGCCGCCATCGTACTTCTCGTCGCTTCGTCGGCTGTCGCCCAACCCTGCCCGTGTGACTGCGACGCCGATCGCACGGTGCGGGTGAGCGAGTTGATGACCGGGGTCAACATCAGCTTCGATCGGCTCGGCATGGAACGCTGTCCACCGGCTGATGTCGACGGCGACGGTGCCGTCGCTGTAAACGACCTGGTAGCCGGAGTAGGCGCCGCGCTGCACGGATGCCCGCCGCAGGCCGCCGCCACACCGACGCCGGTAACGCATTTGCTCGCCGCCGACCTCGCGGCGGCGCGGGCGCGTTGGCAGGGCATCGGACTGCGGCATTATCAGTACCGCTACCGGATTGGCTGCTTTTGCCCCGGCCCACTCGATGTCGTCATGGAAGTGTTCGACAACCGCATCGTCGAAATGCGATCCCCGGAGACGGGACTGCCGGTGACGCCCCCCGTCGTCCAGCTCTTCTTCACCGTCGACGGCTTGTTCGATTACATCGAGAACGCTCTCGGATACGCCGAGATCGTTAACGTGCAATTCGATCCAGTCACTGGATACCCAACCGAGGTTTTCATCGACGGCTCGCTGTTGGTCGCCGACGACGAACTCTGGGTGAACGTCAGCGATCTTCGCCCGCTGACGTCTGAACTCGCGTGTCGGACGTCGGACGACTGTCAGCCCTCCTTCGCCATCTGTGTCGAGCCCGGCGGCTTCGTTGGCTGCGGCATTTGCTTCGATCACCCGGCGCAGTGCGAATCGGACGGCGACTGCGGCGATGGCACTCGCATCTGCGAGCCGATTGGCCACAACTCCGACACCTGCGCCTGCGACCCGTCGGTTCGGGTCTGCGTAGCGGGCTGTGAGGGCGATGCCGACTGTGGCGCCGGCAAAAGCTGCGACCCGTCGCACCACTGCGTCGCCATACATTGCAGCGACGATGCCCCGTGCCCAGCCAACTTTTCGTGCATCCTACCCGGCGATGCCGCCACCGGCCTTTGCCTGCGGACGATCTGCGACAGCGACGCAGAATGCGCTGCGGATGCCGGCTTTTGCGTCGCCGGCGAGTGTCATCAGCGGCCGGGCCACTGCGCCCTCACTCCACCCTGATCGGTTCGTCACCGCCGCTGGCCATCAGCGCCGGTAGGACGAACAAGGCTGCGACCATCGCGACGACGACGGCGACGGCGGCAATGACGCCGAAACTGGCGATACTGTGCCAGGAGGAGAAGGAAAGCGCCGCGAATCCCACCGCCAGAGCGATCGAGGTAGTGGCAACGGCGCGCCCGGTATGCAGCACGGCCTGGCGACTGGCGGCCGCGGCGTCGACGCCCTGGCGCCGCGCTTGCGCATACCGCGTCAGAAGGTGCACCGCGTCGTCGACGGCCAGCCCGAGAATGATCGTAGCCACCATGGCGCTGCCGATATCGAGAGCGATACCCGCCCGCCCCATCACGCCGAGAGTCACCAGAACCGGCAACACAGTCGGCACCATCGCCATGCCGCCCAGACGCAGCGATCGGAAGAAGGTCGCCGACAGCACAAATATGGCAAGGGCGGCGAGCGCGAAGCTCTGCAACTGGGTGGCGCGAATGGCGTCGATCATGCGGCTGATCACGGCCAGAGGCCCGGTGATCACCGCCGTCCAGCCGACCGCAAGCTCACCGCTGACGTCGCGCTCGACCTGCTCCAGCGCCGCGCGCAATTCCGCCTGCGGCAGTTTCGTCGACTCGATCGAGATTCGCAGGGCGAGGTTGGCGGTGTCGACGAGATCGCCGGTGACGCCGGCATCGCGACTGCGGAGCAGGCGATAGACCGAAGACGGTCTGCCGCGTTCGTCCTCAGTCGCGGCAAGCGGCAACTCGTCGCCGTGCAATTGCCGGTTGAGATGGCGCAGGAAATCGATGACCGAAAGCGACCGGCCGAAAATGCCACTATCATCGATGCGGCGCTGGACGCGATCCAGTTGCTCCAGCGCCGGCGCCAAAACGGTTTGCTCCGTGGGCGGTGCGACGATCGCAATCTCCAATGTGTCCGGCGCTCGCAGCTCGCGCGCCGTCGCCACCGCCCAGCGCACGACGTCGCTGTCCTCGCCGTAGAGATCCTCGAACGTCGCCTCCACCTGCAGACGCCCCGCGCCGAGGGCGCCGAGTCCAGCCGCCAACACGGCGGCGACGAGGATTGGCAGGCGCGCCCGGCCCGTCGTCCAGCCGGCGATGGCGGACATCACCGCCGCCCATCGATCGCCGGCGGTGCGGCCAGCGAACCAGGATTCCGGGATGAGGCGAACAACCAGCGGAAGCGCGGTGAACGTGAGAATCAGCGCAAACGTCACGGCCAGCGCGGCCAGGACACCGAACCGCGCGATGCTCTCGAGCGAACTGACCCCCAGCGACGCGAACCCCGCCACGGTTGTGATCGTCGTCATCGCGCAGGCCGCGCCGACTTGATCGGCAGCGGCAATCAGCGCCTCATCGACGGAGGCGCCGCTGTCGCGCAGCACGGCGAAGCGGCCGAGGAGGTGAATCGCGTCGCAGACGCCGACGACCAAAATCAGAGGCGGCAGGATCTGCGTCAGACTGTTCTGCGCCCAACCCAGCCAGCCCATGCTGCCCAACGTCCAAAGCACCGCCAGACCGACGCACAGCAGCGCCGCGGCGGCGGCCGCCGGGGCGCCGAAGAGAATCACCAGGACGACGGCGATCAGCAATACCATGGCAGGAATGATGCGTCGGCTGCTGCGCTGGAGATCGGCGCCGGCGACGACGAACTCTACCGGGCCACCGACGAATGCAAACTCAAAACCCGCATCCTCGTGGGGGCGAACCGCTGTACGCAGAGCCGCGTACGCCTCCTCCGCGGTACCGCTCGCCGAGTCGCGCAGGTGAAGCATCACGGCGCCGGCCCATCCGTCTTCAGAGACGAGGCGGCGTAGCCAACCCGGATCGCCGAGCGCCGCGCGGCGGAGCTCCGCAATGTCGGCGGCAATCATCCCGTCGCGCACCGTGAATCGCATCTCCGGCAGGCCGATCGCAGGCCGAAGCAACAGCGGGCTGTTGGCCGGCGAATCTACCCGCTGAATCGCCGCGCTGTCGGCGAGTGCGCGCACCACCGCGTCTGCCATGAGTAGCGAGCGATCGTCGAGGGCATGCGTACAGGGATTGCGACCCCTGCAGGACCATACGGCCATCAGCGGCAGTCCGCCGCCAAAGCGTTCGACGAACGCGTCAAACTCGCGCACGACGGGATGGTCGGCGCCGAGAAAGGCGCGATACCCCACTGCCGACTCGAGCCGCAACACGCCGGCGAACGAGAGCAGAGTGACGCCGCCAATGAACGCCGTGGTCAGCCGCGGCCACGAGAGTGCCATTCGAGACCAAGCGGACGGGCTGAAACGCGTCATCGAATTCACCGGCAGCTGTCACCGCGGCGGCCGCGTCCTCAGAAGAGCGAGGTCACGACGGCGACAATGCCCAGGGGCCATACGTAATAAGCAAAGCGAAAGAAACTGTGCTCGCGCACCAACACGATGATGAGGTGAATGGCACCGTAGCCGACCACTCCCGCCAGGATCATGCCGCTGAGGTACGGACCGACAGCGAGCACGGATGTGTCCAGATCGAGCGCCTGTAAGAGAGTTGCGCCGGCGATGGCAGGTATCGAGATCAACAACGAGAACTTCGCCGCCAAGGTACGCTCCATGCCGAGCAGAATCGCCACGACGATGGTCACCCCGGCGCGCGAAAGACCGGGCAGGACGGCGAGTCCCTGAGAGATACCGATCAACAGCGCATCGGCGGCCGTCATCTCGGCGATCGAACGCGATGATACTCGGCCGCGACCGAGCCACAGAAGGCAGCCGGTTGCCAACAACATCAGGCCGACGAACAGAGGTGTCGACACCGCGTCCTCGAGAAAGCGCTCGACCAATAGGCCGAGAATCGCCGTCGGCAGGTTGGCGAGCGCGATCAGCCCAACCGCTTTGCGTTCGTGACCGGCGAACGGCGGCGTCGTCCCATTGTAGCCGGCCAGACCGCGCACCAGCTCGATTATCTCGCGGCGAAAGTACACCACCACCGCCGCCATCGTCGCCGTGTGCAAGAGTACGTTGAAGAGGATGTCGACGTCGTGCTCGCCGAACCACGCCTGCGCGAGGACCAGGTGGCCAGAGGAGGAAACTGGCAGGAACTCGGTCAGGGCCTGCAGCAGGCCGAGTAGCATGGCTTCGAGATACGACATGGATCAGGATTCCGGCATCAGGAGCCGACGGCTTTCGCTTCAGCGTACATGGACACACCGACGCGCCAGTCGGGTAGATGGATGCGCGGCTGCTGCCGTGTCGTCAACACCGAGTAGCGCGGCCGTTCGGCCGGTCGCGGAAACTCAGCGGTCGACACCGGAATCACAGGCGTCGTGATTGCCAGCGCCGCGTAGAGAGCGACCGCGAAATCGAACCAGCTCGCCGCTCCGCCGTTGACGAGGTGGAAGGTGCCGTACGACTCACTTTTGACCAGGCAGGCGATCGCCGAGGCGAGGTGAGGTACGTAGGTCGGGCTGCCGACCTGATCGCTCACAACACGAACCTCGGGGCGATCCGACAAGCCGACGATGGTGTTGGCAAAGTTGGCGCCGTCGGCTTGATACAACCACGCCGTCCGCACAACATAGTGGCTCGGGTTCAGTTCGCGAACCGCGGTCTCACCGGCGAGCTTGCTGGCGCCGTAGACGGAACGCGGATTGGTTTGATCCATCTCGTGGTACGGGCGATCGCTGCGTCCGTCAAAAACGTAGTCGGTCGATACGTGAAGGATGGGAATCGACGCCTCCGCCGTCGCCAGGGCCAGGTTGCGCGGCCCCACCGCATTGCCGGCGTAAGCCTCATCCACCTCCGATTCCGCCGCATCGACCGCGTTGTACGCTGCGGCATTGATGACCAGCGACGGTTGAACTTCCTTGATAGTGGCGCGAACGGCGGCCAGATCGGTGATATCGAGCTCGGCGCGTGTGCGTGCCACCAACTCGCAATCGATCAGATGGCGACGCAGCGCCCGCCCCAGCTGCCCGCCCGCACCGGTGAGAAGAATCCTATCGGCCACGTTCCGACCCCGCCACCGCCCAACGCAGCCATCGCATCGTCTTCACCCTCCCGCTAACCCGCGTAGGGGGGTAGGCTCTCGCGGATTTCCGCCAGTGTCGGTGCCGAGGCGTCTTTCGGCGACACCAGCGGATCGCCCACCGGCCACTCGATGCCGATCACCGGATCGTTCCAACGGACGGCGATCTCGTCGTCGCGTTCGTAGAAGTCGGTGCATTTGTATTCGACGTCGGCGCGTTCGCTGAGGACGCAGAATCCGTGGAGGAAGCCCGCTGGGATATAGAGCTGCTTGAAGTTCTCTCCCGACAGCAGCACGGCGGCCCAGCGCCCGAAGGTCGGCGATCCACGCCGCGCGTCGACGGCGACGTCGAAGATCTCCCCTTCGACCGCGCGCACCAGCTTGCCCTGCGGCTGCTGTCGCTGGCCATGCAATCCGCGCACGGTGTTGCGCGCAGAGCGCGATTGGATGTCCTGCACGAAGGTCACGTCGATTCCTCCCCCGCGGTACTTGCGCGCGTGGTACACCTCAAAGAGAAAACCCCGATCGTCGCGATGCACGTCGGGCTCGACGACGATGACTCCCGGCAGCGCCGTCGGCTCGAACCTCACCCTAGAACTCCTGCTCGAGCACGCGCCGGAGATACTCCCCGTAACCCGTCTTCGCCAGCGGCGCGACCAGTCGCGCCGCCTGGTCGGCGTCGATGTAACCCATGCGCAGCGCGATCTCCTCGAGGCATGCTACTTTGAGGCCCTGTCGCTCCTCGATCGCGTGAATGAAGTTCGACGCTTGCAGCAGCGACTCGTGCGTACCGGTGTCGAGCCACGCGACACCGCGTCCCAACCTCTCGACGGTCAGTTCGCGCCGCTCCAGATAGACCAGGTTGACGTCGGTGATCTCCAGTTCTCCGCGTGCCGACGGTTGCAGGGAGCGCGCGATGTCGACCACCTGCGCATCGTAGAAGTAGAGTCCGGTGACGGCATAGGACGACTGAGGCCGCGCGGGCTTCTCGATCAGGCTAATCGCGGCGCCGCTCTTGTCGAACTCGACGACGCCGTAGCGCTCTGGATCGCGCACCCAGTAGCCGAACACGGTGGCACCGTGGCTGCGTTCGCCGCAACGCCGCAGCACCTCAGGCAGGCCGCTGCCGTAAAACACATTGTCGCCGAGCGCCAACGTTACCGGCGAGCCGTCGATGAAATCGGCACCGATGAGGAACGCCTGAGCAATGCCATCCGGCGCCGGCTGCGCAGCGTAACGGATCTCGATCCCCAGCTCGCGGCCGTTGCCGAGAACCCGCTCGAAAGCATCTTGGTCCTGCGGCGTCGTGATCACCAGCACGTCGCGGATACCCGCCAGCATCAAGGTAGAAAGTGGATAGTAGATCATCGGCTTGTCGTAGATCGGCAACAATTGCTTGCTCATCCCGCGCGTCACCGGGTAGAGCCGCGTGCCGGTACCGCCGGCCAGAAGGATTCCCTTTCTCACCGTACCCCCTGTCGCCGTCGTTCCGCCGGCGCCGCCGACGAACCCAAGCGCCTGCGGGCGTCCTCGCCCCCCTGCACGGCTTGGCACCAATCGCGATGCTGCAGGTACCACTGCACGGTCGCGCGGATGCCGGAGTCGAAATCAGTGCGTGGACTCCAACCCAGCTCACTGCGGATGCGCGTCGCATCGATGGCGTAGCGCCGGTCGTGACCAGGTCGGTCGGCGACGAAACGCTTCAAATCCGCGTAGGACGTCGCGCCCCGCGCCTGGAGTGCGGTGTTGCCCGCGGCCGGACAGCACTGTTCGAGCGCGGCACAGATACTGTCGACGATCTCGACGTTGCTGCGCTCATTGTCGCCACCGATATTGTAGCCGCGGCCGAGTTCGCCGTGCTCGAGCACCAGAAGGATGCCCTCGCAGTGGTCTTCGACGTACAGCCAATCGCGCACGTTACCGCCGTCGCCGTAGATCGGCAGATCACGGCCCTCGATCGCATTGAGGATGACCAGCGGAATCAGCTTCTCGGGAAACTGGTAGGGACCGTAGTTGTTCGAGCAATTCGTCAATAACAACGGTAGCCCGTATGTCTCGCGGTACGCCCGCACCAGGTGATCTGCCGCCGCCTTACTGGCCGCATAGGGCGAATTCGGCGCGTAGGGCGTGGACTCGCGAAACGAACCCGTAGCGCCCAAGCTGCCATACACCTCGTCGGTCGATACGTGCAGAAAGCGAAAGTGATCGGCGGCACCCGCCTGGCAGTAGCTGCGTGCGCCCTCGAGCATCTCGAAGGCGCCGACGACGTTCGCCTCGATGAAGTCGCGCGGCCCATCGATCGATCGATCGACGTGGCTCTCAGCGGCAAAATTGACGACCCAGTCGGGACAGTGCTCTGCGTAGACGCGACGCACCAGGTCGCGATCAGCGACGTCTCCGACGACCAACTCACAGCGATCGGCGTCGACCCCGGCCAGACTCTCGCGGTGACCGGCGTATGTCAGCTTGTCGACGACGACGACGCGCGCGTGCGGATCGCGCAAGGCGAGCCGCACGAAGTTGCAGCCGATGAAGCCGGCTCCCCCGGTAACGACGATCGTACGCATTTCAGGCCCGAATTCCATTCGGAGATCCACGAGATCTATGGATTCCGCCTTTCGCCGGAATGACGAAGCGACCCTATGCGGTCCGCCGCCGAATTCCAACAATCGGTCACCGGTTCAACCGCCGGTGCGGTGCTCGGGGCGCAACAAATCGGCCACCGTCTTGACCGGCGTGAACGCCTCGTCGCCGATCTCGGCGAAGATCGTGCCCCAGCCACTCATCGATCCGTTCCACAATCCCGGTCGCTCCAAGGCCTGGATCTCTTCGCCGTCGACACTCTTGCGCGACAGGAACACAGCACGCGGATCAACGTAGCGCTCGAGGTCGTAGGGAGTGCCGTGGCGATCCCGCAAACCACAAGCCAGCAAGACGGGATTGAAATGGGTCGACTGCCCGAAGATCGCCTGCTGCTCCGCCGACCGCGGATCGACTTGCGCGCTTTCGATGATCTGCCGCGACACGACGCCGCCGCCTCCACGTACCCAAAACGGCCCGCCGCCAGGCTCTCCGGTGTTGCGCACCACGCCACAGACGCGCAACGGTCGGTCACCATACTCAGCCAGCCCTGCGTCCGCGACGGTGGAGTGATCGAGGCCGAGTACGTCGCAAAACACGCGCAGGCCGACCGCGTCGCCGGCCTCGCAGAGGGCGGACCGCCATTCCTGCAGCTGCACCAGCCGGCCGAGCAGCAACCGCTTCCAACGCAAACTGGCCTGGCGCCGCGCCGTCGGCTGTATGTTGTCGATGTTCTGCACCAGGGCGATGTCGGCGCCGCAAGTTGCCAGATTCTGCAACAATGCGCCGTGCCCTCCGGGGCGGAAGACCATTCGCCCCGATCGATCGCGCAGAATTCGGTTCTCGACATCCACCGCCACTGTGTCGGTGCTCGCCGCCTGCGTCGAAAAGACGACGTCGAGTGTCGCATCGCCGTTCGCATCGAGCTCGGCCCTGAGGCGGCGCAACGCCTCCTCGAAGGCGACGACGTGCTCGGGCGAAACCGTGAAGTGGGCGCGCACGCGGCCGCCGTCGTCGCGCACCAGTTCCGCCGCCTCCAAGAGGTGTTCCTCGAAGGCGGTACGGACCCCCTCGGAATAGGAATGAAACGGCAGCAACCCCTTCGGCGTCGCCGCGTAGCCGAGGCCGTCCCCGTCGACCAGGGCGAAGACGATCGGCGACAGGCGCCCCGCCCGCAGCGCCTCGTCCAGCTCCGAACCGCCGCGCCGCACCGC
>JBGTMF010000413.1:0-3074 GCA_041743795.1 Thermodesulfobacteriota bacterium | reverse complement strand
CCAGTCGGTCGGGCAACTCGCGCAGCGTGGTGATCGGATTGTCGACTCCGCTGTGCGCGCCAACGCCGATGAAATGGATGGCAGCGGCGCGGGCGGCTTGCATGTCGGTGATGGCGTCGCCGACGAACACGGTGGTCGCGGGGCTGGCGCCGAGTCGGTGCATGCAGAGTTCGAGCATGTCGGGGGCGGGTTTCGGTCGCGGCACGTCGCGCGTGCCGACGACCAGGCCTAGGTAGCGCTCGAGGCCGAAACGCGCGGCGACCCCGCGCGCGGTGTGGGCGCGGTTCGAAGCCATCGCCAGCCGGTACTGCGGATGGAGCGATTCGAGGATGTCGTAGAGACCGTCGACCGGATGCATGAACTCGTAGAACGGAGTGTAGTCGAGAGATCTGGCGACCGCCGCGGCGCGTTCGCGCATCGGCGTGCCGCAGCCGAAAAGATGGTCGTAGAGTTGGCTGGCCGCCATGTAGTGACCGAGATCCTCGCCGGCTGCGTCGAGGAGTGGCTGGCCGAGGGTTCGCAGTACCGCGTTGTGAAACGCGACATTGGCCGGCCGTGAATCGAAGAGGACGCCGTCGCAATCGAAGATGACGAGCTGAATCATTGCCAGGGGTTGGGAATCAGGGGGCGGAGTTCGTGGCTTCTGTTTTGCGAAAGATCAGGAAGTACTGGTAGGGAAGGAAGTCGGGACTCTCGAGGAGTTCGAATCCGGCGGCGCTGACTTCCTCGACGACCTGGGAACGCGCCAGCTTGTGGTCCGGCGGCGGCCCTTCCGGCAGCGGCTCCTTGCGCCAGTCGATGACGGCGATGCGGCCGAGAGGCGTAAGCGCGCGCGCCAATTTGCCGAGGTACTCGCCGCGGTGGTCGAGATGGTGAAAGGTGTCGACGATCAAGATCAGATCGACCTGTCCGGCCGGCAGTCGCGGCGTGTCCTTCGAAGCAAGTACCGGCACGACCTGTGGAAAGCCGCCTTCCTCCGCGCGCTGGCGCAGGTGGGCGACCAGGGTTGCTTCGACCTCGACCGCGAAGACGGTGCCGTGGTCGCCGACGGTGCGCGCCAGGTGCGGCAGGAAGTATCCCGTACCGGCGCCGAGGTCGGCGACGCGTTGTCCCGGTTTGAGGCGCAGGGCGCGAGCGACTTCCTGAGGCTTTTGCCAAGCATCTCGCTTGGGGTCGTCGAAGACGGCCTGCCATTGCTCGACGTCGGCAAACGACCGGTGCGTGGTGGCACGTCCCGGGGCGTGTTCGCCCGCCTCCGATCCGCCTTCGGCGGCACGTACGAAGCTGCAGTTGAGTAGAAGGAATGTCGCAGGCAGCAGGAGAACGGGGGCAAGACGCATCGGATCATTCAGATCATGTGGTCGGAGGCGAGACAATATCGGTGCGCCACCGGTGACGACACGCGCTGGCGCTTGGCGGATTTGACCGGGGTGGGCGTTCGTCGTAGGACGCTCGCAGCGGCCATTCGGTCGCATCTCATCGCTGTCAGGAGGAAAATATGGTCAAGGCCGCCGTCATGCGGGCATTCAATGAACCGCTATCGATCGAAGAGGTAAACCTCAACCCGCCGCGCGAAGACGAGGTGTTGGTGAAGGTGACCGCAGCCGGCGTCTGTCACTCGGATCTCTCGGTGATCGAATGCAAGATCCCGATTCCGCCGCCGGCCGTGCTCGGCCACGAAGGGGCGGGAATCGTCGAAGCGGTCGGTAGCGGCGTAAAGAGCCTGAAGCCGGGTGATCACGTGCTGCTGGCCTGGGTGCAGAACTGTGGCAAGTGCCACTATTGCCAAGCCGGCAAGACGCACCTCTGCCCGACCGGATTCGAGATGGCGATGACGGGCGCCGACAACGTCTTCGAAAAGGACGGGGTGCCGATCGGCAAGATGGCCGGCGTCGGTTGTTTTGCCGAGAAGACGGTGGTGCGCGAGACGGCGGCGATCAAGATCCGCGACGACGTTCCACTCGACCGCGCCTGCCTGGTCGGCTGCGGCGTCATGACCGGCGTCGGCGCGGCGATCAACACCGTGCGCATCGAGCCGGGTGACACCGTCGCCGTTTTCGGCTGCGGCGGAGTTGGGCTCAACGTCATCCAAGGTGCCGCGCTGTGCGGCGCGGCGGCGATCATCGCCGTCGACTTGTTGGACTCGAAACTGCAGCAGGCGAAGGTTTTTGGCGCGACGCATTTGATCAACGGCAAGAGCACGGACGCGGTGCAGGCCATCAAGGACGCGACCGGCGGCCTCGGCGTCGATTATGCCTTCGAAGTGATCGGCGCGCCGCCGGTGATTACGCAGGCGTTCAACGCCGTCAAGCGCGGCGGTTCGGCGGTCGTCGTCGGCGTACCGGGCTTCGACCAGCAAGTCTCGGTGCCGGGAATGTCATTGCCGTTGGAAGAGAAGTCGCTCGTCGGATCGCTTTACGGATCGGCCAATCTCAACCGCGACATGCCGAGGATGATCGACCTTTACATGAACAAGCAGCTCAAGATCGACGAACTCATTTCGCGCACGATCAAGCTGGAAGACATCAACGACGCCTTCGAGGCGATGAAGGCCGGCGAAGTCAACCGCAGCGTCATTCTTTACTGAGAGGCCGCGGGGCGGGGACGCGAGAGGGCGGGGAACAAGGGCTGCACTGTAGGCGCAGGTATAGCCGTTGCTGCGGCGCGGATGGCCGGTCGCCCAAGGCAGCCCTGCCCCTCCGGCCAGGCGAAAACCGCTTCGCACTAGGGCAGAGGCATCCTCCTTCGCCCTTCGGGCTTCGTAGGACGTGTAGGCACAGGCATAGGATGTGCGCGCTACGCGCGATCCACGGTGCCGATCATTCATCCGAATGATGCGGCGCCGGCGCCGGGTCGCGCTGCCTAGTAAGCTCCCATCATGCGGCCGGCGAGGGCGACGACGGCGGCGGCGAGGACCGGACGGATGAGGCGTTCGCCACCGCGTGGACTTCGCGACCAGCGTGGAACTGGGCGTGGAGCGGCAGACCGCGTACGATGTGGCCCGATTGCCTAACGGCGACCGGGTGCGAACCACCTTCCACCCCGACGGTACCGAGACCGTACGCACCAGTCGC
>JBGTMF010000412.1:0-3937 GCA_041743795.1 Thermodesulfobacteriota bacterium | reverse complement strand
GGCAGCAGTGGCGCCGACGGCAGCGAGTGCCAATGAGGCGGCGGACGGCGGCATGGACGATGCGATCGCCGCAGCCATCGGTCTCGCGCTATCGCTGGAAGCACGAGTGGCGGTCTCGACCGCCGAGGTCAGCGAGCCCGGTGCGTCCGCCTGGGCTACCGCCGGGCGGCTGCAGCAACTCAACCGCGTCCCGCGTTGAGTTTGAGTCTAGCGCGCCCCCGGCGCCGGATCATTCAGGTGAGCCGGGCCACCGGCGGGACGCCGGATCATTCGCATTGGAAACTACTCCATCTCCACCGTCATGCCGGCGAAAGCCGGCATCCATCCGGGTTACCAGGTGGACCCCGGCTTTCGCCGGGGTGACGTGGGAGCCGGGGTGATGGGGGAGCTGGGGTGATGGGGGACAACGGAAGGGCCGAAGTCCCAGGTCAGCTATACCACCGGCGAGACGCCGGATCTTTCAGATGAGAAACGCTCAGCAGCGTGGAGAGCGCGCAGCGCGCACATCCCTTTGCCTTTGCCTTTGCCTTTGCCTTTGCCTTTGCCCATGCCCTTGCCTACGAGCGAAGCGAGTTCCGCTGCGTAGCGGCGGCTGGCGGGTTTTGCTCAGCTCGACTTGATCGATACCAACAGGTCGCCGTCGCGCACTTCCTGTTGTGGCTGCACGTGCACTTGGGTAATCGTCCCACTGACGGCGGCGAATATCTCGTTCTCCATCTTCATCGCCTCGAGAACGAGCACACGGGTGTGCGGTTCGACTTGCTGGCCCGGTTTGACGTCGACCGACAACACGACGCCGGAGATCGGCGCCATTACATCGCCGGAGCCGGCGGTTGCCGGCGCGGTCGACGATGCGGCCACAGGCGCGGAGAGATGCGGCGCGGCGACTTGTGATGCGACGGTAGTAGGTGATGACGACGTCGCCTCGACCTCGACGGCGTAGGTCGCGCCGTTGACGGTGACGTCGACTCGGCTGCCGGTTCGCGTGCCGACGCGGACGTCGAAACTCTTGCCTTCGATCTTGAAGCGATGCGTTCCCATCAGGTCTCTATCCAGTGCGGCCGAGCCGAAGTGTCTTACAGGGGGATATTGCCGTGTTTCTTCGGCGGGTTGCTGTCGCGCTTCGTCTTGAGCATATCGAGCGCATTGATCAGATGCGGGCGCGTGTCCTCGGGGAGGATGACGTCATCGATGTACCCCAACTCGGCCGCCTTGTAGGGGTTGGCGAACGCGTTGCGGTAATTGGCGACCAACTCGGCGCGCTTGTCGGGATCGCTGCCGGCGTCCTTGATTTCCTGGCGGAAGATGATGTTGACCGCGCCGTCGGGTCCCATGACGGCGATCTCGGCCGACGGGTAGGCGAGGTTGACGTCGCCGCGAATGTGCTTCGACGACATCACGTCGTAGGCGCCGCCGTAAGCCTTGCGGGTAATCACGGTCACCTTGGGCACAGTCGCTTCGCAGTAGGCGTAGAGCAGTTTGGCGCCGTGTTTGATGATGCCGCCATACTCCTGGGCGGTGCCGGGGAGAAAGCCGGGAACGTCGACGAAGGTGACGATCGGGATGTTGAAACAATCGCAGAAGCGCACGAACCGGGCGGCTTTGATCGACGAGTTGATGTCCAGGCAGCCGGCCATGACAGCCGGTTGGTTGGCGACGATTCCGACACTGCGGCCGCCGAGGCGGGCGAAGCCGACGACGATGTTTTTTGCGTAGTCGCGCTGGATCTCGAAGAAGCGACCGTCGTCGATGACTCGGTTGATGATCTCGGAGATGTCGTAGGGCTTGTTGGGGTTCTCGGGGACGACGTCATTCAGCGCCGGGTCGCGCCGCTGTGGATCGTCGTTGCTGGCGACAAAAGGTGGATCCTCGGTGTTGTTCGCCGGCAGGTACGACAACAATTCGCGGACTCGGGAGAGACACTCCTCGTCACTCGGCACGTGCAGGTCGGCGACGCCGCTGCGGGTGTTGTGCGTGATGGCTCCGCCCAGCGCCTCCATCGTCACCTCTTCGCGCGTCACCGTCTTGATGACGTCGGGACCGGTGATGAACATGTAGCTGCTCTTCTCCACCATGAAGATGAAGTCCGTCATCGCCGGCGAGTACACGGCGCCGCCGGCGCAGGGGCCCATGATCGCCGATATCTGCGGTACCACGCCGGAAGCGAGGGCATTGCGCAAAAAGATGTCGGCGTAGCCGGCGAGGCTGGCGACCCCCTCTTGGATGCGGGCGCCGCCGGAATCGTTCAGGCCGATGACGGGATAGCCCTGCCGCATTGCGAAGTCCATGACTTTGCAGACCTTCTGCGCGAAGGCCTCGCCGAGCGAACCGCCCAACACCGTGAAATCCTGCGAAAAGACGACGACGTGCCGACCGTCGACCTTGCCGTAGCCGGTGACGACGCCGTCGCCGAGCGTCTTCTTGCCGTCCATGCCGAATTCGGTACAGCGGTGAGTCTTGAACTTGTCCAACTCGACGAAGGTGCCGGGGTCGAGAAGGCGGTCGATGCGCTCGCGCGCCGTGAGTTTTCCGGCGTCGTGCTGCTTCTTGATACGGTCTTCACCACCGCCGAGCTCGGCCTCCGCATGACGTTTGCGGAGCGCCTCCAAGGCATCCTGCACGGGCATAATTCGGGGCTCCTACCAGGGTTGGTTTGAACCCGGCAAGGAATCACACCGCTGCACGGAAGGCAACGTCGGCTGCCACGTGCTCAGGTGGTCAGCTTGCGGATCAGGGCCGACTCGAATGCCGTAAGTCGCATCGACAGGACCCGTTCGAAGGATGTTGCCAGCGGCGTGCCCGAACCCGAGCTTCGCAGCAGCTCGAGGAGGCGGCGCTCGCCGTATTCGGCCAAGATCATCCGCACGGCGAGATAGCTCTGCGCATAGGCGACGTGGACGCGTTCGGCCGGCAGACCGGTAAACGGCGGCTCCAACTCGGCCAGGGTCAGTAGTCGCTCGCCGGCGATGATCTCGCGCGCCCAATCGACGCGCTCGCCGTCCGTTTCTTCCTCCGCCCAGATGGCGATTCCCTCGTTGAGCCAGACCGGGACGCGCCCGTTGCCGATCTTGGTGACGAGGACATGGGCGTATTCGTGGCGAAGTGTTCGCTCGAGAAGCTTGCTGCCGCCGGTGATACCGCGAACCGGCAGCTTGATGCGCCCGTCGTAAACGCCTCCCGTCCAGTCGGGCGTTTGCGTTACGGTGTGGAAGTCCTCACTGGCGTAGAGAACGACTTCCGTCGCTGTGTCGGGAAATGAATCGAGCTTGCGGCCGACAGCGAAATACGCGTCCTCGAGGACCTCGGAGACGATCTGTGCCGCAGCGTGGTTTTCTCCCTGCGCGAACGACAGGCGGAAATGTGGGGTACTGAGTTCGACGAAGTCCCATTCAGCGTCGAGCTCGCGCTCGAGGCGCGACAACATCAGGTCAAAATCGTCGCCGGTCGCGCCGGAATCGCGAGCGCGTTGGAACATCTCAACGGCTCCCTGGCGGTCTCCCTGCTGGCGATAGACGCGGCCGAGCGCGACGAAGGCCATTGGATCGCTGGTGCCCATCTGGATGGCGCGCTGCAGCGTCTCCTCCGCGTCGTGCCAGGCGCCGAGGCGCTCCTGCGCGATTCCCATGAGGGCGAGAATCCCGGGGCCGTCGCTGTGCTCCAGGGTCTCGCTCAGCAGTTCGACCGCGCGGGCTGGCCGCCCCGCGTTGATTTCCGAAACCGCCCAATTGCGCAGGACCGTCACCAGGTTGCTGTAGAGAACCTCCTCGCCCGGCGCTTCGCCGAGGGCGCCGCGCAGGCGCTCGGCCGCCTCGGCAAACCGTCCGGCAGCGTTGAGCTCGACCGCCTCGTCGTTGAGGCGATGGCGCACCAACGGTGCGTTGGGCTGGCCGATATCGGCGGCGACGCTGAGTTCGGTGATCGGCGGCAGTGCCGGTTC
>JBGTMF010000411.1:0-4085 GCA_041743795.1 Thermodesulfobacteriota bacterium | reverse complement strand
GGGCGGTAGAAGAACTTGCATGGCAAGTCCCTGCTTCGAGTTGTGCAGCGGTAAAACCTGGCGCGATCCGTTTGCGATGTACGCGGCGCTGCGTGATGCCGATCCGGTGCACCACGTCACCGACGGCGACTTCTATGTGCTGACGCGCTTTGCCGACGTTTGGGCGGCGGCCGGCGACTCGGCGACGTACTCTTCGGCGCGCGGGCTCACCGTCATCTACGGCGAGGTCGAGGCGACCGGGATGGGCGAAGCGACGCCGATGGTGTTTCTCGACCCGCCGGCGCACACCGAGTTCCGCGCCCTGGTGACTCGCGATCTGACGCCGCGCAAGGTGGCGGAGATCGAGCCGTTGGTGCGACGCTTTGTCGTCGAGCGGATCGAACGGCTGCGGGAGATGGGCAGCGGCGACGTCGTCGCCGAACTGTTCAAGCCGCTGCCGAGCTTCGTCGTCGCGCACTATCTCGGCGTGCCTGCGGAAGATCGGCCGCTGTTCGATCGGTGGACCGAGGCGATCGTTCAGGCGGCGGCAGTCGGCAAGACCACGGGGAGCGGCAATCCGTTCGGCGAGTTGCTCGGCTACTTCTCGGCACTGATCGAGCGCCGCCGGCGCGAGCCCGGTGACGACATCGTCTCGCAGCTGGTGCAACTCGGCGAGGATCGCGTTTCGACGGCGCGCATTCTCGGCTTTGCTTTCACCATGGTGACTGGCGGCAACGATACCGTCACCGGTATGCTGTCGGGTTCGGCGTGCCTGCTCACCGAGCACCCGGATCAGCGGGCGCGCCTGATCGCCGAGCCGCAGCGCATCGGCAACGCCGTCGAGGAGCTGCTGCGCCTGACCTCGCCGGTGCAGAACCTGGCGCGGACGGCGACGCGCGACGTCGAACTGCACGGCGTCACCATCCCGGCCGGTAAGAAAGTGCTGCTCGGCTACGCGGCCGCCACTCGCGACCCGCGCGAATTCGGCGCCACGGCCGAAGAGCTCGACATCGATCGCAAAATCAACAAGATCCTGACCTTCAGTTACGGCACCCACTACTGCATCGGAGCCGCAGCGGCGCGACTGCAGGCGCGCGTCGTGCTCGAAGAGCTATTGGCGCGCTGTCCGGACTTCCACGTCGACGTCGAGCAGGGAGTGTACGCCGACGGACACTACGTACGGCGCCACGTCTCATTGCCGGGCGCTTTCTCCTAGCTTTGAAGAGAGGTTGGGGGCACCGTCTTCGAGCGGTATCTCGATGACCTCACGCAGGTTCGTCTGTAGCTCTTCGATGTCTGCCCTCTGCGAGTGCGCACCCGGCCAACCGGGACGTAAACCACGAGGATCCCCGTCTCCGGGTCCCGTTCAACGACAAACGCGAAACTCTTCGTGAGGCGGTCCTCCCGAGTCTTGCTCTCGGGTCGTTCTGGATCGCAACTGCATCCCCTTCGGAAATCCGATCCGTCCAACGTCCGGGTGATCAGCCGCGCGTCCTTGTTATTCGATTCCCTCGTATACGCTGTGCTTACCCACAACTCGCGTGCTGGATACGAACAGAAGCGCGCGGCATCCCGAAGGGATGGCAGAGATTAGCCGGTGGTTGAGCGAAGCGGTACCACCGGTTGGGAGAAACCCCACCACCCAACCGCACCCCGAAGGGGTGCCAGCCATGCCAGAGCCCCCCTCCGAGCATCGGCTCAGTCTAGGACTTCGGATCATACGCGACTCCAGTGGAAATGAAGGCTCGGATAGGTCGAAGTCACGGAGGGTGATCCTGCCGGACCGATATCTGGCACCCCTTTCGGGGTGCGGTCATTTCTGTCACAGGACCCGGTGGTATCGCTTCGCTCAACCACCGGCTAACCGCTTCGAACCCTCCGGGTTCACGCAAGCCTGCATCAAGGTGGCCCCTCCCTTTCCCAGTCGTCTCCAGTCACATGTCTGTCACAGGACCCGGTCGCTGCGCGCGAGAAGAACATGGGCACGATCGTGTCGATGAGTCCGTGACGTGGAGTGAGAGGTCCCGCAGTCGACCGGCACCCCCGCCTCGGGAAGAGCCCGCAGTTGCCTGACAGCGGCTGGTGTCCGTCGGCGCGGACGGTTGGGAATCCGCCGCCGCGATTGCTATGAAGCCCCGTGCGCAGGAGGGGCGAGGGGTGAAGCTAGCGAGGCGGGACGTGCTGCGGCTTGCGGCGGGGCCGGCATGTTGCCGATGACCGCGTGGGTCACGGCGTGTGGGGAGGATGATGACTCGGGCGTGCTCGAGCCCGAGGGGTTGTTCAGCCACGGGGTCGCGAGCGGCGATCCGACCGCCAGTGCGGTGATCCTCTGGACGCGAATCGCGGGCTCTTTCCCAGCGTTGAACGGTGGTTGATGCTGTTTGTCCACCGCAGCAACCGTGCCGAGAGCCTGGTCGCCGCTCTAGGTGATGTGATCGCCGCCAGTCCACCGGGGCCGTTCGACCCGGAGCCGATCATCGTCCAGGGGCGCGGCATGGAGCGCTGGCTGTCGATGGAGCTGGCGCGGCGGTTCGGTGTATGGGCCAACCCGGCCTTTCCGTTTCCGCGACGCTACCTGCTCGACCTTTTCGAGAAGTCTCTCGGCGCGGACGCGGACGCGCTGTCGCGCTTCGAACAGGCGGCCGTCTCCTGGGCGATCGCGGCCCGACTGCCCGAGCACCTGGGCGAGTCGGCATTCGCGCCGTTGGCCCGCTACCTCGCCCGCGAGCAGGGCGAGGGACGCCTATTGTCGTTGGCCGGGCGGATCGCGCGCACCTTCGAGGATTACGCCGTGTTTCGGCCTGACGTGATCGCGGCGTGGCAAGCGCGCTGTGACGGTGCCTGGCAGAGCGTGCTGTGGCGGCACCTTCTGGCGGACCTCGGCACCGTGCACGTCGCCGCGCAGACCGACGAACTCATCCGCAGACTGCGCCGCGGCGCGGTGGACGGCTTGCCGCAACGTATCTCCGTCTTCGGCGTGTCGACGCTCGCGCCGCGGTACCTCGAGGTGTTCGCGGCGATCGCCGCGGCGACCGACGTGCATCTGTTCATCCTCAGTCCGTCGCGCGAGTACTGGGGCGATCTGCGCGCGCGTCGCGACCTGGTGCGGGAGTGGCTGGATCGCGATCGCAGCGAAGAGGGTGTCGCGCTCGAGGAGCAGTTGGCGAGCGCGGAGGGCAACCGGCTCCTCGCATCGCTCGGCCGCCTCGGACGCGAGTTCCAGGCGGTTCTCGAAGCGAACACCGCGTACACCGACGGCGAATCCTATGTCGACCCGGCCGCCGGCGAAACCGCCCCGTCGATGCTCGCTGTGCTGCAATCGGACATGCTGCACCTGATCCGCCGCGGCGGAGACTCCAACGACGCGGCGCTGCCGCTGGCGCCCGCTGACGACTCGATCGCGGTGCACTCCTGCCACGGCCCGATGCGCGAGGTTCAGGTGTTGCACGACCAGTTGCGCGACTTGTTCGAGCGCGATCCGGCGCTGCAACCGCGCGACGTCATCGTCATGACCCCGGACATCGAGGCGTACGCGCCGTTCATCGAGGCGGTCTTCGAGGCGGGCGAGATCGGGCCGGACATCCCGTACCGGATCGCCGACCGCGGTCCGGCCGCGGCGAACACGACCTTCGAGGCGTTTCGCGAAGTGTTGGGTGTGTTGCGCGGGCGGATGACGTCGGCCCAGGTCGTCGACCTGTTGCGTCTCGAGCCGCTGCGGCGGCGGTTTGAACTGGCCGAGGAGGAAATCGAGATCGTGCGCGAGTGGGTCGAGCGCGTCGCGATTCGCTGGGGCATCGACGCCGCGCATCGCGCCGAGCAGGGGCAGCTGGCGATCGACCAGAATACCTGGGCGTTCGGCTTGCGGCGACTCTTTCTCGGCTACGCGATGGGCGACGACGAGGCCGCTGACTACGCCGACGTGGCCCCGTACGGCGACGTCGAGGGCGACGGCGCGGATGCGCTCGGCAAGCTCGCGGACCTCTGCGAGAAGCTTTTCGCGGCGTCGCGCCGCTTGAACCGCCCACTCCCGATCGACCAATGGCCGGACGCGGTCAAGCACCTCCTCGACGACTTCTTCGCACAGGACGGGTCGCGGGCCTACGAGG
>JBGTMF010000410.1:0-11678 GCA_041743795.1 Thermodesulfobacteriota bacterium | reverse complement strand
CGTCCGGGCTCTGGCGCCGGCCCCGATCCGGCCTTGTCGGCGGCGTATGTCGCGGAGGTCCGTGCTTGGCTGGAGCGCCATCGCACCTATCCACTGGCGGCGCGACGGCAGCGCCTCGAAGGCAGCGCCGTCCTCTGGTTTCGCGTCGATCGCAGCGGTCGGGTTCTCGCCTACCGCATAGAAAAGAGCAGTGCGCATGGGATCCTCGACCGCGCCGTCCTGCAGATGATCGAGCGCGCCAACCCCCTGCCGGCGTTGCCGGCCGACTATTCGCTGGCGCAGCCGGAGTTCGTCATTCCCATCGACTTCCGCCTGCGCTGACGCGGGACGGAGGAGGTGGCATCGACCGCGGTGTGGCGGCGGCCCGCCCGACTCAACCAAGAGCGCGGCAGGTCCGCGGCGCAAACCCTTTGTTGACTCAAGCGCGGGGCGGCGAACCCTTCGCCGCCCCGCGCCGATGGCCGTTTGGCTAGAACGCCACTTCAACGGCGCCGTAGCCGAAGATCGGTTGCCCGGGCCGCGCGCCGTGCGGGTGGCGGGAAGCGACGTAGCGCTTGTCGAAGGCATTCTGCACGCCGGCGATGACGGAAACGTTCTCGAGCAATTGGTAGCGGGTACTGAGGTCGAGGAGGAATGCGTTGTCCGTCTCGCCGAAGCGGGCATCCGGATCGCCCGCTTGGTTGATCGGCTGGCTGGTGTTGCTGGCCGTCGTGTAGGTGGAGTCGATGTAGGTTCCGATGAGTGAAAACTCGACGCGATCGAACTCGATGCTCGAGCCGAAGTTGAGCGCGAACTCCGGAATATACGGCACTCGATTGCCCTTCTTGCCGCCTGCGAAGATCGATTCCGGATCGCCGGAATCCGAGTCATTGGCGAGTGCCGCATAGGTGTACGTGAAGCTGAGGAAGTAGGGGTTGCGGAAGCTCCAGCCGCGGGCGGCCCCGGGGTCGTAGGAGGCGGCGAGTTCGAGACCGGTGCTGTCGACCGAGCCGACATTTTCCGAGTCGCCGGTGCCGGTACCGCCGATGTTCTGGATGACGATGAGGTCGTCGAAGCGCGTGTAGAAACCAGTCGCTTCGGCGGTGAAGGCGTTGCGCTCGTCGGTGTGACGCGCGCCAAACTCGGTGGCGATGTTGGTCTCCGCTCCGAGTCGGTTGTTGGTCGCGGCGCGCGGGTCGGGCGGACTGAAGCCGCGGTGCACGCCGCCGAACAGCATCCACTTGGGATCGAGTTGATAGGTCGCGCCGATCCCGCCGGCGAGCAGGTCCAGTTCGCGTTCCGCCGCGAACACCGGGTTGGAGCCGTAGTCGTCCGACTCCAGCCACAAGTGTTCCCAGCGGATTCCCGGTGTGATCGACAGTGCGCCGATGGAGATGGTGTCCTGAACGAACATCGCCAGGGCGCGCGTCTCTTCGCGGCGGTTGCCGGCGGCGCCGGCGGTGCCGACGGTGCGCGACGAGATGGTGCCGTTGGCTTCTTGCTGGAAACGCTCGTCGGTCTGAAAGCGGCGCTCGCGGTCGGTGTGGAATCTCAGTCCGCTGACGAAATCGTGCACGGTGGGCCCCGCATCGAGATTGTAGTCGAAGACGAGATCGGCGCCGTAGGCGTAGTACTTGCGGTCGTTGTTGCGCACCCGCAGTGAGCCTGGCGCGTCGCCCCGCAAGACGTCGAGGGGCAATCCTTCATCGCTCCCGGCCAGCGCCTGCGACAGATCGACATTGCGCAGGCTGTCGCCGTCCGCGATGGCGATGTCGTGCAGTTTGAACCAATTGCGGCGGAACTTGTTGTAATAGAGTGTCGTCGTCAGGCTGGCTTGGTCGACCGGCGCGATGGTGTGGCGCAGGAACGAGCGCGTGTGCTCGGACTGGATGTTGTCGAAGCGCGAGGCGGAATAGCGCCGGTCGGGATCGGCGCGAAAGTCATCGTTGCTGAGTCCCAGATAGGTCTCGTCCGCGTCGATGTCGCTATAGCCAACCTTCACCTCGAATCGCTGATAGAGATCCGAAGGCGGTTCGTAGGCCAACTTGAGCATCGGCTCGCCGAGCGAGAAGCCGGTCCGATTTCCGTCGCGAAAATCGGCAGTCCGGTCGATCTTCTTGAACCCGTCGCTCTGCCGGTAGAAGCCTTCGAGCAAATAGCCGAGGCTGCCCCAGTCGCCGCTGATGGTGTCGCCGCCATAGGCGTGCACGCGCACTTCGTTTCTTTGGCCGTAGAGTGTCCTCAGGTATGCCGTCGGCGTCGTCGGGATCGGCGTCGACAGGTAGTTGATCACGCCGCCGGTGATGTGCGGGCCGAAGCGGATCTGACTCGAACCTTTGAGCACCTCGACGGCGCTCATGCGGGCGACCGTCGGCGAGTAGTAGGCGGCCGGCGCGGCGTACGGAGCCGGCGCGGTGAGGACACCGTCTTCCATGACAGTCACCTTGGCGCTGCGGGTGGTGTCGACGCCGCGCAAGCTGATGTTCGGAAACAGACCGAAGCCATCCTCCTCGCGCAGATAGACGCCGGGAACTCGGCGCAGGACGCGGTTGACGTCGGCGTAGGACTGTTCTCGAATTTCTTCCGGACCGATTACCGTCGCCGAGCCCGGCATCTGGAAAGCTCGCTCCGGCGAGCCGACGACAGTGAGCGCCGGCATCTGGTACGGCGTGCCCGGCCGCTCGATCTTCTCCGCGGGTTCTCCGCCGGCCTCGTCCGCCGCTGACGGTGCCGCCAGCATCCCGGCGCCCGCAATTGCCAGGATCGCCGCCCGCATCCCGACGTACGTCGATTTCTTCAAATTCTCGCCCATTATTTCCCCTCCGTCGTTAATGGCGGCCGCTCGGTCTTATGCGCCTGGCTGCCGTCGGCCCGCTTCTGATATTGAAAATCGTTTTCAGAATCAAGTAGGGGCGAGGACGGAGGGGAAGTTCGCCGCCGAGGATTCTCCGGCGGCGGTTGGGCGACGGGGTGTTGCGGCGTTGCGGTGGATCAACCGCCGGCCATTGCGCCGATGATCAGGAACGGTTCGGCACCGTTGGCTACGGCCGGCGGCAGGGGGGTGTCGGGCCCTTCGTGCGAAAGGTCTTCTCCGCAAGCGAAGAATCGCACGAATGGGCGGCGGCGTAACGTAACCTGGTCGCGGATCGTGCCACGCAGCGCCGGGAAGCGCGCCTCGAGTGCGTCGAGGACGCTGCGCTGCGTCGCCGGCCCGCTGATGTTGAGCTCCACCGCGTCGTCGACGTGCGCCAGCTTGCGCAGGTGCGCCGGCAGGACGACGCGGATCATGGCAGAGTCTGAACCTCGATCGACAACACCGGGGGCAGATCCCGGACGATCGGGCTCCAGGTGTCGCCGGAGTCGGCCGAACCGTATACCTGCCCGCCGGTCGTGCCGAAGTAGATGCCGCAGGAATCGAGCGAATCGACGGCCATCGCGTCGCGTAACACGTTCACATAGCAGTCGCGCTGCGGCAGTCCGTTGGTCAAAGCCTCCCATTCGTTGCCGCCGGTGCGGCTGCGGTAGACGCGCAGCTTGCCATCGGGAGGGAAGTGCTCCGAGTCGCTCTTGATCGGAACGACGTAGATCGTCTCCGGCTCGTGGGCGTGGACGCTGATGGGAAACCCGAAGTCGGTCGGCAGGTTACCGCTGACCTCGTGCCACGAATCGCCACTGTCGTCGCTGCGCATGACGTCCCAGTGCTTCTGCATGAACAACACCGCCGGCCGCGACGGATGCATGGCGATACGGTGGACACAGTGCCCGACTTCGGCCGTTGGATCGGGTATCTGCTCGGAATGCAGGCCGCGGTTGATCGCCTGCCATGTCACGCCGCCATCGTCGCTGCGAAACGCGCCCGCGGCCGAAATGGCGACGAAGATGCGTGCCGGGTTGCTCGGATCGAGCAAGATGGTGTGCAGACACATGCCGCCGGCGCCGGGTTGCCAGTGCGGTCCCGAGCCGTGGCCGCGCAGGCCCGCCAACTCGTGCCAGGAGAGCCCGCCGTCGGTGGAACGGAACAGGGCGGCGTCTTCGACACCGGCATAGACGGTGTCGGCGTCGGCCAGCGAGGGTTCGAGGTGCCAGACGCGGGCAAACTCCCACGGATGCGGCGTGCCGTCGTACCACTGATGAGTGCCGGGCACGCCGTCGTAGACGAACTCGTTGCCGACGGGCTCCCAGGTGACGCCGCCGTCGTCGGAGCGTTGGATCAGCTGTCCGAACCATCCGGTTCCCTGCGACGCGTAGATCCGATTCGGCTCGGCCGGCGAACCTTTCATGTGGTAGATCTCCCAGCCGCCGAAATGGGGGCCGCTGACGTCCCACCGTTCGCGCTTGCCGTCCGAGGTCAGGACGAACGCACCCTTGCGGGTGCCTACCAATACTCTCACGCTGCTCATTCTTTACTCCTCATCGCAATTCGACAGTGCGTTCGGGCGACGCTTGCGCCGGGCGGCCTCACCGTCGTGTCGAACGAGGCTGCCGACGATCGACAATTTTTTAGAGAATAAATCTCGCAGCGAAAAGTTCCCCAGCGGCAATTCCATCGCGCGGTCGCATTGCCTCGGCCCGCCGCGGGGGAGGGGAGTCCGGAGCAGCGGCGCCGCGCTGCGGTGCCGCAACCGGAATCAACCCCTGTGGTCGGGGCGATAGCGCAGGCCGAGATTGATGATCTTCTGCAGAAGATCTTCGTACGAAAGACCATCGTGCTCGGCGGACTCGGCGAAATCTTCGCCGAATGCCAGTTGCGGGTTGGGATTGGCCTCGAGGATATAGAACCGGCCGTCCGGCGTCAGGCGGACGTCGATGCGGGCGTAGCCGCTCAGTTCGAGGGCGCGATACGAGTCGAGGCAGGCACGCCGGATCTTCGACGCCAAGCTCTTGGGAATATCCGTGGCGCGCGCGGTCATGATGCCGCGCTTCTTTTGGTAGGCCGAGTTGAACTTCACCTTGCCGGTCGCGATCTTCGGGGCGTTGTCGGGCCAGTTGCCGAACTGCATCTCCCAGATGGGGAAGGCGTGTGGCTTGTGATTGCCGATGATGCCGACGTAGATCTCGCGGCCCTCGATGTACTGTTCGGCGACCGCGTCGCCGCCGATCTGCTGATGCATGAAGTCGACGCGCTCGCGCAGCTTCTCGTCGCTATCGACGACCGAGGCCTGCGAGATCCCCGCCGAGGATTCTTTGACCTGCGCCTTGACGATCAGCGGAAACGCCAACGCCGCATGGAGACGCGGGTTCTGCGACTGCGGGAATACCTGGAAATCGGGGATGGGTATTCCGTGATAGGCGAGGATCTTCTTCGACAACGCCTTGTCGCGCGCCAGCAGCAAGCCGCGCGGGTTGCACCCCGTGTAGGGAACACGCAGGAGTTCCAGGTAGCCGACGAAGTTCACGTCGAACGTCGGGATGTTGTAGAAATCCTCGACCATGTTGAGGACGATGTGGGGTTTCCACCGCTCGACTTCCTCGCGCACCACGTGCAGCTTGTTGTCGACGCCGACGCAGCGCACTTCGTGTCCCATGTTGGCGAGCGTGACGGTGACGTCGAACTCCATCTTCCAGTCGACCTCGGTGAGGTTGAAGGTCGAGACGTCCTGTGGTGGGACCATGGCGTCGTGCATCACCGCGAGGACGCGCAAGTTCCTCACAGCCATTCGCGGTTTCTTCCCTTCATCACGTACTTGATCGTCTGCGCCGTCAGGTACAGGCGGAAGTTCTCCTCGGTGTCGGTGGCCTGCGGGTCAATGCCGAGTCCGAGATGGCGGCAGCGCGCTCGTAGGTCCTCGAGGACGTTCTTGATCAGGTACTGCGGCTCACCCGTCCAGCGGGTGACTTTGGCGAACGCCCGCTTGTCGATGCTGGCGATGAAGCGGTCCGCCGAATCGGTTCCGGTGGGGTCTTCGACCTTGCGCGGGAAGAGTTTCTTGAGGTCGCGATCATAGCTCTTGTCACCGCCCGCCCCGTAGCGTTCTCGGCGCAAGGCATAGTGTTCGCGAAGCGTCGTCTCCAACTCGCGCAGCGGTTCGACCTGCTCGCGCCGCGTATTGATCGGCGGCATGCCGCGCAGCGATCCCATCAGCTCGTTCATGTACTCGAGCTTCTTCATCACCGGCTTGGAGGCGTAGCGCTGGCGCCAGTTCGAGTGCGGTGTCATCCACACTGCAAACGTCTCGGCGAAATCCTCGTCGGGGTGACTCTGCGCATACGAGGGTTCGATGTGGAGGACATAGCTGCGGCTGTACGGGCGCGGCTCGTAAAATTCGGGATACGGCACTTTCGACGAACCGAAAAGCTTCTGGCGGTGTTTGCGGCGGCGCAGGTGGTAGGCGTTGTCGATGGCGTGGCCGGTCTCGTGACGCAAAATCCGCATGCACCACTCCGCCGTGCCGCCCTCGACCTCGCCCACCTGCCGCAACTCCAACTCGGCAAGGCGAGGGTGGATCAGGTAGAACGGCACCGCGCATCCGGGAACTCCGTCGGGCGTGAACCATTCGGTCGAAAGCCAGAAGAACGGCTTGAACTTGAACCCCAACTCCTGCAACTCGCGGTGCAGCTGCTGGATGCGGGTCTCGATCGCAGTTCCCGGGATCGCCAGCTTGAGATCGCGAAAACGCAGGTCGAGCAGCTTTTTGTCCGGCCAGCTCGCCCACTCGGGTTCCTTGCCGGCGACGTGGTCGCTGCGCGCGTTCATGCGGTCGTCGACACGCTCGATGCGGCTTGCCGGCGCGTCACTCTTCGATGCCGGGCACGGGGAATGTCTGGCAGAGTTTCTCCACCTCTGCTCTGCGATTGGCGAGGAACGCCTCGTCCTTGGCGTGGCGCAGTGTGTCCATGATCCAGCCGCCGAGCGTCACCATTTCCTTTGCGCCCATGCCGCGCGCCGTCGCCGCCGGTGTGCCGATGCGAATGCCACTCGGCCGCAGCGGGGGATTCGGATCGTCGGGAATGATCTGCTTGTTGGTGGTGATGGCCACCGCGTCGAGCACGCGCTCAGCTTCCTTGCCGTCGAGACCGACGCTGGCGACGGTGTTGAGCACCATCATGTGGTTATCGGTACCCCCTGTGACCAGAACTCCGCCATCGTCCATCAGTGTCTTTGCCAATACCTTGGCGTTGGTCAGCACCGTTTTGGCGTACTCTTTGAACCCGTCCGTCGCCGCCACCTTCAATGTGTAGGCGGTTGCCGCGATGACGTTCATGTGCGGCCCCCCCTGCAGGCCCGGAAAAACGGACTTGTCGATTTCCGCGGCGTATTTCTTCTTGCACAGAATCATCCCGCCGCGCGGGCCGCGCAGGCTCTTGTGGGTGGTGGTCGTCATGATGTCGAAGCCGTAGTCCATCGGATTGCGCATTGCGTCGCCGGCGATGAGCCCGCCGATGTGCGAGACGTCGGCCATCGTCAGCGCGCCGACTTCGTCGGCGATCCGCTTGAACTCGTCGTAGTCGTAGTCGCGCGGATAGGAGGTGTACCCGCAGAGGACGATCTTCGGCTTGGCAGCAATCGCCATCCGTCTCACCTCGTCGAAATCGATGCGGCCCTCGTCGTCCGGATTGGTCTTGTAGCGAACGAAGTTGAAGATGCGCCCCATATGCGACACCGGCGCGCCGTGCGTCAGGTGGCCGCCGTGCGATAGGTCCATCGCCAGCACCGTGTCGCCGGGTTGGAGAAAGGCGAAATAGGCGGCTTGGTTCATCGGCGATCCCGATAGCGGCTGGACGTTGGCGTGCTCGCTGCGGAATACCGAGCAGGCCCGCTCACGGGCGAGATTCTCGATGATGTCGGTGAACTCCTGCCCGCCGTAATAGCGCCGGCCCGGGTATCCTTCCGAGTACTTGTTGGTGAAGATCGAGCCGAGCGCCGCGAGCACTTCCGGGTGCGTGTAGTTCTCCGAGGGGATGAGTTCGACGCCGCTTCGCTGCCTGGCTTCTTCGCCGATCAGGGCGGCGTACAGGTCGGCATCGTTTTTCGCCAGCAGCGCGCGATTTGGGTCCATCGAAAACCTCCGCGGGATGATTCTGAGATGTCGGGCGGAACGACCGGCTATCGCCGGAATTCGTCCGTCCAAGCCGATTCGGTAAGGCCTCCGAACCTGCCTGAATCGGCCTGAGAAGTCGACTCACCGCCGGTCGGTTAGCGGCGTCGCGCGGGCGGGCGTACGCCGTCGCCATGCCGCGAGTACTCTCGTTGTGGTGCTTCGAAGCGTCGTGATAGACAGCCCGCTTCTCATGACCAGATTCTGGATCGGAACTTCCGGTTACAACCACAAGCAGTGGCGGGGCGGTTTCTATCCGCAGGAAATGGCCGAGGAGGAAATGCTGCGCTTCTATGCGGCGCATTGCGATTCGCTGGAGATCACGCAGACCTTCCAGCGCTTTGTGTCGGTGCGCCAGATGCAGGGGTGGGCGAGAGATGTCGGCGACGACTTCACCTTCAGCCTCAAGGCTCCGCGCCGCATCACGCACGACCTGCAGTTGCGCGACGCCGGCGAGATCGCCGTCGACTTCTGCGAGAACGCGACAGCGCTGGGTGCCAAGTTGGGGCCCCTGCTCTTTCAACTGCCGCCGTTTCTCAAGCGAGACGTTTCGCGACTCGAGGACTTCCTGCACCAGCTGCCGCCGGAGAAGCGGGTGGTGTTCGAGTTTCGCAACGCCAGTTGGTTCAACGACGAGGTTTTCGAGTGCCTGCGGCGCTTTGGCAGTGCTCTTTGCGTCACCGACCGCGACGATCTAACGGTGCCGCCTGAGCCTACCGCGGCCTTCGGTTACTTTCGCATGCGACGCGCCGCATATGACGACGCGGCCCTGAGCGCCGCGGCGGAGCGGATTCGCATGGTCGAATCTTCATGGGACGAAGTGTTCATCTACTTCAAGCACGAGAGTGACGCTCCCGCATACGCGGCCGCACTGCGCCAGCGATTGGTCGCCTCGCACTGAAGCGACCCGTCGTTGGCCGAGCGGTGGAGAGCGATGCAGCGGGTGAGACGAACTCTGCCGGACGGGCGCGGTGGCGCCGTCAGCGCGGTGGTTTCGATGCCAGATCAGTACCGGCCCGGGGTAAATCACTTGCTCATTCTCGCCCATGGTGCGGGAGCCGGTATGGCGCACCCGTTCATGACGTCGATGCAGGATCGCCTGACCCATCTCGGCCATGCCGTCGCTCTATTCAACTTCCCATACACCGAGCGCGGGCGGCGAGCTCCCGACCGCGGCGCGGTCCTAGAGGAGTGTTACCGCTCGGTCGTCGAGCATCTGCGGGTCGACGAAGACCTGCGCCCGTCGCGGCTTTTCATTGGGGGCAAGTCTATGGGCGGGCGCATTGCCACTCAGATCGCCGCCGGCGGCCTCGATGCAGACGGTCTGGTCTTGCTCGGCTATCCCCTGCAACCGCCGGGCAAACCCGAAAAGATGCGGTGTGCCCACCTGACGGCTGTCGCGGCGCCTCTACTCTTCCTTCAGGGGACGCGGGACTCTATCTGCAATCTCAATGACTTGCAGTCGGTGCTCAACGAACTCAGGGGGCCGGTCAAGCTGCATGTCATCGCCGGCGGCGACCATGCCTTCCAGGTCTTGAAGCGGTCCGGTCGGAATCAGGAGGAGGTGCTCGACGAGCTAGCCGACGTCTGTGCGGACTGGATCGGTGCCGTAATTGGCGGGCGTCCCGAGCACTGATGCACAAGAATGTTCCGTGTCATTTGCTTATTCTCTTGACTACGGGGGGCGGGGACAGGCTAGGCTTTCCTCCTTTTGAACCTTCTGCCGGCTTAGGGGAGCAGAGGGGGCTGTAGGCGGTTCGAATCACGTGGGGGGAACATGAGCGATCAGAAGAAGAACGGGCTTCCCGAGTTGCGCAAGAGACCACTGGACTTTTTGAGTCCGGCGGAAGCGCGACAGGCGGTCAAGCCGGTAGCGGCGTTGGACGCGTCGGAAGCGGCGCAGGCACTGCGCACGGAACCGAACAGCGAAAAGATGTTGCTGGCGCAGCACATGTCGCACGCCTCCCACGGATCGCACGGCAGCCACGGATCACACGGTTCGCACGGCAGCCACGGATCGCACGGCAGCCACGGTTCGCACGGCTCGCACGGCAGCCACGGATCGCACGGCAGCCACGGATCACACGGATCGCACGGCAGCCACGGCTCACACGGGTCATGGTAGGGGGGGCCCGGTTGATGAAGTCATCGAGAAGCCAGAGAAACGGTTGGGCGCCACGCATAGCGGCGCTGTCGACCTTTGCGGTACTCGCTGGAGTGAGTGGCGCCGCGGCGTTGGTGATCAGTGGCGGGCCCGTTTACACCTTGCCGCTCGGCGGCAGTTGCACGGTGAGCAGCGGTACTCCGACTTTGGGGACCGGCGCGACCGTGTCGTGTACCGGGGTCAACCTGCCCGCCTATACCCGGGTGTATATCGGCATCAAGAACAACACGATCGTCAACGGTTCGGCGACCGACGGTAGCGGACCCACCGGCGGCGAGCTCTTCACGACGTTCTCCGGCAGCACCGCCTCGTCGATCAGCTATACGAGTTCGAGCAGCATCACGGCGCTGATCCTCGCCCCGGCCTACGGCACGGATACGGTGTCGCAGACGCTTACCATTACCCGCACCGCGGGATCGGCAACGGTTATTGCTACCGGCGGCGTCCCGGCCAGCAACGCCAACGGCGCCATCGAGCGGGTATTCCGCCTCGACAGCGGCAGCAGTTTCACGTTCAACGTCCGCATCTCCGGCAGCACGCCGCACTTCGCGGGCGAGATCTGCGACGACATCTACAATCCGACGCACGCGAGCGCCGGCGGCGGGGGCTGTCTGAGCCGCGTCGACCTGGCGTTCTATTACTCCTCATGCGGCGACGGCGTCGTCGACAGTCCGGAGCAATGTGACCTGGGCGGCCTCAACGGCAGTGCGACTTCCTGCTGTACATCGACCTGCACCTACCGTGCGGTCGGGCAGACATGTCGTGCCTCGGCCGGAGTTTGCGACGTTGCTGAAACTTGCACGGGCGCCAGCGCGACTTGTCCAGTCAATGGCTTCCTACCGGGGAGCACCGTTTGCCGCCCCGGCTCCGGTGACGCCTGTGATCTGAACGAGAATTGCACCGGCAGTGCTGCAGCCTGCCCGGCCGACGATGCGCCGGGCAAAGCGGGCAACGTATGCCGTACCGGCTCGGGCGACTCCTGCGACCCGAACGAAGTGTGCACCGGTGTGCCGGGGCAGGCGTGTCCGGCCGATGTCGTTACCGCGGTCGGAACGTTGTGTCGTACTGGCTCGGGCGACGCCTGTGACTTGAACGAAACCTGTACGGGCACCGCCGGCCAGACGTGTCCGGCCGACGATGCGCCGGGCAATGCGGGCAACGTGTGCCGCCCTGGTTCGGGCGATTCCTGCGATCCGGATGAACAGTGTACGGGAACGCCGGGGCAGACTTGCCCGGCGGACGTCGTAACGACGGTGGGCACGTTGTGTCGCGCCGGTTCGGGCGACGCCTGCGACGTCGACGAGACGTGTACGGGCACCGCCGGCCAGACTTGTCCGGCCGACGACGCGCCGGGCAACGCGGGCAACGTGTGCCGCCCTGGTTCGGGCGATTCATGCGACCCGGATGAACAGTGTACGGGAACGCCGGGGCAGGCTTGCCCGGCGGACGTCGTGACGACGGTCGGCACGTTGTGTCGCGCCGGTTCGGGCGACGCCTGC
>JBGTMF010000409.1:0-4636 GCA_041743795.1 Thermodesulfobacteriota bacterium | reverse complement strand
AGCGCGGCGAGAGCGTCGCCGACGCGCTGCGCCGGCTCTTGCCGCTCTGGGGCGACGAGGTCGCGCCGCTTCTGCGAACCGGCGCGTGTGTATTCATCGTCGCCCACAACAACCTCTTGCGCGGACTCATTCGGCATCTCGAAGGAGGCAGCAGCAGGCGACTACCGCGCCTCGCCACGGCGCAGCCGTGGATCTTCGAACTCGACGCCGAGCTAAGCGTCGTTCGGCGCACGGCGCTCTGAGAATCCATTGCTAGCTGTTTCGATCTGACGACGAGCGTTGCGCAGGTTCGAACGGACCAATCAATTCATGCCCCTGCTCACCCGCTACCTCAGCCGCGAGATATTCGCATACATCGCAGGAATCTTCCTGCTGATTCTCGGCGTCTTCCTCGTGCGCCGCAGCGCGCTGCTGCTGGCCGAACTGACCGAGGCGGCGCTGCCGATCGGTGTCATCGCCAAGCTGCTGACACTGCGCACCCTGATGGCGCTACCGTCGCTCTTGCCGTCGGTGCTTTACCTGGCGGTTCTCCTGGCGATGACGCGCCTGAGCGAGAATCACGAACTCGAGGCATTGCAGGCCTGCGGCGTCTCTCGCGCGCGCATCTACAGTTCGGTTGCACCCATCTGCATCGCGGCCGCGGTCGTCATAGGCCTGTTGGCAATCTTCGGCCGACCGTGGGCGGCGACGCTCTATCTGCAGACCAAGGCCGAAGCCACGGTGGCGGCCGGCACCGACCAGATGCGCCCGGGGCGCTTCTACGAACTCGATTGGAGCGGCGAGCAGGTCTTCTTCGCGGCACGGCGGTCGGCGCAAGACGCGCGGATTCTCGAGGACGTCTTCTTACAACAGAGAGAGGGCGGATTGCTTTCGATCCACTTCGCGGAGCGCGCCCAGGAGCAGACCGATCCTTCCGGCAACCGCCGTCTGCTCGCTCTGTACGAAGGGCGGCGGTACGATTTTGCGCTCGACACAGACGAGCAGGAGTTTACCGAGTATGTCAGCTACGTGACGGCCTATCCGCTGCTCGAGAGCGAGATCGAGATCGAGGAAGAGGAGATGGCGGTCGGTGCGCTGTGGCGATCGCCCTTGGCCGCGAGCTCTGCCGAGTTGCAGTGGCGCCTGGCGATGCCGTTATCGACCCTGGTATTGGGTCTGTTGGCTTTGGCGCTGTGTCCGCAGCGCGCCGGCGACGCGATGGGCTTGCGGGTCTTCGTCGCTATTCTCACCTATGTGGTATACCGACAGGTCCTCGGCACCGGCAAGCGTTGGATCATCGATGGGCTGTTGCCGCCGCTTCCCGGTTTATTGTTGATCCACGGAGTGTTCTTCGTTCTCGCCGTCAGCCTGCTGCTGCGACAGAGTGCAATCCTGCACGGCGGCTGGGCGGCGCTGCTCGCCAGCCAGAGGAGTGGGATCGCCTTCTCGCCACCCGGATGGCGCCAGTCATGAAGCTGCTTGATCGCTACGTCGCGCAAGCCATCGCGGTGAACGTCTCCCTGGCGCTCGGCGGCTTCGTGCTGATCTTTTCGGTCATCGGGCTGATGGAGGAGCTGGGCAGCGTCGGCCAGGGCTCCTATGGCGTTGGCGACGCGGTCCGATTCGTTTTGCTCCGCCTGCCGTCCGAGTCCTTCGAACTCTTTCCCAGCGCGGCCCTGGTTGGTTGCGTCCTCGCTCTGGGCTCGTTGGCCGTGCACGGCGAACTCGTCGCCATGCAAGCGTGCGGTGTTTCTTACCTGCGCCTGGCCGCGTCCGTCCTGCAGACCACCGCACTGGCCGGAGTGGCGATGATGCTCTTCGCGGAGTTCATCGCCGCGCCAATGGCGCGCAGCGCGCACGTCCAGCGCGTCGTCGCCGTCTCCGGCGGACGGGCGCTCTCCTCGGCGACTGGGTTGTGGACCCGTTCGGACTCGTCGGTGATCAACGTCCGCAGTCCCCTCAGCGACGGCACCCTGCGCGACCTGTTTCTCTACGAGTTCGATGTCGACAATCGCCTCCGCCGCTACATATTCGCGCGCAGCGGCCGGCCCACGGCCGAAGGCTGGCAGCTTGAGGACGTGGTCGAAACCACGATCGACGAGGACACTGTGGCGCTGCGACACCAATCGAGCGCACCGTGGAGTGGCCTGCCGCGGCCGCGGGACTTGCGGTCGCTGCTCCTGCCCGCAGAGGATCTTTCGCTGTCTGAGCTGCGGTCGACGATTGCCAGCTTGCGGCGCCAGCACCTGTTGACCCACCGCTACGATCTTGCGCTCTGGAAGCGGCTGACAACGCCGGCTGTGGCCCTGGTGATGATCGTCGTCGCCATGCCTCTCGTTCTCAGTTCGGTCGCGCAGCGAAGGCACGGTCGCGCCAGCGTGATCGCCGCGCTGGCCGGCGTCGGCTTTCATATGTTCAATCAAACTTTTAGTACGTTTGCCCTGGTGTATCAGTTGCCGCCGTTTTTCGGCGCCACGGCGCCCGGCCTCGCGGCGCTCGTAATTGGCGTCTGGCGGTTCCAAAAACTGCGCTGAGGAGAGCGCGAGGCGCACGTTGGGGTGCGGCGGAAGGACATCGATCGATGGAGCAACCAGGCACGAGTTTGGGCGTAGCGGCGAGAGTGGTCGGCGAATGTACTGTACCGCTTTGGGGGCTCTCCGCCTTCGAGAGACTGCGCCGGCAGCTCGCGGCGGTGGGCGTCACCGATATCGCGCCGGCTGGCGCTGCAACGACCGCGGCCGGCAGGATACTCTTGCTGCGCGCCGACTGGCTCTTCGAGCAGCGAACCATCGCCGATCTGCTGGCGCACGTGCCGGTGGTGGTGATGCGCCAGCGGACGCCGGTGGCGGCGCATGTACCGCTTGCGCTCGCCGCGGACACGATCGCCTACCTCGACGGATCGCGGGCCGAGGTGCCGGACGGTGTTGCCGAGACGAGCGCGGCGGCCTTGTCTCCCGCCTTCAACGAGACCCTGCGCAAGGCCGAGCCGCCGCTTCTGCTGCCGGTGAAGCAAGACGATCGCGCGGCGCTGGAGCGGCATCTATTCGATGGGGCCTACAAGGGGATCACCGATATCGTTACGAAGTGGCTTTGGCCGGCTCCGGCTCGTGCCGCGGTGCGTCTCTGCGCCGGCCTCGGCGTCTCGCCGAACGCCGTCACCACCGGTAGCGTCGTCTTGGTGATCGTCGCCACTTGGCTTTTCTGGCGCGGCGACTACGCACTCGGCCTAGCGCTTGGCTGGCTGATGACATTCCTCGACACCGTCGACGGCAAATTGGCGCGGGTCACTGTCCACGCTACCAAGATCGGCCACGCCCTCGATAAGGGTACCGATCTGATCCATCCTCCCATTTGGTACATCGCCTGGGGGTACGGCCTGCAGGCGCACGGCGGACCGCCTGGACCGGCGCTGATGGACGTATATCTCGTGATCCTCGTCGGCTACATCGTCGGCCGCCTCATCGAGGGAGCTTTCAAGCTGCTGCTCGGCAACTTCGCCCTGTACACCTGGCAGCCGCTGGATGCATGGGTGCGCCTGCTCATCGCCCGTCGCAATCCCAACCTGCTCCTCCTGACCGTCGCTCTCATTGCGGGCCGGCCCGACATCGGACTCTACGCGGTGGCCGCCTGGACGGCGATTTCGTCCGTCTATCTGGCCGTGCGCCTGCTACAGGGGATTTATCTCCGTCTGCGGCGCGGCAAGCTCGAGTCCTGGCTGGCGTCTGTCACCGACAGGGACGATAGCTTGAGCGCCAGGGTCTTCGCGCGACGCCAGCTGCCGGCGCGGCTGCAAGAGGTCTGATGGGCGACGCTGTCGGATTAATCGCGGGCGCCGACGGGTGGGTACGCGTTGTCCCGGGGAGGGAATTCGGGCGCCCGATCCGTGCAGCTGTCTTGTCGAATCCGGAGGGTGGTTTCAACAAGCGCCGTGACCACATGCAGCGGGCGCGCCGAGCCATCGCCGATTTCGATGTCGTCCACATCGAGGCATCGAGCCCGCAGGACATCTTCCGCGCCACCCGCCGCTTCGACGCAGAGGGTGTCGAGCTGCTCATCGTGAATGGAGGCGATGGTACCGTGCAAATGGCCCTGACGGCATTGTTCGGTGAATTCCGAAGTGATCCGCCACCGATGCTGGCGCTCGTCCCGGGCGGCACCAGCAACACCATCCCCGGCGACGTCGGCTGGAAAGGGCGTCCGTCCGCCGGCATTTGCGACCTCCTCAGCGCCGCCCGGGACGGGCGCCTCGCGGGCGAAGTCTCGCGGCGACCCGTGCTGCGCATCGAATCGACGCTGTGGGAGATGCCGATGTGTGCGATGCAGTTCTCCGCGGGTGCCGTCTACAACGCCATTCGCTTCTACAAGCGGGAGGTCGAGGCTCGCGGCGCGCAGGGGCAGGTCGGTCCGGCGGTGACCCTCGCTTGGTTTGTCTATACGATTCTCAGCGGTCGCGCGGGCGAGATCTTCCCGCCGATGGACCTCGTCGGGACGCTCGATGGCCAACCGATTCGCGGCGGCAGCCATCTCGGGATTCTCGTGTCGACGCTCGACCATCTGTTCGTCGGCATCCGCCCGTTCTGGGGCACCGGGCCGGGCCGATTGCGCGTCAGTGCGCTCGGGTATCGGCCGCGCCGCCTGGCGTTGGCGCTGGTGCCCG
>JBGTMF010000408.1:0-10103 GCA_041743795.1 Thermodesulfobacteriota bacterium | reverse complement strand
CGGCCAGCGACATCCAGGCCGCGCGGCGCGGATAGGTGCGCGCCCACGCCGGATCGAACGGCGCGCTGGCGTAGCCGAACGGCCAGCCGGCGATCAAGACGGAGATCACCGGCAGCACGACCATGCCGAACGGCTCACGCCGGATGTGCGGCAACGGGTCGATCGACACCTGCCCGCCTTCGTAGGCCGTCAGGTCGCCGCCCTTCATCGCCGCCCAAGCGTGGCCGGCCTCGTGCAGCGTCACCGAGAAGAGGAAGACGAAGTACCACGCCGCCCCCTCGATCACGTTGACGCCTTCCATCGAACGCGTCATAGCCCGCATCGCGCCGCCGGTCCACGCTGGACCGAGAGCTTACGGCGAAGCCAGGCGGAATCGAAAAGAGGAGAGCACAAATGTCGGATTCAGAGCGCCGCAAGCGCGGCATCGAAATGTTCCACAAGGTCTACTGCGGTGACCTGCCGGTCGCCGAGGAGGGGCAGATTCCGTTTCAGGACGTCATGCTCGAGCAACTGTTCGGCGAGATCTGGACGCGCGAAGCCCTCTCCGTACGCGACCGCCGACTGGTGACGATGGGCATCATCGCCGCGCTGGGCGAGGCCAACACCTTTTGCATCCAGGTGCGCAGCGCCGTGAAGAACGGCGAACTCACCGCGGAGCAGGTTCGCGAGATGGTCATGCACATCGCTCAGTACGCCGGATACCCACGCGCCGCCGGACTGTTGATGCCGGTAGAGGAAACCCTGGCCAAGATGGGCTCGTAGGCATCCTCCTTCGGCCGAACACTGACAAATTCCGCTCGTCACCCACAAAATCTGAACGGTGCTGCGGTTGCGCGGTGCTGTGATACCGGACTTGGCTGTCGCTGCGGCATTGGCGCAGCAATTGCTCAGCCACCTCCCCCTTGAGAGCGGGCCGACCCACATCCGGGTCCGGTCGCGGTTTACCTGAGAGGGGCGAAGCGGAAATGGCGGTACGCGTACGAAGAGCCGGAGGGCACCCGGCGACAAACTATTTCGGTATCTGGAATACCTGCGTTGCGGTTGCGGTTTTGCTATGCGCTACGACAGCATTCGGTCAATTGACGGTGACGCCGATAACCTGGGACGTCGTCGGCCTCGACCACAACCGTCCGCTGACCAGCGGCCCTGAGTTGTTTCCCGTTGGCGCACGCGTTTGCTCGGCCACTGCCACCACGAACGTCACGGTGGAATTCGTCTGGACGGACAGCATGCCGGTCGACGCGTACATCAACCTGCGTCCCGGTTCGCTCGATTCCCTCAACTTTGCCTCGATTGGTGCCGGAGCGTGCCGTGACGCCTATTTCGAGTTGCAGATCTCCCGCTCCTCTTCGGCGTTCGGTCAGTCCCGCCTGTACACCATTGAGGCTACCGACTTCAGCGGCACCGCTTCCACCCCCAGCCCGCGTGCGATCTACATCCAGCGGCTGGTCTCACAGAACCGGAATTCCACGAACCTCATCCGCTACGGCCAGGAGCCGGATCAATCCGACTGGGTAGTGCTCGGCGCCGGCGGCAGCATGAACATGGCGGTCGGCAACACCTACTTCATCGAGTTGACGACGCAGACCTCGACTGCCTACGACGAGCTGCAATCGTTCATCACGCTGTCGAACACGATCTTCCAAGTACTATCGGTCTCGACCACCTACAGCGCCCTGACCGCGCCGCCTTCGCGCGTGCCGATTCCGAATCCGAACCTGTGGGCCGACGGTTGCCTGTGGGACAGCGATACCACCAGCCCCAACTACAACTCCTGCCTTGCCAGCGGCAAGGCAGGCGGCGTCGTGGTGACGATCTACGAAGTCTCCATCATCAGCGGCGGCGGCGACTCTGTGGGCCTGGAGGCATTGATCTACGACCGTTCCGGCGGCAGCTTCCACTACAACACCGACTTCAGCAGGTCGCCGGGGGATCTCAACACGTTCGACCCCTCGAGTTCCGACTTCGCCAAGCGCTTCGTGCCGGACACCATTGGCATCGGCGGCACGGCGCGGCTGCGTTTCAACATCATCAACCCCAACCCGATCGAGATCACGGGTTACAACTTCCTCGACCAGCTTCCGGCAGGCGTGCTGGTGGCCTCACCGGCGAACGCCAACACGACCTGCGGCGGGACACTGACAGCGATCTCAGCAACCGACGAGATCGCCCTGGCCGGCGGAGCGGTTAATGCCAATGGCAGCTGCACGGTTCTGGTCGACGTCACCGCGGCGTCGGCAGGCAGTTACGACAATATCTCGGGGAATCTGTTCATCGACGACACAGATACCGGCAACAACGCCACCGCGACGCTGCAGGTCAGCGCGACGCCACCGCCCGTCCTCCAGTGCGACGAGAACTCGACGCTTGCGCTGTGGCAGTTCCCTACCGACGGCAATGCCCTGGCGCCTGCGCCGACCAGCAATCTGGTTGCGGCGGCGGCCACCGCCGGCCCGGGTATCGCGTCGCGAGCTTTTACCAGCGCACAAAACAACGACACAGGCGGTTCCTGGGAAGCTGACAACGTTGCTACAGGCGCGCTCGATACCGCCAATCAGCAGTACTTCGAGTTCACGATCGATACCACCGGAGTCAACTCGATCACGCTGGACTTCGCCGGCCGCCGCTCCTCGCAAGGTCCGCAGAGCCTGCAGCTGTACTATGGCCCCGCCGGTGAAACGGCCTCCAGTACCTACTCGATCGGCTCGCAAAACTCCTGGATCCCGCAAGGACCGACGACGGTGTCGGCCAATCTCAATCCGTCCGGCGACACAATCTTCCGCATCTACGCGTTCAACGCGAGCCAGAACAACAACGGCCACTCGGTCTTCCTCGACGGAGTGCGATTCCGCGGGCTGAGCTGTCAGCCGGTACCGCCTCCACCCCCGACGCCCGGTGTCGACCCGCCAGTCATCAGCAAGGACTTTTCCCCGGCGACGATCGGCGTCGCGCACCAGACCACGCTCAGCTTTCTCATCGAGAACCCCAACCCCGCAACCGCCCTGTCCGGAATCGCATTCAGTGATGAGCTGCCGTTCGGTGTGTCGGTCGTCCCGGCAACCTTTACCGGCAACTGCTCGGGCTTCTGGAATACCCACCCCGGCGACACCGGTACGCTACTGCACTCCGGCGGCACTCTCGCCGGAGGCGCCTCTTGCACCTTGCAGGTCGACGTCACCACCGCGACGGTAGGCACGTCGCTCAACATCAGCGATCCGATCTACGCGACAGGGTCCGGATACAACACCAATCTCATCACTGGGGTCGCACAGGCAGAGTTGGTCGTCGTGGCTTCGCCGATCATCGCCAAGGAGTTCACTCCCGACCTATTGCTGCTCGGCGTCACCCCCGGCAACACCTCGGCTCTTACGTTCACGATCACCAATCCGAACCCCGACGACTCCATCGCCAGCGTCTCGTTTACCGACACCTTTCCCGCTGGATTGGTCGTCGCCAACCCCAACAATGCCGCCACCAGCGGCTGCGGCTCCCCGACCTGGGCGCCGGCGCCGGGGGCCGGATCGATATCCTTCGCCGGGGGGACCATTTCCGCCGGAGACACATGCGAAGTCACGGTCGACGTTACCGGACCGGTCGGTGTCTACATCAACATGGGCGATGCCGTTTCGCACATCGTCAGCGGCGAGTCAGCGAGCAACGGCAGCAGTCCGGCCGCGACACTTGTCATCGACGAGCCGATTCCCGGCCTGACTCTGGCGAAGCAAGTCGGACCGGGTAGCGACCCCGACGACGATCCGTGGTCGGACTGGGTGGCCACCGTCACCGGTCACGACGTCTATTACAAACTCGTCGTCGAAAATACCGGCGAACTGCCTTTGAGTGGGCTCACCGTCACAGATCCGAACGTCAACACCGCCGGTTGCGTCTGGCCGGATCCGCTGCCGGTCGCAGACCTGGCCGACAGCCACATCGCCGTCTGCGTCATCGGACCAGTAACGGCCGCTAACGGCACGCAACCCAACACGGCCAACGCCGAGGCGTCGTCGACCTCCGGCGCGGTCGACGACAGCGACAGCGCAACCTACTTCGCCGTTATGCCGACTCCGACACCAACGGCCACCGAAACCCCGACCAGCCCACCGACCGCCACCGATACGCCCACGGCGACTCACACGCCCACTGACACTCCGACGGTCACCAACACTCCGACCGACACGCCGACCGCCACCAACACTCCGACCGACACGCCGACCGCCACCAACACTCCGACCGACACGCCGACCGCCACCAACACCCCGACCGACACGCCGACCGCCACCAACACTCCGACCGACACGCCGACCGCCACCAACACTCCGACCGACACTCCGACCGCCACCAACACTCCGACCGACACGCCGACCGCCACCAACACTCCTACCGACACGCCGACCGCCACCAACACTCCTACCGACACGCCGACCGCCACCAACACTCCGATCGACACTCCGACCGCCACCAACACGCCGACCGACACGCCGACGGCCACCAACCCTCCGACCGATACGCCGTCGGCCACCAACACGCCGACCGATACGCCGACGGCCACCAACCCGCCGACCGATACGCCGACGGCCACTATCACGCCGACCGACACGCCGACGGCTACTCACACACCAACTGAATCCGCGACGGCTACGGAAACTCCCACAGTGACTCCGACAGCGAGCTATACGGCCAGCCAAACCCCGCAGGACACGGCAACCGCGACCGCGACTGCGACAACCTCCAACACCCCCATTGCCGCGTGCGGCGACGGGATCATCGATGCCGGCGAGGAGTGCGACGACGGCAACGCGATCGGCGGCGACGGATGTGACACTGACTGCACGCTCTCCCAGGCGTGCACCTTCCAACACGCCGGCCCCGGCGCCGAACGCTTCGTCGGCGCCTGCGGCGCCCCCAGCTTCGCGACGATTCAAGATGCCATCGATGCTTCGAATTCCGGCGACATCGTCGCGCTCTGCCCCGGCACCTACTTCGAGTCGGTGGTAGTCGACCGTGAAGTGACGATCCGTTCTAGCAACGGAGCAGCCACGACGATCGTCCAGGCCGCCACCCCGAGCGAGGCGGCCTTCGACATCCGGCGCAGCGGCGTGACGATCGAGGGCCTCACCATCACTGGGAGCCACCGCGCTATTGCCATCGACGAAATCTGTCCCCTCGGCGCGGCGACCTGCCCGCTGTCGCAGGGGTCCTCGGTACGCATACGCGACAACGTGATCACGGCCAATACAAGCCACGGCGTCGAGGTGAACCGCAAAGTCGATTGTCTGCTCATCTCCGGCAATCAGATATCCCTGAACGGACTCGCCGGCGTCGTCGTCGCGGCGCAGCAGTACACGTCCGTATTCGTCTCGATCCTCGGCAACACCGTCTCGGACAGTTTAACCGGCATCGAAATCTCCGCTGCCGGCCCCGCACTGCTGGTCGCGCGGAACACCGTCGAAGCAATGACCGTACAGGCTGTGCGCACCGCGCATCTGACTGCCGGCGCCGGCGGCAACCAACTCTTGGAGAACGAGATCCGCGACAGCGCCATAGGCGTGTTCGTCGACACCGGCGGCGAGTCGCTGCGGGTTCTGATGAACAACCTCACGGGCAACAGCGTCGGGCTCGCGAACCATGCCCCGGACGGCCCCCTCGACGCCACGCTCAACTGGTGGGGCTCGATGACTGGGCCGTTCCATTCATCCGAGCGACCCGCGGGCCTCGGCGACCCTGTCTTCGATGCGGCAGCATTCGACACGGCCTACGTCGAGTTCCTCTGCGGCCCGGCGCCTGCCGGCTTCCCCAGCCTCGCTGGCGTATGCCCTTCCGGCGAGCCCGACGAGGAGATCCATTTTCTCGCCTTCGGCCACAACCCCGACGTTTCCTCCACCGGTCGCTACATCGCCTTCGTCTCCGACAAGGACATCAATGGCGACGATCGAATCGCCATCGACAACGCCGACCTCGGCGAGGATGCCTTCCTGATGAATCGGCGTCCGCTCCGCCGCCCTGGTGCCTTCTGTATCGGCGGCGGCAACGCCGGTTCCCCTTGCGTCTCCCAGCGTGACTGCCCGGCGGACTACAATGCCGACCCGATCGTCACTGAAGGGGCTTGTGTCCTGATCACCCAGATCTCGGACGACCCCACCGGCGCCCACGCGGTGACTAACCCACGCGTCAGCCGGCGCGGCGACGTCGTCTTCTCCGGCGACGCCAACCTCACCGGCGGTAATCCCGACAACTCGTGGGAGGCGGTGCGGTGGAACCACCGCGTCTTCCGCCGCGGCGAGCCCAGTAATCCGAACCAGGCGCTCTCCGAGATCTCCGTCGGTGCCAATCCGCAGGACTCCTCGGCACCGCAAGCCGTGCGCTCGCTGCGTTCGACGATCTTCGAATCAGAGGCGGATTTGAGTGGAGAGAATCCTGACGGGAACCGCGAGATCTTCACCTTCGACGCGACCAAGAACGTCTACACCCAGATCACTCACACGCTCCTCGTCGAGAACCGCCGTCCGGCGACCCAGACCGGGCGTCAGGTCGTATTCGATTCGACTGCCGATTTCACCGGTGAGAACGCCGACGGAAACCGTGAGATCTTCTTCGCCAAGCGACGTCGGAAGAGCTGGGACATTCAGCAAATGACTCACACCGTCGCTCCCGTCATCAACTACGCCGGCGGCATCGGGCGCAGAGGCCGCTACATGACCTTCTCCTCGAACGGCGATTTCACGGGCGACAATGCGGACGGCAACCGGGAGGTTTTCCTGCTGGCCAAGGGTCGCTTCATCCAGGTCACCCACACCACCGTCGGGGAGAACGTCAACCCCCACATGAATCCGCGAGGCCGCTTCATCGCCTTCGAATCGACGGCCGACGCCGACGGATCCGGCACCACGCTGACCAACCGCCGCGTCTTCCTCGCCGACATGAAACAGGGAAGCACGCGAGCGCTGTCGCGGTCGCTCTTCGGAACCAACTCCCAACCGCGCCTGTCGCGCGGCCGCTTCGTGGTCTGGGAGTCGACGGCCAATCTCACCGGCTCGAATCCCGACGGCGAGCGAGTGATCTACCTGTACAACCGGCGAAAGGACAATTGATCCCGACCGAATACACTACGCCACGGAAACCAAGAAGAGCACGAGGATGCGCGACGTCACCATGATTGACCGCATTTCTCGTGCTTTCGCTCCCGCTCAGTCGCCCATCAAGCCTTCGAGGCCGCGCGGCAGGTTGAGTCCCCAGGACTTCTCTTCGACGCGACGGCGGATACGCCAGCCCTTCGGGGTTCGCACGTACTCGTCGAGGTACCAGAGGCCAAGCACGAAGACGTGTCGCTTCCCCTCTCCCAGGTTCATCACCTGCGGGTTGTGGCACATGATGCGACCGCTGCCCTCGTCGCCCTTCAAGCGAATCTGCATGTTGGCGACGAGATGCTGGGTGTGGGGAAAGATCGTCATCGCCTCAGCGAGGAACTTCTTGATCTCCGGCAGACTGCCTTTGGCGCCACCCATGACCGAGTAGTCGATGAACGCATCCTCGGTGAAGATGTCGTCGAGAGCGTCCCAGTTCTTCTGGTCGATGGCATGCGCGTAATCCGCCAACAGATCCTGAACCTCGAACCGATCCGACACTTCCTGCAACGACATCGTCATTATTCATTGGACCTTTCTCCCCCGTGCGCGCTCCGCGCTCCGATGGGATCGGCGCCGCCGCCACCTCCTGGGCCTATCTCAATCCTCGCGGTTCTCGACGGTCGCGTACCAGTCAAATGTGTTGCGCTTTACCCAGCCGGGCATGCGGGAGCCGGCTTTCATACGTTTCTGCATGGTTTCACTCAGCGTGCCCGCTTCCATCATGCGCATGAAGACGATGCCGGCATTGCCGTGATCGAAGAAATCGCGCTGCCAACCCCATTTGTAGCCGCCCGCGTAGCGGAACCACGACCCGCCCGTACCGGCGATCTCGTAGGGATCACCGTCGGGGCCGGCTGCCGGCGCGATCTGCCGCCACAGTCCGATCACCTCGCCCTTCTGGTCGTCGATCAATGTGCGGACATAGGGATACGTCCACTTTTGCAGGCCGTCCATCTCGCTGCCGTAGGCCCACTCGCGGATCTGTTGCACGCCGTTGGCGACGAACTCGTACTTGTCGCCGGTGTTCCACGAGTAGACGGCGTCCTCCGTATAGAACTCCGGCATGTGGCTCCAGTCTCCCGTTTCGCCGGCGCGGTTGTTGGCGTCGACGAAACGGCGAATCATCTCTTCCAGTTCTTGTCGCGGGAATGCGGGCATGCGTCCTCCTGAGAAGCTGATTTACTGATACTCACGAATCCCCGAGATCGTCGATCGTCAGGGCGTGTGTTGGACAGTATTGCACGGCACGCTCGACCTTTTCGCGAAGGTCGGCGGGAACGGTGTCGAGCAACAGGCGCACTTTGTTTTCCGGCTTATCGACGACAAACACCTCCGGCGCCTCCGATGCGCAGACGGCGTGCCCCTGGCACAGGTCGAGATCTACACGGACGCGGCACGGGCGCGCCGGACGCTGCGCGAGGACGGGATCGGTGAGCGACCGGCGCGCGGTCACCGCCACATCGGTTCGTCGCCGGTAGCGGACACGGCACGGTTTCTTCAACTGCACCACCATCTTCGAGTGGTCGTTGCGGTACGACTCCGACGGCTGCGCCAGTTCGAATTGGTAGTTGCGCAAGAGGACGCTGAAGATCGCCTTCAACTGCATCATGGCGAAGGCCGCGCCGACACAGCGGTGGCGCCCGCCGCCGAACGGCAACCATGCAAAGGCCTGCTTGTCCTCCTCGCGACCGGCGGCATAGCGACCGGGATCGAAGAGCTGCGGATTCGGAAAATATTTGGGCATGCGGTTCGATACCGCCGGCGAGACGGCCACGGTCTTACCCGCCGGCACTGTCCATTGCTTGTAGTGAAAGTCTGACATGACCTTGCGCATCAAGATGATCAGCGGCGGGTGCAGGCGTAGCGCCTCCTTGATCGAGCACTCCAGCAGCGGGATCTCGCGCAACGCCTGGTAGCTCACCTCGACGCCGTCGGCGTAAATCGAGTCGAGTTCGGCGACGACGTCGCGCATCACCAACGGATTGCGCAGCAGCTCGATCAGCGTCCAGGCCGAGGTTCCCGACGTCGTGTGATGCCCGGCGAACATCAGCGAGATAAAAGTCCCGGTAATGTGATCGGCGGTGTAGCGCGGCGTGCCGTCTGGGTTCTTCAGTGTCGTCAAGATGTAGACCAGGTCCGACGTCTTGCGACCTTCCCGCTGGCGCCGCTCGATGATCTCCTCGATCAACTCGACCAGGCGCCGGCGGCCGCGATCGCGCTGCCAGAACGATGGTAATGGCAGGTGCGCGTTGACGTAGGCGAAGGCGTCCGTCCCCTTTTCCAGGTCGTGGAACCGCTCGGAAAACTCCGGCGTCAGTTCCTGGCGGAATTCTTTGCCGATCAAGCACGCCGTGGAAGTATAGATCGTCAGCTCGGAGAAGAAATCGAGCAGATCGATCTCGCCGCTCTCGCCCCAGTTGGCGATCATCTTCTCGGTTTCGTCCGCGATCACCTCGGCGTGCCCACGCATGTACTTGTCGCGCAGCGACTGGTTCTTGATCGCCTGCTTGCGCTGCTCGGCGGTGCCGTCGAAGACGACGCCCTTGCCGAAGATCGGTGTCATGAACGGGTACGCGGCGGCCTGGTCGAGTTGCTCGTCCGGCGCGCGAAAGAAGGCCTCATGCGCGTCGGCGCCGTACATCATGACGACGTCCTGGTTCGCCCAACGCATCTCGCCGATCTCGCCGCACTCGTCGTGCACGCGCTGCATCAACTCGATCGGCGAGCGCCGCAGCTGCAGCAGGTGCCCGAACAACGGAACCGACGCCGAGGCTCGCGGCACCGGAAGTCCGCTTCCGCGGACGGCGTTCTCAACGGCCATCTCCATGCCGCCCGTTTTACACAGATAGCGATCTGTGTAAAGACCCGTGACGCGCATGAGCGAGAATCGCCAGAGAGCCTGGGCGGGCGCGCCGCCGGCGAGCGAGGAGGAGGCGCGCGGTCGCCTGATGGACGCCGCCGTGCGCTGCGTGCGCCGTC
>JBGTMF010000407.1:0-2455 GCA_041743795.1 Thermodesulfobacteriota bacterium | reverse complement strand
GACGACGATCGTCGCCGTCTTGTTGCGCGACGGCGCCAGTCTCAGCGCGGTCGACCGCGACGCGGCGACGCCGTTACACCTGGCTGCCTACCGCGGCCACGCCGAAGTCGTCCGCACCCTTCTAGCAGCGAACGCCGAGGTCGATGCCGAGATGCGCAACGGCGTCACGCCACTACACCTCGCAGCGCAGGAGAAACACCTCGAGGTCGTCGGCGTGCTGATCGAGTCCGCTGCCAGCATCGAACGGCGCGACAGCAAAGGCTACACCCCGCTGCACGGCGCTGCGTTCTCCGGCAGTAGCGAGATCGCCGCCCTTCTTTTGGAAAACGGTGCCGACACCCATGCTCGCAGTAACGACGGTACGCTGCCGGCGGAACTAGCGGTTCGCAGCGGCCACAGCGATGTGGCGCGCTTGATTCGCACCGCCTCCGACGATCCGACCTATCCGCGATCGCGCTACAACGCCGCCAAGCGCCGCTTCGCGGCGCCGTAACAGTGCGACTCCCCAGACCGTCTCAGACCAGCGCGACGGAAGTGAGAACTCCGCGTTTGCGCCGCCTGCCGCTCTCTGTCGCGACACTTGCCGGAGGAGCGAACGGACCGAGCCGGCGCGGGCGAACCGCCGCCGAAAGGTGCTCCGGCCGAATCACGCCGTCCGCCGATTTCGTCCGCGCCGTCCACACCTCGTCGCGCAACTGACGCACGTTGCCCGGCCAGTCGTATCTCCACAAACCCAGCATCGCCGCGTCGCTGACTACCGCCCTGGCTCCGCCGTTCTCCGCGCTCCAGCGTTCGGCAAGCGAGGCGGCAAGTGCGGGTATGTCCGCGCGGCGAGCGCGCAACGGCGACAGGTATAACGGCAACGCGCCGAGGCGTGCGACCAGGTCGCGGCCGCGATCCACATCCGTTTGCGGCAATTGGCCGGCGAGGATCACCCGCGTCGGCCCGGCGGCTCCGGCAAGCGTTGCCTCCACCGCGTCGGCATCCGCCGGCGCCAGCAGCTCGAAGTTCTTGACCAACAGCGTCCCGCCCACGGCCGTCTCGCACCGAGTTGAGAGAGCGCCGGAAACAGCCCCGCGAGCGACGGCACCGAAATCAAAAATCGAAAACGGCGCCGCCGCCCGCGGCCCCCTCACGTGCAGAAAGCGAGCGAGTTGCTCGCGCCCCACACCGAGTTCACCCTCGATGAATATGGAATGATTCGTGTACGCGAGTCGCTCAGCCAGTACACACACCTTGCGAATGATCGGATCCTGTCCGACGATTTTCGGCTCTGTCATTCCACCCCCGAATGTTCTCTCCACGAAGGGACTACCAGACGGTCGCACCCTCGTGAGAATGAGTGGAGCGATGGCCGTGCCAACCGCCTCTGGACGCCACGCCGGTTCGCATAACCGTGGGGCCAGCGCCACCGATCTCGCAGACTCGCAAGTCCAACTGGCGGAACTGCGTCACCACTCGCGCAATCGCAAGATGAGAATATCCTCAACCACTTTAACGGATAACTCATGTAACCGTCTGAAAAAGCGAGAGGTCTTGGAGCCGGTGAGATTCTCATTGGTCGTAGTTCGTCGACTCCCCTCAATGCGCGAGCCGGCTTGAGCGATCGGCCACGGATCTGTAGTGTGCCGACGCCGTGTTGCAGCTTCGTAGCAATACCCCACCGGAGTGGGTGGATGCGGTGCGCGCCGATTTCGACGCGTTCTTGCAGGACCACGCCGCAAACGAGCGCAAAGCCTCCGCCAGTGCCCTGCGCCTGGCAGTACACCACTACGACTGCGCACCGCTCGCCGACGCGATGGTCGACCTGGCGCGCGAAGAGATGGAGCACTTCCAACTCGTCTACCGTATCCTGCGCCAACGAGGCAGCGGCCTCGGCCAGGACGCACCCGACCCCTACATGACCCGCTTGCACGGAGCGATGCGCAAGGAGGAGAAGTCGGCGTTCCTTCTCGACCGCCTTCTGGTTTTCTCGATCATCGAAGCACGCGGTTGCGAGCGCTTCGGCATGCTTGCTGAGGCATTGGAAGCGGGCGCCATGAAGACATTCTACAGCGACTTGACACGCGCCGAGGCGCGCCATCGCGGGTTGTTTGTGCGTCTCGCGAGCCAATTCTTCGACTCCGCCACCATGCGGCGTCGCATCGATGCACTGCTTGATGCGGAAGCTGTGATCGTCGCGTCACTTCCCTTCCGCGCCGCCCTGCATTGACGGCGCGACGAACGCGACCAGGCTGCCCCCTCGCTGAGCTCTGCCGCCGATGCGCGTCCTCCACCTGACTCGCGATTTCCCGCCGCGTTCGACCGGAGGCATGTCGACGGCGGTTGGCGGTCTGTTGGAAGCGCTGCTCGCCACCTCCCAGGCAGCATGCGTCATTTCCTTCGATCACTGGCGGCGGCGAAGCGCGGCAGCGACTGACCTCGATGCGCGGCCGCGCGGCGCGGTGGCGCTGCG
>JBGTMF010000406.1:0-3175 GCA_041743795.1 Thermodesulfobacteriota bacterium | reverse complement strand
CGCCGCGGCCGAGCGCTTCGAGTCGGCGCGGGCGGCACAGGACTGCATCGACGCCGTCGAGCGACTGCGCCGCGTTCTCTTCGCCAGCCAGGTGCCGTCGCCGGAGGCGATCATCGTCCAACCGGCACTGGCAGCCGATGCGGTGGAGATTTGGGGTATCCGCGGCGGCTCGGTACGTTGTGGCGGAAGTGGCCCGCGCGCCGACATGACGGTGTTGTTCGAACGCGTGTGGGCGGGGCTGCGTGCCGGCGCCGTCGACGATGCGCCGGTCGACAAGTGCGAACTAGACCAGCGCTGCATCGTGCAGCGCTGGATTCGCTCGCGCCGCGGCGCCGCGTCCTGCGTGCCGACGAGCGGATTGACACCGGTGGAGGCATGGCGGCGGGTCGCCGAACTCGCCGTGCGGCAGAAGGAGACACTGCTGTGAGCGCTCGACTGAGTGCCATTGCCGCGGCGCTGCTCGCAGTTCTGGCAATCCTGCCGCAGACAGGACGCGCCTGGGGCAATCGAACCCATCCGGCCATCGTCCACCTGGCGCTGGAGACGTTACCGGAGGATGTCGCCGTTGAGTTCCGCCGTCATCGAAAAGCGCTGGAGCGCTTCAGTAACGAACCTGACGACGTGTTGCGCAGGCGCTACGGACGCGAGGAAGCGATCCGCCACTACATCAATCTCGACGGCTACATGCCGTCGCCCTTCGTCGACTTTCCGCAGACCTACAAGGCGGCGGTCGAGCGGCTCGGCAAGCCCAAGGTCGAGAAGCACGGCGTTCTCCCCTGGGTAATCCTGCGCAAACAGCGCGAGCTGCAGGCGGCGCTGGCCGATCTCGACGGCAATCAGTGGGTGCGCGATGCCGGCCATTTGGCGCACTATGTCGGCGATGCCTACCAGCCGCTGCACTTGACGCTGAACTACGACGGGCAGCACGACGGATCGAAGGGGATCCACCGGCGCTACGAGAACGACGTCGCCGACGCGCAGATTCGCGCCTACGAGAAGGCGATCCGGCCCTCGCTGGCGCGCGCGACCGTGCCGGCCGACGCCCGCGGCGAACTCTTTGCCGCTTTCTTCGCCACCTATCCGAAACACAAAGTCATCCTCGCGGCGGATCAGGCGGCCCGCCGCGGCGGCAACTTCAGGTCGGCAGCCTATCGCTCGGCGCTCGAGGCCGAACTCGGCGCCATGACGCGCGAGCAGTTGCGCGACTCGGCGGTCATGCTCGGCAACCTGTGGCTGGCGAGTTGGCGAGGTGCCGGCCGCTGAGACCTCGTCGCTGAGCACTGGGCGCTTGACCGCCCCCGTTGGCGCCGTTAGTCCTCAGCGGTTGAATACTTTGCTCCGCGCTGCCGTCTGAGATGATCGACGTCGCCGGCGGAGCGCCGGCGGGCACGACGGGCGCCGACATCAGGGAGAAGCGAGGAGCGATGGATCAGACCTCTGCAGTGAGCAACGAAGAGATCAAGGAAGGGGCGGCGTTCGTCTATCGCCTGCGCGAGGAGATGGCCAAGGTCATCGTCGGACAGCGCTACGTGATCGATCGGTTGCTGGTCGGCTTACTGTCGAACGGTCACGTACTGCTCGAAGGGGTGCCGGGGCTGGCCAAGACGACGGCGGTGAAGACACTCGCCGATACCATCGACGCCGATTTTCGCCGCGTCCAGTTCACCCCCGATCTCCTGCCGGCCGATCTCATCGGTACGCTCATCTACAACCCACGCGACGGCGTCTTCACGGCGAAGAAAGGCCCGATATTCGCCAACATCATCCTCGCCGATGAGATCAACCGGGCACCGGCCAAGGTGCAGAGCGCCCTGCTCGAGGCAATGCAGGAGCGCCAGGTGACGATCGGCGACGAGACTTTCCCGCTGCCGTCGCCGTTTCTCGTGCTGGCGACGCAGAACCCGATCGAACAGGAGGGTACCTACCCACTGCCCGAGGCTCAGGTCGACCGCTTCATGCTGAAGTTGTCGGTGACCTACCCGACGCGCGAGGAGGAGAGGCTGATCCTCGACCGCATGGCGTCGACCAATCCGACGTGTCATGCCAGCCCGATCGTCTCCCCGGCGGACATCGTCAATGCCCGCAAGCTGGTCGACGCCGTCTACATCGACGACAAGATCAAGGAGTATATCATCGACCTTGTGGTCGCGACGCGCGATCCGAAAACGTTTCAACTGGATCTGGCCCCGTTCATCCAGTACGGCGCCTCGCCGCGAGCGACGCTTTTTTTGACCCTTGCCGCGAAGGCGCACGCCTTCGTCGAGGGGCGTACCTACGTCACGCCGCAAGACGTCAAGACGATCGGCGCTGACGTGCTGCGCCACCGCGTGACGATTTCCTACGAAGCGGAGGCGGAGGAACTGACCTCGGACATCATCGTCCAGCGCATCTTCGACGGAGTTCCGGTTCCCTGAGCCGCCCGATGAGCAATTCCGATCCATGCTGAGTACGGAGCAGATCAAGGCGATTCGCAAGATCCAGATCCGCACGAGTCATCTGGTCAGCGACCTTTTTGGCGGACAATACCAGAGCGTCTTCAAGGGGCGCGGCATGGAGTTTGCCGAGGTCCGCCAATATTTGCCGGGCGACGACGTGCGCTCGATCGATTGGAACGTAACGGCGCGAACCGGTGTGCCGCACGTCAAGCGCTTCAGCGAGGAGCGCGAGTTGACGGTGATGTTGTTGGTCGACGTCAGCGGCTCGACCCATTTCGGCTCGAGCGGGCAGTTCAAGCAGGAACTCGCCGCCGAGCTGGCTGCGCTGCTGGCCTTCTCGGCGATTGCCAACAACGACAAGGTCGGGCTACTCATCTTCACCGATCGGATCGAGTTGGCCCTGCCGCCGCGCAAGGGCAACCGCCACGTGCTGCGTGTCGTGCGCGAGATTCTCAACCACACGCCGGCCGGCGTCGGGACGGATATTCCGCTGGCCCTCGACCATTTGAGCAATGTCACGAGGCGCCGCTGTGTCGTGTTTCTCTTGTCGGACTTCATGCAGCCCAACCTCAAACGCGCGCTGCGCGTGGCGCGGCGGCGCCACGATCTCGTCGGCGTCGTCCTCGAGGATCCGCGCGAGATCGACCTCGGGGCTGTCGGGCTGCTGGCCTTGCGCGACACTGAAAGCGGCCGCGAGATGGTGGTCGACACCGCCGATCCCGCCGTCCGCGAGGCGTTCC
>JBGTMF010000405.1:0-5514 GCA_041743795.1 Thermodesulfobacteriota bacterium | reverse complement strand
GGGCGGCAGCCGGCGCGGCGCAGTTGCAGGCGGCGCCGCAACACGCCGCCCTCCTCGAGGCGGCCGACCGCGCGATGATTGCCAAGTGGGCCATCAAGGAGATCGCCGCGAGCGCTGGGCACGCGGCGAGTTTCATGGCGTGTCGGGAAGAAACGCTGCCGATGTGCGCGATGGAACTTCACGTCAGCCTGGTGTCCTCCGACCGCGAGGTGGCGCTGTTTGCAGGCAAGGACGCGGGCGAGTGCGGCGGCGAATTACCGATGGCCTGTCGCTGGTGGTTGGGCGGATTGTTGCGCCATGCTCGCGACTCGACCCTGCTCTTCGCACCAACCGTCAACTCATACAAACGCTTTCGCGGCGACGCCGGGGCAAGTTCGGTGATTGGCTGGGCCCGCGACCGCCGTGCCGTCGGATTCCGCGTCACCGGCGACGGCGCCCGGCGACACGTGACGTGTTCGTTGGCCGGGGCGGACGCCAACCCCTACCTGGTGACCGCGGTCGTCCTCGCTGCCGGTTTGGATGGTATGGCGAATCGCATTGATGTCGGGCCCGCGGTGGCAAGAGAGACCGGCAGCATCCGCGGATTGCCGCGATTGCCGCTGGGCATCGTCGAAGCCGCCGAGTTGGCCTCCCAGTCGAGCTTCGTGCGCCAATCTCTCGGCGAGAGCTGCGTCGAATACCTGGCTCACTGCGGCCGCTGGGAACAGGCCCGCTTCGAGGCGTCGGTGACTTCATGGGAGTACCGTCGCTATGGCGAGTCGGTGTGAATCGGTAGATCAATCGCCTTGATTGCCGCTTGCGAAGTGTGCCGCCTGCCTGGACCGCCACCGGCGTCATGTTCAGCGCGCCGTCGCCTAAGAGAACAGTGTTTGGAAACGTGCGTGGGCGTGCGTTGTCGAACTGCCGACTCGGACGAAATCGTGCGTAAACGGAAAAACGCCCTAAAGCCAGTGCGTCTTTTGGCCTGGCACGGCGGTTGCGATTTCTCCTTCCCAGCAAACCAAAGGGGAGGGAAGGCAAATGAAGGTATTTGCAACCGGCAAGTGGAGCAAAGAGCAGAAGCGCTGGTCGATGGTGGTCGCCATTCGCCGCCCGGGTCGTGAGTTGGCGGCGGCTCGGCGCAAGTCCGAGGAGTCGACGGATAAGCGGCCGGGGCGGTCTCGCTGAGCAATCGACCCGCTTGACGGGCCGAGCGGCGAGCGACACGATCGCGGCGATGCGTTTCGGTCGCAATTGGTTCGTCGCATCGGTCATCACGATTGCGCCGGCTGTGGCGCTGGTGGTGTTGGGCATACTCGTCCTCGCCTTCCGCCGTGAGACGGTCGACACCACGCTCGGCATTCTCATCCTGTCGTTTTGCACGGCCCTTTTTGTCGGTGCCTTCACCATGGTGCGCTGGCTGAAGCGCGCCACGGATCTGTCGCAGCTGCAGTTGGACTTCCTCTCCAAGGTATCGCACGAGTTCAAGACGCCGCTGACCAGCATTCGCATGTTCACGGAGACGCTCGCCGGCGGTCGCGCACTGACGGAAGAGCAGCGACTGCACTGCCTGCGGATGTTGCAGGGGGAGACGACTCGCCTCGACACGATGATCGGCCGCCTGCTCGACTTCGGCCGCATGGAAGCCGGGCGCATGACGTACGACCGCCAGCCGGAAACCGTTGCGGCGGTCATCGACACGGCACTGCAGGCCTTTGAGCCGATTCGCATTCGCGACGGCATCGACCTGCGGACGGCGATCGCGCCGGAACTGCCGAACATCCTCGCTGATCGAACGATGCTGTCGCAGGCGCTGCTCAATCTCTTGCAGAACGCCGCCAAGTACGGCGGCGACGACAAAGCGGTGCATCTCGATTGTGATCTCGTTGACGGGCAGGTTCGGATCGCCGTTTCCGATACGGGTCCGGGCATTCCGCGTCGGGAGAGACACCGGATCTTCGAGCGCTTCTACCGACTCGACGATCGCCTCAGCCGCCGCCAGGAGGGAAGCGGGCTCGGCTTGGCGATCGTTCGCCACGTGGCCCAGGCACACGGCGGCCGGGTCATGGTGCGAGACCGCAGCGGCGGCGGCTCGGAATTCGCGATCTCGCTGCCAGCCTACCATTGACGCCGCGCCGCGCGGCGGCGAGGCTCGCTGCATGTCCTGCGAAACCGTGCTGCTGATCGAAGACGATGCGGCCATCGTCTCCGGCCTCGAGCTCAATTTGTCGTTGGAGGGGTATCAGGTTCTCTCGGCCGCCGACGGCGAGACTGGACTCCGCGTCGCCGGCGAACGCAATCCCGACGTGATCGTGCTCGACGTCATGCTGCCGGGGATGAACGGTCTGGAAGTTCTGCGTCGGCTGCGCGAGCGCAGCCCCGACACTCCGGTCCTCATTCTTTCGGCGCGCAACGAGGAGGCCGACAAGGTGTTGGGCTTGCAACTCGGCGCCGACGACTACATGAGCAAGCCCTTCTCGCTGAGCGAGTTGCTGGCGCGCATCAACGCCGCATTGCGCCGGCAGCGACTGCAGGCCGCGCAGCCACCTTTCTTGCAGGTTGGCCAGGCGACGATCGACCTCGCCCGCCGCGTCGTCACCCGCGCCGGCGCCGAGGTCGCGATGACGGCGCGGGAGTTCGAACTCTTGACCTATTTTGCCCGTCATCCGAGCATCGCGCTGTCGCGCGAGCGCTTGCTCGACGCGGTGTGGCGCACGGACTACCTGACGCACCGCACGATCGACAATTTCGTCGGCCGACTGCGTTCCAAACTCGAGCCCGACCCGGACAATCCGCGCCATTTCCTCACCGTGCGAGGTGTCGGCTACCGGTTCGAGCCCTGAGCGACGCTCAGGAGTACCCGATGACGCTGCGGATGCTCTTGCCCTGGTGCATGAGGTCGAAGGCGTCGTTGATTTTTTCGAGCGGCATGGTGTGGGTGACGTAGGCGTCGACCTCGAGTCGTCCCTTCATGTACCAGTCGACATAGGTCGGCAATTGGGTGCGCCCGCGGGTACCGCCAAAGGCGGTACCGCGCCAGGTCCGCCCGGTGACCAGGAGGAACGGCCGGTTGTGGATCTCCTGGCCGGCTCCCGCCACGCCGATGATGATCGATTGTCCCCAGCCCTTGTGCGCGCATTGCAGGGCCTGCGTCATCACCTCGACGTTGCCGATGCACTCGAACGTGTAATCGGCGCCGCCGTCGGTCATCTCGACAATCGCTTCCGCCAGATGGTCGAGTTCGATGCCGCTGGCGTCGAGGCAATCGGTCGCTCCGAATTGCTTGGCCATTGCGAACTTACCCGGGTTGACGTCGACACCGATGATGCGACCGGCGCCGGCCATGACCGCGCCCTGCACGACGGAGATTCCGATGCCGCCGAGGCCGAAGACGACGACGGTCGATCCCGGTTCGACCCGCGCCGTGTTGAGCACGGCGCCGATGCCGGTGGTGATTCCGCAGCCGAGCAAGCACACCTTGTCGAGCGGCGCGTCGACGCGGACCTTGGCCAGCGCGATCTCCGGCACGACGGTGTATTCGGCAAAGGTAGAGGTGCCCATATAGTGCAGCAGCGGCTTGCCGCGGTGCGACAGCCGGCTGGTCCCGTCGGGCATCAGTCCCCGCCCCTGCGTGGCGAGTAGGGCATTGCAGAGATTGGTCTTGCCGCTGGTACAGAACTTACAGTTGCGGCACTCGGGGATGTAGAGCGGAATGACGTGGTCGCCGACGGCGAGGCTTTGCACTCCGGGGCCGATCTCCTCGACGATCCCGGCACCTTCGTGACCGAGCACGGTGGGGAACAGGCCGGACGGATCGGCGCCACTCATCGTGTAGGCGTCGGTGTGACAAACGCCTGTCGCCGCAAGGCGCACCAGACACTCGCCGGCTTTCGGGCCGTCGATGTCGATCTCCTCGACTGCCAATGGCTGGCGCGGTTCCCAGCAGATCGCTGCTCTGATCTTCATCGTCTCACTTCTCCTGCAGCCAGGCCGCCGCGTCGTTGCGGGCGGCGCGGTAGATCCCCTGCGCCATCAGCGACGGCTCTTCGCGCAATCTCTTTTGATAGACGTCGCGTTTCAACTCCTGGGCGGCTCGGTTCTCGGCGTCGGCGCGGGTTGCCCACTCGGCCAGATGCGCCGCCATGACGCTGTCGCCGGCGTCGAGGTGCTGGCGCCCTGCGCGCACAAGCGCCGCGACTCCTCCCGCCAGCGCGGCGATCTCGCCGGCTTGGCGTTGCCACGTCGCCGGCAGCAGGTCGGCCGGGTTGCCGTTCCACCATCCACCCCAGAGGCGGAGCAGGTTGCGGACGATGAACTTTGGATTATCGTAATGCGCCGTCAGGTAGGGCAGCGAAGCGAGCTCGGGGTCGGGTTCGACCGCGTGGAAGATCTGTTCCGGCGTCTCGCCGCGATTCATTCGCTCGAGGACCTGGTCGATGATCACGCGCAGATAGCGGGCGCCGTTGGTCAGCATTTCGCGGATTGCCTGTTCGCCGTGGACGACCAGGCCGTGTCCGGGAAACATCCACTCGGCGCCGAGCCCGGCCATCGCTTCGAGCGCTTCGGCCCACTCGACGGGGTAGCGTTGCACCTTCTGCGGGTTGCCGCAGTTGGGAGCCTGCCAGATCACCAGGTCGCCGGTGAAGAGATACCGCCTCGTCGGAATCCAGACATAGCAGCCGTCGTCGGTCTCGCCCTTCGCCGCCGTGTAGCGAACCTCGCTGTCGCCGATGCGCTGCACGAGCGACTCGCGGAAGGTCAGGGTGGGCTCGATGAAGCTGTCCGGAAACATCGGCTCGGGCAGCGAGAACTGCCGCTGGTTGATGTGCGCGTTGAGCCCGTGCGTCAAGCGGTAGCGTCGGAAGCGTTGCGGGCAATTCTCCTGCGCGATGATCTGCGGTCGGTCGCCGGCGTCGAGGAACGCTTTCAGGCCGAACGCGTGATCGGCGTGTCCGTGCGTGTAGACGGCGGTGGTCAGAGGGCTGTCGCTCCATGCCCGCACACTCTTCTGCACCGACGGTCCCAGGTGGCTGAAGCCGGGGTCGATGAGCAGCAACTCGTCGCCGAGGCGAACCGCGTAGGTGTTGACGAAGTCGGAATGGATCAAGACGTCGGGCGCAACTTCGTGAGGATCGCACTTGATCGCCACGGTCGCATGGGCGGGGTCGCTGGTGCGCATCGTCGAAGTGGTCATCGCCGTCATTGCGAGGTCTCCGTTTGCATCCTCCGCCCTCACACCACGGCAACGCGCCTCTCGTCAAATGGAGGATGGCTCTGCGCTCACGGCTGCCAGCTATCTCCCCCCATGCTATGCACGGGTGCGATGCCGACGCGCCGACCATCGTTGCCGATCGACGCGGCATTGGCCGAGATCTGCGACGGGGTCGCCCGGGCGGGTGCGTTGGTTCTACAGGCGGAACCCGGTGCCGGAAAGACGACGCGGGTGCCGGCGGCGCTGTTGGATGCGGGACTTGGCGGCGACGGCGCGATCCTCGTCCTCGAGCCGCGTCGGGTGGCGGCGTCTGCGGCGGCGGA
>JBGTMF010000404.1:0-3460 GCA_041743795.1 Thermodesulfobacteriota bacterium | reverse complement strand
TGCCGCCGCGCGCCCGTGCCGTGGCGAAACGCTCGTCGTTGGCCAACTCGGGCTTGCCGATGACGCGGGCGACATCGGGCCAATAGCGGTCCGACTGTAGCATCGCCAGGGCGATCCACTTGCCGTCGGCGCAGCGGTAGTGGTTCCACAGAGCATTGCCCGCCGCCGCGCGCTCGACGCGGCCGAACGAAAACCCCGCCATCAGCAGGCACGACAGCGACAGCCCCTGCAGCCACGCCATCGACCCGAGGTGCGACGCGTTGACCTGCTGGCCGACGCCGTGGCGCTCGCGCGCGACGAGAGCAGCCATGACACCGTAGGCGAGCATGATCGCGCCCATCTGATCGGCGATGCCGCCGCCGATCGCCATCGGCGGCATGTCCGGTTCGCCGGCGGCCATCATGATTCCCGAGCGGGCGATGCCGAGGTAGTCGAACGACGGTTCACCGCTGTCGGGGCCGTTCGGGCCATAGCCCGTCGCGCTCGCGTAGATCAGCTGCGGGTTGATCTCGCGTAGCGTTTCGAAGCCGAGGCCGAGTCGGTCGGCGACGCCCTTGCGGAAGTTCTGGACGAACACGTCGGACTTCGCCACCAGGTCGTGGACGATCTGCACGCCCTCCGGATGCTTGAGGTCGAGCGTGATGCTCTTCTTGTTGCGGTTGTTGGCCTCGAAGTAGAAGTTCGGCCGCTTCGACAGGTCCGTGCCGCCGATGGCGAACATGTGCCGGCCCGGATCACCCGACTCGCGTTCCTCGATCTTGATGACCTCGGCGCCCATGTCGCCGAGCATCACCGAGCACACCGGTCCCTGCTGCCAGATCGTCCAATCGAGCACCCGAATTCCGTCCAGCGGTCCCGCCATGAGAAACCTCCAAATTCTCAGATGCGACGCATCATGCATGAATTTCGCGGCGAGGCGATCCTCCGGGTTCTGCTTCTGCGCGGGTCTCAGGGGAGGGATGATCTTCGCGCTAATCGTAGGGGCACCCCTTGTGGGTGCCCCTAGGCGGTTGCCCTTTCGTTGATTACCGGGTGGAAAGAAGGGGCACCCACGAGGGGTGCCCCTACGGGTGCATCGCGGCTGCCTTTGTCGGTGAGGGTGCCTGGTCCGATACCGACCCCGACCCCGATTCAGAGGGATGACGGAACCGAACCGACTTGGCGAATATCTCCGTATCGCGGAAAAGGGCGAGTCTCGGATCTGAACGATTCGGAATCGGTATCGGAGCACTGCACGCCATGGACGTGGGCCACGCGTGGACCGCTCTTCCATTCCATGTCACGATCGCGCCGGCATGAGCGACGAGATCGAGGTTCTCAAGATCGTCTGTGGACGTCTGGGTGAGGCATCGATCCCGTACATGCTCACGGGATCCATGGCCATGAATTACTACGCACAGCCCCGCATGACACGAGACATCGATCTCGTGGTGGCACTACCGGCGACAGTTGCGCGGCGTTTCGTCCTCCTGTTCGAGGCCGACTTTCTGTGCGAGCCGGATGTCGTAGAGGATGCAGCTCGCCGAGGGGGCATGTTCAATATCATCCACTCAACGCTCATCGTCAAAATCGACATTGTCGTGAAGAAGGAGACGGCGTACCGACAAGCGGAGTTTGCGCGGCGGAGAACCGTCTCGATCGATGGAGTCAACATCGAGATCGTCGCGCCCGAGGATCTGCTCCTGTCGAAACTGGATTGGGCCAGGAACACGCGGAGCGAGCTTCAGCTCAACGACATTCGGAATCTGATTGCCTCGGTTTCCGACCTCGATTGGGACTACCTCGACGCATGGTCGAAGCAGCTGGATCTCGATGCGCTTCTCGGCGAGGTGCGCAGTTGAAAGACACATCGGCCGAGATGGAAGTCACGTACCGCGAGCTGCTCATGCGCCGCAGCGGCGAGGAGCGCGTACGGATGGCCGGGCGCATGTTCGACAGTGCGCGCACCCTGGCGCTCGCGGGCATCGAGGCGCAGGGGGGGGCGGCCACCGCCGCTGAGGCCAGAGCAAACCTGTTTCTCCGATTTTATGGACGCGACTTCGACGACGAGACGCGTAACCGCATCGCCGAAAAACTCCGCACGGGCGGCACCGGAGGCAAGTAGCTGCCCGCGCACCTGGCCACCCCTTAGCGACTTTGCGTCTTGGCGACTTTGCGTTGAATAGGACGCGGCGAACCGCCCGCTGTGCACCGCGAGAAAGTCCCCCGATTCGAACCGGAGCTTGCTTCGAGGCCGCGTTTCGGATTGCTCGCGTCGCCTCCGACGTGCCTCGCGGCAGCGTTTCAACGCCCAGGCGTCAAGCCGCAAAGGTTGCCCCCGCTGCCGATCTCGACGTCAATTCGCCGATCTCCGCCGCCTGCCGGGTTCTTCTCGCCCCTATTGTAGGTAATTCGATCCCGACAGCCGCCGCGCTTTCGGGTCGATGCGCACGTGGACGACGGCGACCTTGCCCGACGCCAACGCCCTGTCCAGAGCCGGGCGGATCTGGCGCGGCTCGACGACGTATTCGGCGTGGCCGTCGACCATCTCGGCCAGTTTTTCGTAGCGCGCCGGCAGTAGGCTGGCGATCGGCGGCGAGCCCTTCGGCAGCATGAAGTCCTGGATCATGTGACCGGCGATGCCCTCGTTGTTGGCGACGACGAAGACGGGCGCGGCGCCGACCCGCGCCGCGGTTTCGACGACCATCGCCGCGGCGCCGAAGGCGTAGTCGCCGAGTACCGCCACCGACGGCCTGTCCGGGCACGCGAGTTTGGCGCCGACGGCGTACGGTGCGCTGACGCCCATGCAGCCGGTCGTGCCGGCGTTCATGCGCGAGCGGTTCTCGTAGCTCGGAAGTACCGCGCGGCAGATACCCATGATCGTCTCGCCCTCGGCGCTGACGATGGTGTCGCGCGGCAGCGCGTCGCGCACTTCCCTCACCAAGCGGTAGGGATTGATTGGTGTGCGCTCATCTTCGAGAGCGGCGCCCATCGCCGCTTCGTTGGCGATCCGCTTGTCCACCAACAACCGCATCCAATCCGAGTTGGCGCAGGCGAGTTTGCGGCCGCCGAGCGCATTGACCAAGGCTTCGGCTGCCAGACGCGCGTCGGCGGTGATCATCAACTCGAGCGGGGCGCCGGAGAAAGCTTCCTCCGGCTCGACGTCGATCTGGATCACCCGGCACGATGGATCCAGCCGCCGGCCGAGGCCGAACAACCAATTGAAGCGTCCCCCGAACATGACGATGACGTCGGCGTTGTTGAGAGCCTGCGAGCGCGCGGCGTTGGCAAAACTCGGATGATCGTCGGCAATCGTGCCGCGCGCCATCGGAGAGCAAACATAGGGAATGCCGAGATCGGCGAGTTGGGTCAGCGCGGCGCGGGCGCCCGCCCACGCCGCTCCCTTGCCGACGATGAGGAGCGGTCGTTCGGCCTCGGCGATCAAGTCGCCGACGCGTTCGATGACACGCCGCTGCGGCGC
>JBGTMF010000403.1:0-5702 GCA_041743795.1 Thermodesulfobacteriota bacterium | reverse complement strand
GTGATCGAGCCGGCGCGGCGCAGCGCGAGTTCGCGTGCGATGGCGCAGCCGATGACCCCCGCGCCAATGATCAGGAAATCTGGCCGGGTGGCCGCAGGACGCCCCATGTCGGGGTTCCTACCAGCCACTCGCCTCGCTGTACACGTGACCGCCGAGCAGCACCCCGTGCTGGGGGCGATCGGCGGCGCCAGCGCGCTCGCGACCTACGGAAACGCAGGCGGTCCGAAACGAATCGGCTCGGTGCCTTCGATGTGCTCCGGGCTGAGGAGCTGCGTCCCGTCGAAGACACTGGCAACGTCGCCGGCCGCATCCTGGTTACCCGCGGTCAAAAACCCCGTGATCCCCGAAAGCTGGGCACCGACCACCGTCACCATAAAGCGGACCGGAAAATAAAACACGTTGATCGCCGCGGCGGCCAGAGCGTAACCGGGCTTGCGCTCGCGAATCTCGTACGGGTTGGAGGCCGACGCCTGTGTCGCGGCCAGCAGAACCACGCAAAGAGCGAAGATCATTTTTCTCGTCACGCGCATCGTCATCATCATCTCCTCGGTTGCAAAGAATAGCTGGCGAAGGGAACCCTGTCACCTCGATTTTTCGTGGCGTTTTTTCGTGGCGTAAGCTCAGGCATCTGCCAATCCGTGGATCTGCGACTACTCGGAGCACGATGCGATTGTCCCCCTTTTCCAGTGTGACACCAAACTGATCGACGACCAGTCTGGCTGAAAACTCGACTCGCAGTGCCAGAACCGGTACTAAACACTGAATGAGTCGGAGCTGCGTCGTCATCGGCGGGGGAATTGCCGGTTTGACGGCCGCTTTTCGGATGGCCAATGGCGGTATTCGCGTCACCGTCCTCGAGGCGGACTCGGTGTTCGGCGGGCGCGCCCGCAGCGAGATCGTCAACGGCTGCGTCGTCAATACCGGTGCCGGCTTCGTCACCAGCTTCTACGATGCGACACTGGCGCTATTGCAGGAACTCCGCGTCAATGTTTTCGAACCTCATCATCAAAGCGGTGTGGTCGCCACGCCGTACGGCAAACTGCCGCTCGACCTGCGCTCGCCGCGCCGTTTGATCCAGTTCCCGCTGATCAGCCTGACGGGTAAACTGCGCGCCCTGTCGCTGTTCGCCCAGTCCTCCCTGCGGCGCCCCCTGCACATCGGCAAGCCGGGCAGCCTAGCGCACATGGACCTCGGCTCGACCATCGAGAGCTGGGGGCGGCGGACCCTCGGCGAAACGGGCTATCAGTATCTGCTCCGCGCCGGTGTCGAGCCGTTCTTCTACTTCGGTGCCGAGGAGGCATCGTCGGCGCTGGCGAAGGCGCTGGTGCGCCACGCTCGCGGCTGGCACATGCTGGCAGTTACCGGCGGGATAGGCGGCCTCGGCGATGCCCTGGCCGAACGCGTCGAGGTTCGCACCGGCTGCAAGGCGAGCCAGGTGGAGGAAGGTAGCAGCTCGGTCATCGTCCATCATTCCGGCGGCAAGATCGAGGCCGACCACGTCGTCCTCGCCATCCCCGCGCCGGCGCTGACGCGCCTGCGCGGAGGTCTCGCCGACGAAGACCGCAAGCAGATCGAGGCGGTTCGTTTCGTCCCCAACCTACTACTGTATTTCGGTTACGAGCGGCCGATTACGGTGCAGCATTCACTGGTCACGCCGGCCGGTCCAGGGCGCCATGCGATCGCACGCATCCGCGCCATTTCGGAATGGGCACCGAGCTATGTCCCCGAAGGCAAGGAACTGGTCTCGATCCACGCCTCGAGTTGGCGCAGCGCGGAACTCGTCGACGAAGAACCAGAGCGCGCCATCAGCGAATTACGGCGCGACGCGGAAACCATTTTCGGTCGCCTGGCCGACCCCGACTGGATTCGCCTGTACGCGCGGCGCGAGGCAGTCGTCTTGCCCGAACCAGGCCACTATCGCCGCATTCGCGCGTTCCTCAAGCGTCCGCGAAAGCGCGTGCTGTACGCCGGCGATTGGCTCACAGGATCGACGATCGAGGGTGCCGTCCGCACCGGCAACAACGCCGCCAAAGCGATCCTTGCCAAGTGATCCGCGACACAGCGACCGTCGCGAATCGTTCCTCGCGAATTCAGCTCGGCGCGATACCGGCGTTTACGGCGTGATGCCCAAGCCGGTGAACGCCTGCGCCGCGGCGATCAGCACCGCGGCGACGCCGAGCCAGATGTGGATCTCGCGCGCGGTCACGTTGCCGCGCAACATTGCCCGCGACGTCCACAAGCTGCTTACCAAAAGCGCGACGAGACAGGTACCGAGCAGAAAGTGACGCGACTCGGCAAACTCGAGATCGCGGCGCAGGAAGTGCGACGAAAGCGCCCCGCCGAGCCAAGTGACGAGAACCGCGACCAGTGCCCACGGCGCCATCACCGCATGCCTGCGCAACAGTCGGCCGCGCAACCGCGAGCGCGATCGGCCGCGAATCCCCAGCGACGCGACGAAGAGTAGAAAGGCGACCGCGGCGATGCCGAGCAGCGGATGAACGTAGACCAATGGACCCCCAACCCGCCGAAGCGCTGACGCCGACGGCGCTTCACATCGCCGTCTCGACGTCGCCTTTCTTCAATCGGCCGGCGATCACCATCTGCTGCACCTCGCTCGATCCGTCGTAGACGCGGGCGACGCGCAAATCGCGCCAGATGCGGTCGATCATGTACTCGTTGCGGATATAGCCGTTGCCGCCGAACATCTGCATGGCGTCGTCGACGGTCTGCCAAGCTCCTTCCGCCGCCAGCAGCTTTGCCGTCGACGATTCGCGGATTGCCGCTTCACCGCGGTCGAGCAGCCACGCCGAACGGTAGACGGCCAGCCGTGCGGCCTCGGTGCGCGCACTCATCTGGGCCAGGCGAAAGGCCAACACTTGATGGTCGTTCAGGGGTTGGCCAAAGGTTTCTCGCGTGGCGCCGTATTCGAGTGCCAGTTCCATCGCCTTCTGCGCCGAACCGACACAGCGAGCCGCCAGCGTCGTCCGCCCTTCCGAAAGGCAGCGCTTGGCGTAGTCGAAACCGCGGCCCTCGTCGCCGACCAGCGCCCCGGCGGGGATTTGCGCGTTCTCGAAGACGATCTCCGAAATGTACGAGCCACGGTGACCGAGAGTGTCGAACACCTGCCCGATCGAGACGCCGGGCGTCTCGGCATCGACGAGGAAGGCGCTGACGCCGTCACCAGTGCGGGCGAAGGTGAAGAAGTGGTGCGCCTTCGGTGCATTGGTGATGAATGTCTTGTGGCCGTTCAGGACGTACCCGTCACCGCTGCGCTCGGCCCGCGTCTTCATGTCGCGGGCGTCCGATCCCGATCCCGGTTCGGTCAGCGCAAACGACCCCAACCACTCGCCGGTCGCCATCCTCGGCAGGTAGCGACTCTTCTGTTGCTCATTGCCGAAGCGCACGATGCCAACGCAACCGATACCCGTGTGGACGCTGATGTAGCTGGCAAGGCCCCACGGGCCGCGCCCGAGCATCTCGTGCACCAGCGCTTTCTTGGTGATCGGCAGATCGAGGCCGCCGAACTCGACTGGAATGCTCAGCCCCAGCAATCCTAGATCGCGCGCACCGGCGATCAACGAATCAGGCAATTCGTCGGTAGCTTCGATTTCCTTCCAGACGCGGTTCGCTTCGCCCTCGACGAAATCGCGGACCGACTGTCGCAGGATCCTGTCTTCCTCCGAGATGCTGAAGTCCATCCGCGAGCTCCGCCGCCGCGCGCACCGAAGCCGCGCCTCGGGCCGCACCTCTCAATCGACCGACGGCTCCTCGGCCGCGGAATCCACGTCCGGCGGCGGCGCCTTGGGGTCCCAACCCTTGTCGAGACAGGGTCGACAAACGGCGACGATGTGGCGACCGCGGCCACTGCCGACCGAGGTGCCGCGCAGCAATTCGACCGAGAGTTCCTTACCGCACGCGGCGCAGGGTGCTTGCAGAGTCTTATTTTCCTTGGCCTTCTCGCCTGCCATTCAATCCTCTTTTTCCGCCGACTGGCGTCCGGTTCAAACACATCCCCCACCGCTTGGCAACGCACCTCGCCATCGATCTGCTCTGCCGCGAAAGCCAGCGGACAAATGGCAATTTCATGGTATCCTGCCAAGTCATGCTGCGTAGGGTCGCGACAAACATGCGTGGGACGCGGTGAAGACGGTTCGCATCTTGTTCGTCGAACGCTCCCGCCCTCGCGCCAGCCGAATGGTGGAGAAGCTGGCGCCGCTCGGCACGATCCAATGGGAGTGGACGGCCGACGCCGGCGATATCCCGGCGCGCCTGGCGGCAACGCCGGCGGACGCGATCCTCGCCGACTGGGACATTCTGGGCGGCGTAGAGGGTGTGCGCAGTATCGGCTCTCACCCGGGCACGCCGTTGCTCGTAGTCAGCCGCAAGATGGCCCTGGAAGACGTCGTCGCCTGCTTGAAGGCGGGCGCCGCCGACTGTCTCCGGCGCGGCAACCAGGTGCGATTACGTGCCGCCCTCGCCGAGGCGCTCGAAGACGCGGAACTCGAACGGCAGGGCATCTTCGACGCCGGCCGCTATCGGCAACGCCTGCAGGACCTCGCCCGCACGGAGCGCAGCAGGGCGGAGTTCGTCGGTCACCTTTCCCACGAGTTGCGCACCCCGCTGAATGTGATCATCGGCTACAGCGACATGTTGCTCGACCGCGCCTTCGGCGAGGTCGGCGAGGAGCCGAGCGGCGCCATCGGCAAAATCAAGCGCCAGGCTCGTGAACTGCTCGACCTGGTCGACACGACGCTCGAACTGAGCCGCATCGAGGCCGGGCGGATCCCCCTCGAGGTGGAGTCCGTCGACGTCGCCGCGGTCGTAGCCGACATTGAAGAAGAGACCCGCGTCCTCATCGACGGCAAACGGATCGAACTCCGGCACGATTTCCCGCACGGTATCCTGCGGCCGCAGACCGACCCGATCAAGTTTCGCGTGGTCATCAAAAACCTGGTCACCAACGCCCTGAAGTTCACCGAGAGGGGATCGGTGCATATCTCTGGCCGAACCCTCGGCGACGGCGTCGAAGTTGCCGTTGTCGACACCGGCCCCGGCGTCCCCGCGCACCAGATCCACTCGATCTTCGAGCCCTTCTCTCAAGGGGATTCCGCGCGAGGCCAGCGCGGCGCCGGACTCGGCCTGCACATCGTGCAACGGCTACTCGCCATCCTCGGTGGCCGCATCACGGTCGATAGCGTCGAAGGTGTGGGTTCGACCTTCCGCGTCTGGATTCCCCTCGAGCGGCCGCCGGCCTCCGAGTGACCACGACACGGTAGGCACGTCGAAGGCGAAGTTGGCAAAGAAAGACCAACCATGGCTGCGCTCTCCATCACCGACCAGATCAGCATCCCGCTCGGCGAAATCGACCTCTCCTACGCCCGCTCGGGCGGGCCCGGCGGGCAGAATGTCAACAAGGTCGAGACCAAGGCGGTGTTGCGGTTCGACCTGGCCGGCAGCGAGGCACTACCGGCCGTAGACCGCGCCCTCGCCATGCGCCGCCTGGCCAGCCGGTTGACCAAGAGCGGCGAGCTCATTCTCCGTTGTGATCGCCATCGCGATCGTGAGCGCAACCGCGTCGAGGTTATCGAACGCTTTTGCGAGGTAATGCGCGCCGCCGTCCACCGTCCGCGAAGGCGTGTCGCCACCCGTCCATCGCGCGCCCAACGCGAACGTCGGCTCACCGAGAAGCGCGAGCGGGGCGA
>JBGTMF010000402.1:0-3888 GCA_041743795.1 Thermodesulfobacteriota bacterium | reverse complement strand
GTTCATCTGGCTATTGCTCGCGCGCGTACCTTCTGCGACAAGGAGGCTGAGCGGATCGAGAATGCGTTCGTCCGGCAGGCCACCATCCAGGGGGGCAAGGCAACGTGAAAGGCGCGAGACCGACGACACGGAAGCGTTCGTCCAAGGCGCGTCGAGGTGCGAGCCCCGCCGCGAACGCTGCGCGCGTGCTTCCGGTCGTCGGCATCGGCGCTTCGGCGGGAGGGCTCGACGCCTTCAAGAAGTTCTTCAGTACCATGCCGGCAGACCCCGGCATGGCGTTCGTCCTGATCCAACACCTCGACCCGACGCGCGAAAGTCTGACGGCATCGCTCCTCGACGCGAGCACGCCGATGCACGTCGTGCAGGTGGAAGACGGAATGGTCGTCGAGGCGAACCGCGTCTACGTCATTCCTCCGAACAGCTACATAAGTATTCACTCGGGGGTGTTGCGACTCACCCCGCCGTCGGCGCCGCGCAGCCTGCGGATGGCCGTCGATTTCTTCCTGCGCTCGCTCGCGGAGGATCGCCAGGAGAACGCGATAGGCATCATCCTGACCGGTACAGCCACGGACGGCACCCTGGGCTTGAAGGAGGTCAAGGCGAACGGCGGGATGACGATGGTGCAGGACCCGGAAACGGCCCAGCACGACGGGATGCCGCGCAGCGCGATCGCCAGCGGTACTGCCGACTACGTCCTACCGGCCGAAGGGATGGCGGAGGCGCTGCTTGCCTACGTGAGACACGCAAAGGTCGCTGCCTCGAGCGGGATCGATCGGGCCGTCATCGCCGCGAGCGCGCCCGACGTCGCCGCCGAGCCGATGGAGGAGACGCTCGAGTTGCTGCGCAAGCATGTCAAGTTCGACTTCACCGGTTACAAAAAGGGCACTCTGCGCCGGCGCATGCTGCGCCGCATGGGATTGCGCCACTTGGTGGACCTAACGTCGTATGTCGAAGTGCTGCGGCGCGACGGCGGCGAGGTCAACGCGCTCTTCAAGGATCTCCTGATCAACGTTACGAGTTTCTTTCGCGAGCCAGAGGCGTGGAAGTTCCTCCAGGAGCAGGTAATTCGGCGGGTCGTCGCTGCGAAGAGTTCCGACGTGGCGGTGCGCGTCTGGGTTCCCGCCTGCTCGACGGGCGAAGAGGCCTACTCGATGGCGATGTTGTTGGCGGAAGAAACACAGGCGGCCCATAAGTCCTGCTTCACGCAACTCTTTGCCTCGGACGTCGATTCCGAGGCGTTGGAAGCGGCACGCAGCGGTGTCTACCCGGAGGGAATTGCCGCCAACGTCTCCGCCGAACGTCTCGAGCGCTTCTTCACGAAGGGCGAGCATACGTACCAGGTCAACAAGCAACTGCGCGACACCGTCGTCTTCGCGCAGCAAAGCCTGGTCAGCGATCCCCCGTTTTCCCGGCTCGACATCATCAGCTGCCGCAATCTCTTCATCTACCTCGAGCCGGCGATCCAGGAGCAACTCCTCCCACTTCTCCATTTCGCGTTGCGCGACGGCGGGTACCTGTTTCTCGGCAGCGCCGAAGGGATCGGACTGCAGGAGGATCTGTTCGAGCCGGTATCGTCCAAGTGGCGCATCTTCCGCCGCATCGGACCGACGCGGCATGATCGCGTTTACTTCCCCGTGGCGACGACACCGACGCCGCGGGCCGGACGCGGGCAGCCGGCCCACCCCTCGAGTCCGACGCGCCTCGCGGCGCTCGCGCAGAGTCTGCTGCTGCAGCGATACGCGCCGGCCTGCGTCATAGTCGATCGCGGCGGCCGGATACTGTACTTCCACGGCCGCACCGACGACTATCTTCAACAGCCCGCCGGAGTACCGACGCCGGATCTGTTCGCCCAGGCGAGAAGCGGATTGCGAACCAAGCTGCGCAGCGCGCTGCAGGACGCTGTGCGCCGCAACGAACGGGTCGTCACCGGCGGCGTACAGATGCGCCGCGGCGATGCATTCCCGATCGTAAGTCTGACCGTCGAGCCGCTCAGAGCCGCAACCGGCGAACACGAGGCGCTGTGGTTGGTGTCGCTGCAAGACGAACCCACCGAGCCCGCGACCTCGGCGACAACCGATGATCGCCGCGCCGCCGCCGACGTGGCATTGGTCCAGCAGCTCGAGTACGAACTGAAATCCGCCAAGGAGGACCTGCAGCAGACGATTGAAGATCTTCGCGCGTCGAACGAAGAGCTCATGTCGGTGAATGAGGAGTTTCAGTCGAGCAACGAAGAGTTGGAGGCTTCGAAAGAGGAATTGCAGTCGCTGAATGAGGAACTGACGACGGCAAACTCGCAGCTGGAGAGCAAGATCGGGGAATTGGAAGCCGCCAACAACGACCTAGACAACCTGCTCACCAGCACAGAGATCGCGACGCTGTTTCTCGACAAGGACCTGCAGATCCGCCGGTTTACTCCGGCGGCAACGCGCCTGTTCAGCCTCATCCCGTCGGACATCGGGCGGCCGGTCATCGACATCGCCCAAAAGTTCTCGGATACAGACCTACTGAGCGATGCAGCAGCCGCACTCAAACAGTCAGTGGCGCCCAAGAAGGAGATCCAGGGGCACGATGGTCGCTGGTACGTCCGCCAGGTGCTGCCGTATCGGACGCGCGACCAACGAACCCATGGCGTAGTGATGACCTTCTCCGATGTCGCGGCGGAGGCGATCCAGGAGGCTCGGCTGTACGCGGAGTCGATCGTCGACACCGTCCGCGATCCGTTGCTCGTGCTGGACGACGACCTGAGAGTGCGCTCGGCGAACCGTTCCTTCTACTCGACGTTCCACGCCGTTCCGGAGAAGACGGTAGGTCTGTTACTGTCGGAGGTGCTCGATCGCCAATTCGATCAAGCGAAGCTGCGGACCGCGCTCAACAAAGTTTTGCGCAAGGACCGAGACATGGACAACTTCGATTTGACGGCGACCTTCGGTCCGCTCGGGGAGCGGATCGTGCGCCTCAGTGCTCGTCGGCTCAAGCGCGATAGTGGCCGTGCGCGGCTCGTTCTGCTTGCCATCGAAGACTTCACCGATCGTGTCCGGGCACTGGAAATCCTGCAAGAGCGCGAAACCCGCGATCAGGTCGAAGGGCAGGTTCGGCTCCGACAAGCGGAACTGGCTCACGCCCTGCGCATCAGTACTGTCGGCGAGCTGGCGAGCAGCTTGGCGCACGAGATCAACCAACCGCTATCGGCGATCGTGAATAGTGTCGACGCCTGCGCCCGCACTGTGCGGTCCGAAAAGTTCGCCCCTGGCAAGCTACTGGAGTTGTTGGACGATGCTTCGAGTGAAGCGCTCCGAGCGGGGTCCATCGTCGAACACCTGCGCCACTTCATCGAAAAGGGGAAGCCGCAGTTCGGGCGAATCGATCTGCGGACTATCGTCGAGAACCTTCCGCATCTACTCGGGCGGGAACTGCTGCACTACGGAATTACGCTGCGGCTCGACTTACCAGCACGGCCAGTTCCGGTTTACGCAGACCAAATTCAGCTCGAGCAGGTATTCGTGAACTTCATTCAGAACGCCATTGATGCCATTCACGAAGCCTCGGACGGCCTCCGAGAGATTGACATCGAAGTGAAGGCCGCGAACCGCCTGGCCTCAGTGGCGGTGCGCGATACCGGTATCGGCGTCTCCGGTAAGGCTTCTCCGCGCCTGTTCGAACCGTTCTTCACCACCAAGAAGCGTGGCCTTGGCATGGGGTTGGCGATCAGCCGCTCCATCATCGAGGCACATCGCGGCAAGGTTTGGGTAAAACCACGCTCTGACGGGGCGCGGGGAACCAGTGTCCGTTTCACCATTCCGTTGCTGCAGGCGCCCAGACCGTCCCGGAAGAAGGCTCCCGCGGCGCGGGCGGGGAGAAAGAAGGGTTCTCGATGACGGCTGAACCGAC
>JBGTMF010000401.1:0-3522 GCA_041743795.1 Thermodesulfobacteriota bacterium | reverse complement strand
AGCTAGAGTGGCCAGACGGGGCGGACTTCGACGGCGCCGCGGCCGGCGCTCGGGCAGCGCGCCGCCCAGGCGAGCGCCGTGTCGAGATCGGGCACGTCGATGATGTGGTATCCGCCGAGTTGTTCCTTGGCCTCGACGTAGGGGCCGTCGACGACATTGGTCGCGCCGCCGGCAACGCGTACAGTGGTCGCCGTCGTCACTCCTCGCAAGCGTTCACCGCTGAGGTAGATCCCGGCCTTTTTCATCGCCTCGACGTACGCCCCGCAATGCGGCATCCGCTCGTCCATGTTGGCTACGCGATCCGCGTCGTCCTCGTAGATCATCAGCATGTATTTCATGACATCTCCTCCTCGCGGCGAACCAGGTCCGATCGACCGTTGCGGTGCCGTGTCAGTGCTTGGCTTCACCCGGAAGTCGTTCGACGACACGGCCGATCGACGCAAGACAGGGAGAAATCGAGCGACGAAGAAGAATCCTCTCGCGCCCGCCCTGCAATCGGCAAACGCGCCGACAGGAGATCGATCAGTTCCGCGGAAAGTTGATGACCGGGAAGATGGGCAGAAAGCCGTTCTTCGCCATGTTCAAGAAGCCGAACTGAAACCCCTTGATCTCGTCGGTGACGTTCAAGAAGCCGATCTGGGCCGTCGATTTCCTCGACAGGTTGAATCCTCCCAGATCTAGCCAGGTGCCGCGCTCGGCGACGTTGACGAAGCCGATGTTGAACGCCCGCTCGGTGTCGTTGACTACGTTGACGAAGGCACCGTTCATTCCGGAATCACGTCCGGTGTGCCAGTTGATGGCGCTCAAAGCGACACCGCCGTCCATCTCCTGGGTCACCTTGCCGAGGCCGGCGACGAGTGAAAGGCCAGACAGAGTGCCCGTTTCGCTCTTCGACAGCAGTCCGAGATCGAGGCCGCGCTGGCGCTGGTTGGTTCCGTGGATGATCGAAAGGCGCATCCCGCTCACATTCGGATTATCGGGGAGTCGCACGTTGGGAACCGCGAACTGGAATGCCGCTTGCGCGGCGACTCTGTCGGCTACTAGCATTAACGCGAGTGCGATGGCTGCAATGATATATGGCGAGCGTCTCATGTTGACCTCCTTGCCGCGAGTTAGCGGCGATGCGTAATCCGGAACACAAGTATACCAGCTAGCATGAGGATCGAGAAATCAGGTTCGCCTTGCCGATCAGTTCCGCCCGCGCCCGCGCCTCGCTGCGCAATCCCTCGGCGAGGCCACTGTAGACGGCGCCGCCGAGCAGGCGCGGCGGATGGACAGGCCTTTCCCTTCGGTGGTAGGTGCCATCATGCCTTCGATACAGTCCCCTGCGAAGTTTTTCATCGCGTCGGTTGCAGCCCTGCTCGCAGCTTGCGGATCCGACGACGGTGGATCGGCTCCACTGGCACAGCAGCCATACGGTGAGTACGTCAGCGCGCAGTACGCCGGCGGCGGCAACTGGCTCTGTCACCCGTTGGCCGATCGCGACTACTGTCTCGACGACCTGAGCGCGACGGTCGTCTATGCGAACGGCTCGATCGAGGTCGAACCGCACCACCCGGCGACGGATCCGGCAATCGATTGCTTCTACGTCTATCCGACATGGAGTCTCGACAACGCCGGCAACTCGGATCTCGACGCGTCGGAGGATGAGGAGGGGTTCGTCGTCAAAAATCAGGCGGCGCGACTGAATGCCGTCTGCCGAGTCTTCGCGCCGGTCTACCGCCAGGTGACGATCCCCGCGCTGTTCGATCCCTCCCTCGGCGGCGACAGCGAATTGGCTCAGAGCGATGTCGTCGATGCGTTCAAGCACTACATCGCCAACGACAACCGCGGCCGCGGCTTCGTCCTGGTCGGACATTCGCAGGGCGCCAGCCGCCTGCGAGCGCTGATAGCCTCGGAGGTCGAGCCAGAACCGTACCTGCGCCAGCGATTGGTGTCGGCGATTCTTTTAGGCGCAGCAGTCGCGGTACCGGAGGGCGAGGACGTCGGCGGCAGCTTCACGACGATTCCCGCCTGTCGCGCGGTGGGCCAGACCGGCTGCGTCATCTCTTACTCCAGCTACCGGGCGACGGCACCGGCGTCGACGGGCGGCTTATTCGGTACCGCCGCCGAGGGCTTCGACGCGATCTGTACCAATCCGGTGGGACTGTCGAATGACCGGCGAGTCGCCAAACCCTACTTCTCGACGCGTGGATCAACTCTCGTCGGCGGTGCTGCGACGTGGCTCTTCGCCGATCCCGACACGGCGCCGCAAATCGCGACACCATTCGTCACCCTGCCGGACTTCGTCGAACTGCAGTGCGCCAAGACCGTGAACCACGATACTCTCGAGGTGACACTGCTGACGGATCCAGAGGATGCCCGCGCCGACGACATCGGCGGCACGCTCGAGAACCTTCTACCGGGATGGGGCTTGCATATCGTCGACGCCAACATCGCCATGGGCGACTTGCTCGATCTGGTGCGCGAGCAGGCCGCCGCATACGCGCCGTGAGCGGATTCGCCGGCCGTGCGCCTGGCAGGCATGATCCGTAGAAATTCGGCGCCAGAGCCAGCAGCCTCTTCGCGTCTCTGCTGAGAGGTTTTCCTTATATTTTCGGACTGCACTTCGACATCGTCTCAGTCCGCTGCTTGCGGCGAGACTGCGCCGCCGAGCGCGAAGAAGGCGTAGGTGTGTGGCGGCAGGTGTTCTTCGACCACTGGCGTCATTGCGAACTCCTCCTTCATGCGTCGGCACAGCGGCGCGCCTGCGCCGCCGGCGAAGTTTTCGTCGCAGTACATGTCGGCGAGGTAGAAGACCTCCGTTCCGCTGCGCGCGAGCCGAGCCAGTTGCAGCGGCCGGCGTAGCGCTTCGCGCGTGCGCATCACCCGACGCAAGCCGGCGGCGGCGAGTACGGTCGGCTGTTCGGCTACGAACAGCGCCTCTTCGGCGAAGGTTCGGCGAGCGATGGCCCGGACGATCCGCGTCTCCAACAATTGCGTCGCCGATGGCGCCGCTGTCGCGCTCGGCCCTGCCCACCAGAGACCGGCGATAGCCGCCGCCGCCGCGATCGCGGTGACGCGGTCGAAGATCGGCCTCGACCAATCGAAGGCGAACGCACTCATCGGCAGCGCGGCAACGGTGGCGGCGAGCAACATCCGCTCGCTGAAGCGATCGTACGCCAGCACCGCGACTGCGGCGGTGATGGCAACGCCGCCGAGCAGCGCCAATGCGGCAGAGCGCCGCGCGCGCATCATCACCGCCGCGCCGGCAATCACGATCAGGGCGACGATACCGTGCACGCGAGCCGATACCGTCGCCAGATTGTGCGCCAGGTTGGCGGGTGACAAGAACATCCCCCCGGATGTCTCTTGGTTCATCTCCCAAAGCGACGATCCTGCGATCAAGGCAATCCCGCTGACGACGGCGATGCCGACTGGAACCAGAGCGCGGCGCCAACCGCGGTCGGCAGCGGCGAACAGCAACACGGCGCCGGCGGCAGCAGCGGCGGCGAATGATTCCGGGCGAATCGCCGTGGCCAG
>JBGTMF010000400.1:0-3791 GCA_041743795.1 Thermodesulfobacteriota bacterium | reverse complement strand
GGGCGAGCCTCGCTCCAACCTGGCGCCATGCCGGCTCCGCGGCGACGCATCGACGCCGGCGCCGCCCTATTCGGTTTCGCGGTCGTAGTCGCCGCCAATCTCCGCTACCTGTCGGGGCTGGCCGCGGTGGTCGATCCGGTGTTGTCGATGGAGCCGTTCTACATCGACATGGCGCGCCGGGATTTGTCGGCGATCGTCGGCGAGAATCCATCCTGGGGTCCACTGTATGCGTTGTGGTTCAAGCCCCTGCGCGCGATATTCTCCGACCCGCTCGAGGTGCACGCCGCCAATGTCTACGTGTTGTCGTTGGCGATCTGTGTCCTCCTCTACGCGCAGACGCTGCTGCTGACCCGTCGCGCTGCGATCGCCACCGGTGCGGCCCTGCTGTTTCTGGTCTCCGATTTCAACGTCCCACTCGCCAGCAAGGTGTGCACGTTCGCTCTGATGATCGTACTGGCTGGATTCACATTGTCCGAGTTGGTTGCGCGGCGGGCAGAGCGTCTGGCGGTGGCTGCCGCCGGGCTGCTGCTGGCCGCGTATGCACGGCCCGAGTTGTATCCCGCGGGCCTCGCCACCTGGTTGGTGGCGATGGTGTCGGCGCGATCGGAAATGCGCAGGGCCCCGCGCCGAACGGCGTTGTGGACGGTGGGAGGTTCGACGATCCTCGTCGCCGTCGCAGGTTCGATCGGTACGCCGGTGTGGAGTCCGCACCACGCAAACGATCGCTTGTTCGCTGCGTTTCGCGAACACTTCGCCTGGAACTGGCAGCGCTGGCACGGCGGCGGGCAGTTTTTCATGTCGACTTGGGAGCAGGAGTTCGGTGAGGCCGCGACGCTTTGGCAGGCGGTGGTGGCAAACCCCGGCGCTGTCGCCCGTCATCTAGCTGACAACGCCGTCGGCGCAGTGAAGCTCCTGGCGACGGCGACCTTCGATCACTATCCGCTTTTGCTGCCGTCGTCGTGGTCCGGTGCGGCGGCGGCGGAAACCGTTGCCCTGTCCCTGCTCGCGGCGATTTTGATCGCGCTGACGTTGGCCGACGGCGGGCGGCGCCGCGCCTTGGCCGCTCGTTGTCAGCACCTGCTGTGGCCCCTGGCGGCGGTTGCGTTGTTCTCGCTGGCATCGGCGGTGCTGATTTTTCCCGAGCGGCATTACCTGGTCGTCCCCCTGGTGTCGCTCTTGCCAGTTCTCGGCGTCGCTGTCGGGTTGTTGCTGGCCGAATGGTCCAGGGCGTCGAGGTGGTGGAGCGCGGCGATCGGCATCGCCTGTGTCGCGGCGACGCCGACCCCCTTCGTCCTGCCCGGCGCGGTGGACGGCGCGGCGCCTCAGTTCGCCGGGCGGATCGTAGTCGTTCGCACCGTCACCGACACCGTGCGGAAGATACGGTCGCTGGCGATCGAGCCGCCGGTGCGGGTCCTTACCTTCACCGATGGAATCGGCGCGCTGCTCGGGGCCGGGTACGACGAGGTCAAGATCTGGCAACGCGGCGAGAAATCCATGCGCGACTTCGTGCTCGATGAAGAGATCGACGTGATTGTGACGATGGAGCGAGGGCGTGAGAGTTTTCTCATCGACGACCCCTACTGGACGCTGATCGAGACCGAGCCGCACCGCGCCGGATTCACCCGAGTTCCGACGCGCGATGCACGGGCCGCGCGCATCTACGTGCGCAGCGACCTCAACGTCGACGAACAGTAGCGACCGGATTGCCCCGGAGCGTGCTGGCGCCAGGCGCCCGTACCTATGACTTCAGTTGGCGGGCGCTCGAGACAAGGGCCAGGCGCGGAAGAACTGCCCGGCGCGCAACTTGGTCGTCAGGTAAACGCGAGCACTGGCGGCGAGGCGTCCGGCAAAGCGCGGTTGTCGCAGGATGACGCGGGTCAAACCCCAGATCACGTCGGGGCGCCGGTAGAAAGCCTGGTAACACCGGTCGAAGTATCGTTCCAGGGTATCTTCGTCGAGTCCGTTGGGGACGAAGACGAAATTCATCGCGTTCATCTGCTCCCAGTCCTCGTCGAAGGTGCCGTGCTGCTGCACGGTCGGGTAGGAGGGGGTGCCGGGATACGGCGTGAACTTCGTAATCTGGCAGAGATCGAGGTCGACCTTTTTGAGGAATTCCTCGGTCTCGCGCAGGCTGTCGATGCCCTCCGTCGGGTGACCGAGCATCAGGAAACCACGAGCGCGAATGCCCGCTGCGCGGGTCATGCGCAGGGTCTCCTCCATCCTTGGCAGTCGCACCTCCCGCTTGACGACGTTGAGGATGCGCTGCGAACCAGACTCGATGCCGTAGGCTATCTGCCAACATCCGGCGCGCTTCATCAGTTTCATGGTGTCGGCGTCGAGCAGATTGGGATGGCTGTTGCAGCTCCAGGTGAAATCGAACCCCTCGTCGAGGAACGCGTGGCATAAGTCGACGACGCGATCCTTGCGTACGGTGAACAGGTCATCGAGGAACATGACGTGTCGCGTCCCGCGATCGACGAGGACGCGGCACAGGTCGACGACAGACGCGACGCTGTGCATGCGCCCCTTGCGGCCCGAGGTCGAGCGGTCGCAGAAGGTGCACGAGAAGGGGCAGCCGCGCGACGTGATCAACGTCGCCACCGGCGTACGCGGGTAACCGAAAAGCGAAGGTTGGAAGTTGTGGGGAAAGTCGGGCAGCAGGTCCCATGCCGGCATCGGCAAAGCGTCGAGGTCGTCGATGTAGGGCGCCCTCGGGTTGGCGACGACGAGGCCGTCGCGCCGGTACGCGAGCCCGGGCACGTCGTCGACGGCGGCGCCGCTCTCGATCCGCGCCAGCAGTTCGAAGAGGGAAATCTCCCCTTCGCCGACGACTCCGAAGTCGACACTTGGAAATGCCTGCAAGGTGCGCTCGGGAATCGCGCTGACGTGAGCGCCGCCGAGAATCGTCACGACTCCGGGCAGGAGGTCTTTGACGCGCTCGGCAATTCGCGCGGCGTTGTTGACCGAAATCGTCGTCGCCGAGAGTCCCACGTAGTCTGGTTGCAAACGCGCGATGCGCTGCGCGACGTCGTCGAGCGGAGTGCCGTGCGCCTTGGCGTCGATCAGGTGGACATCGTAGCCGCGCTCGCGCCCCACCGCCGCCAACATCAGCACGCCCATGCCGGGGATGGTCTCCTCGCCCTGGCGCAGCCGATCCATGCTGCGATCCCAGAAGACATACGGAGGTTCGCAGAAGACGATCGTACGCCGCTTACCGCCCGCGGCACCCATTTTCGACTCGAAGTTCGTCATCCGTCACGCCGATCCGCCGATCGCTGCCCCTTGCCGCGCCGCCCGGGTGACGCCCGTTGCGGCGACTGACTGATTCTCGATCGATATTCTTCGCAGCGCCGGCTCGGCTCTTGTCCGTCCGAATCGGGCCGGTCCGGGCGGGAATGCCCTTCATCCTGAGAGATTCTTAGTACAGAACCCGCCGGAGATGCGAGCGGATGCACTGGGCTGGCCAGCGCCCTAAGCGCGTTGGGGCACGACCCGGCGGCGGCGGCTCGTCCCTGGCGGCGTCCTGGGCCGTTTGACTGGCCCGCTCCCGGCGCAGCACTGGCCTTGTAATTTCCGGACAAGTCTCCGAGAGTGAAGATCTAAGGGTTTTCCGGGGTTTCGTTTGGTCCCGGGCTGACCCGTCGCAAGGGGGAGGCCCCATATGGGAAACAAGAAGAAGCGAGACATCTTGGAGCGGCTCGATCACCTCGAGCGCCTCGCGCGCGACTATCGCGAAGGCGATAGCCAGCGCGACGATCGCCGCGACCGCGATCGCGACGGTGGCCGCGGTC
>JBGTMF010000399.1:0-11425 GCA_041743795.1 Thermodesulfobacteriota bacterium | reverse complement strand
TACCTGGTCGCAGAGCCGCTGCCACTGCCCATCGACAAGGAGAAGTTCCGCGCCTGCGCCTACGCGGTCGACGGCGACGTCATCGGCTGCGAGGACCAGACCCTCGGTGAGGTGGTGGGCGTCGTCGGCTCGCCGTTCACCCTACACTACGACTCGGCGCGCGTGCCGGGGCGGCGCGTGGTGGTGATCCCGCTGGCGGGCGACACAGTGCCCGCGGGGGTGAGCGAGTACGAGGTGCGCGTCAACGTGGCCGGGCGCGAGATCGTCGAGCGCTTCGCGCCAGAGCCCGGGCTGCGGGTGAAGTTTGCCTGGAACGGCCGCGACGACGAGGGCAAGGTCGCCCTCGGCTCGCAGTGGGCGAGCATCGAGGTGGTGGAAATCCACCAGGCCGGCGGGAAGGAGTACCGCTGGAACCCCCGCCTCTGGGGCGGTACGCTCGGAACTTGGGATACCAGAGCGCACGGGCTTGGGGGCTGGAGTGTGAGCGCGCACCACTTCTTCGACTTGAACGACCGCATCCTCTACCTCGGCAGCGGCGGCCAGAGGAGCGGCGAGGAACTCGGCGTCGTGCAGGAGAAGGAGGCCGAGGGCGAGATCCTGATCGCCTCCGAGGGCGGGATCGCGGTCTACGTCTTCGACATGGACGACGGGCGCCACCTGAGAACGGTCAACGCGCTGACCAAGACCACGGTCTACGAGTTCGGCTACCAGGACGATCTGCTCACCTCGATCACCGCTCACAACGGCGTGACGAGCGTCACCGAAGGGTCGCTCCAGCCCCCCGGCGCGCCGGTAACCACCGCCGCAATCGACGACGACGGCTATTGGAACACGATCAGCAACCCAGTCGCATCGATGGCCTTCAGCTACACCGCCGATCCGGGCGACGTCTTCGTGATCGTACAGGACGGAGAGGATCCGGCCGCCGGCGTGCCGATAGCCGGCGGGCTGCTGGAGTCCACCACCGATCCCAACGACGGCCAGTGGATCTACCAGTACGACGGCCTCGGGCACCTCGCACAGCAGGCCGACGCCGGCGCCGGTTCAATCGCAATTGCCCGCAGCGGTTCAGCCAGCGCCGGTACCGGCGGGGTCGCCGAGGCCTACACGGTCACGCTCGGCACAGCCGGCGGCAAGAGCTTCACCCACGAAGTGATCGAGTACGAGGACGGCCGCGCCGAACGATTCGTCTCCGACCCCGACGGCGAAACAACCTACACGGTGGCACCCGACCTGAGCGCCAGCGGTACACACCCATATGGCAGCTTCGAGAGCACGCGGCGCCCGGGCAGCGAGCAGAGAATCAAGACCGACCTGCCGGCCCGACTCGGAACCGTCGCCAGCCGCTACCAAGTGCAGCGCAGCAACCCGCTCGACCTGATGAGCGTCACCGGCGTCACCAGCAGCAGCACCTGGAACGGCGTCACCAGCAGCGGCAGCGCCGGAGCAACAACCGTGAGCGCCACCACCCCGGGCGGGCGCACCGTCACGGCCAGCACCGACAGTCTGGGCAGACCGACCAGCATCCAGCTCCCGGGCCTGCCCGCGATCACCATCACCCAAGGAGATCACGGCCCGACGGCGATCAGCCAAGGCGGCCGTGCGATAGAGATCGGCCACGCGGGAGCATTCGTAAACCAGATTACCGACCCGCTCGGCCGCGCAACGGCGATGCCACGCGACGCCGGCGGACGAATCCAAAGCCAGGACATCCACGGCCTACAGAGCTTCGATTACGGCTACGACGCCAACGGCAATGTCACCCAGGTCGGCTCACCGCAAGCGGCCGGTTACGCCGAACCGGCCGAGTATACCAAGGTCGATCTCGTCGAGAACTTCACGCTCCCCGCCGGACAGACCAGCGTCACCTACACGCCGGATCGAGAGCCGAGTGGTGGTAGTGCCCCGCAGGGAACCCTCGGCTTCGACGAGGACGGCAAGCTAACCCAGTACGGCCCGATCAGCTACACGTACGACGATGACGACTACGTGACCGCGATCACCAGCAATGCTGGAGACGGCACCATTACATACGGCTACAGCGGAGCCGCGGTGAGTGAGATCACGTGGGCGGGGCCGGTAGCGGGCACGGTCACCATCGGCCGCAACGGGCAGTTCCAGGCCACCAGCATCGGCGTAGGCGGCGCGCACAGTGTCGAGATCACCGCCGACGCCGACGGCGTGGCGACCCAGATCGGCGATCTCACCATCAACAGAAACGCCGCCACCGCAATCACCACGACCACCCTCGGCGGCCTCACTGATCGCTATCAGCGAAACCAATTCGCCGAGCCGACCTTCTACGAGGCAACGCACAGCGGCGACACCATCTTCAGCGAAGAATTCCAACGCGACCAAGGCGGCCGCATCAAGGCCAAGACGGTACGCATCCTCGACCCTGCCACGGACGAGATAGAGACGTTCGAAGTCAAATACGACTACAACCAGCCCGGGCAGCTCAACAAGGTGCAGTACAACGACCAGCCGGTGGTCCACTACGATTACGACGCAAGCACCAACCTCACCGGAGAACCCGCATCGCCGCCCAGCGGCGGAATCGTGATTGGCCCGCGCAGGCTGTATCTCAACGAGACCGCGCCCACACAAAGCCCAAGCGCCCATGAGGGCACCTGGACCAGCACCACGGGCGCGGAGACGGCACAGATGTCGCCAGCGCGACAAGGCGAAGTCACCGAAACAGCCGTAAACACAGCGAGCTGCAACGACGGCGATCAGTTCCTCGTCACTACCTTCGTCTCAACGCCGATCACGCAAGCACGGACGTTTGAGCCAAGCGAGCAGATCCGCATCGTTCTCGGCGGCAGGCAAGCAGAAACAGCCGACGCACTGGAACCCGTCGCAACTCTTTGGGTAATAGACTCGAGCGGCGACGCGCGCTGCACGATCCGCACAGACTGGCAGCTCGGCACCTCACCGCTGCCGGTCGGAGACAGCAAGGGAATCGGTAGCCACACCGGCCCCGGCGCTTGCACCAACGCAGAACTGCAAGTCGGCGATCGCATTGTCGCCGAATTCGGCTACAGGTGCACCGTCAGCTCCACCGGTGCCGTCGAAGGCGCATTCACACGAGGCGGTGTGGGCCCAGCTCTCACCCACGGCGCCGATCCCGATGCCCACACTTGCGGCCAGCCCGGCTACGTCGAGATCGACGGCATCTGGTTCTTCGCCCATGACGAACCGACCCCGTGCGAGGTCGGCACCCAGCGCACCATCCAAAGCCGCCGCCTGCACAGCGTCACCATAGGAGCACACAACCAAGCCATCGTATCCAGCCTCACCGCCCCGGACGGCATCACCCACGACTTCACGTACAACTACGACAGCACCGGTGCCCTTCAAACCAAGACCGACGTGACCGACCCGTTCGACCCGAGCCCGCCGACCACAACCTACACCTACGACGATTTCGGAAACCTCCGTCACGTCGCCCTCCCCGACGGCCGAAGCATCGACTACCTGATCGACGCTACCCAACGCCGCGTCGGCCGCGTGCTCAAGGACGCAAGCGACCAGGTCATCGACGAGCGCCGCTGGCTCTACCAAAGCGGCCTGCGCCCCATCGCCGAACTAGACGGCAACAACCAAGTCCAGACCTTCTTCGTTTACGCCGACAAGCCCAACATCCCCGAGTACATGGAGCGAGGCGGCCAGAAGTACCGCATCATCACCGACCACCTCGGCAGCCTGCGACTCGTCGCCCACACAGCCACCGGCGAGATCAAACAGCGCATGCTCCACGACGAACACGGCAACGCGATCGAGGACTACGTGGCCACCGGCTGGGACCCCGTACCCTTCGGCTTCGCCGGCGGGATCTACGACCGCGACACAGGCCTAGTGCGCTTCGGCGCCCGAGACTTCGACCCACAGACCGCCAGATGGACGGCGCAGGATCCTATTGGGTTCAGCGGCGGGGAGGGGAACTTGTATGCGTATGCTGGAAACGACCCAGTGAACAATACCGACCCAGATGGTCTGCAATTAGTTGAAAGAGGGCTCTTGGGCCCTTGGTGGCGGGCATCTGAAACACACCTCAATCGAAACCTCAATCAGTCCTGCCCGACGAGCGAAGCACAAGTGTCGGGATCATCAGACTGGACGCGTGATGATCGGGGGGCACACGGACGCGCCAATCGTAGCTACAGAGGATTGAGTAATACCAACCATGGCTATCAATGCGTATACAGCAAGACTGGCACCTTGGTCATCGACCCGCGAACACGAGGTAGCTTTGACTACTGCCCACCAGAGCCAGGTTGGCGAGGCTACATTGATGCCTGCCATCTATGGCACGATGTCATGCCTACATTTCTGTACGGAATCGGCTACTGCCTTCCATGCGGAGACGTAGTTCCCAATCACCATAGACCCCCTGTGCCATCGATTCCGCCAACCGGCAGCCCTTTAATCCCTATTCTTCCATTCCTGCCGGGGGGACTTACTAGACAGACAAAACGCACATCTCGCCGCTGGAGCATTGCTCACATCTCGTCTTTTTGTAGCCGTTGGAGCGCCTTGTCGTTTGCTCTCACAATTGCATTGAGCATCCTTGGTGGGGTTATCGTGGAGCCCGGACATCAACCACCAGGGAATGTCGTCAAGCTACTGGGTCCGATTTGGGTGGCGGGAGTAATACTCTCCATTAGTATATCACTCGTAGGCCTTATTGCAGGATGCATGTCACTAATTCTAAACCGCTCTCGCAGTGTTGCAATACCTATAATAATTAACATCGTTGTCCTTTCTTCAGTATTGTATTTTCTTTGGATTGGAGTGGGAATATAGGGCTCGCGTGTGTTGAATCTCACTCTGAAGCGGGGATTCTTTTAGACACCCATACTTGGTTGTGGCTTGCCAAAATTCGAAATACTGAGTTCGAAGGCAGCCGCGAGCGAGAGTGCCGCAATGTGTCACCGGCAACGCCGGAGCCAGAGCGAGACGTTTCGTGGCAAGAGCGGCGAAATCGGCGACGATGAACCCGGGCGAGTCCGTAACTCGACGCCGATCGCTGATGCCGGACGCACATCGACCGCGGCGCGGGGCGAAGCTTCGGCGCTGTGTCCGCGCGACGCAAGCCGCGTCGCGCCACTGGTAGCAGCGAGCTTCGCTCGCAGTTCTCAGTTCTCAGTTTTGAGCCTGGAACCCGGACCAACTGAAAACTCACGACTGACAACTGACAACAGCACCGAAGGTGCCCCCCGGCAGGCGAGCAGATGCAGCGCGAGGAGGAACAGAGAGAGCGGAAAGCAGAGTTCGTAGACACGCGTGCTCGGCACCGTGCCGGATGCCAACGAGACTGCAAGAGGCACGACAACTCACGCCTGCCAGTTGCTCCGCAGGAGCCATCTTCATCGCGCGCCTGAGCTCGCCGCCGGGTGCTGCGGCGTGTACGGATAGACAATGCCATCGCATCTGCACGAGGCGCTGCTGCTACTCTTCCGCAACCGCCCCGAGCTGGCGCCGGAGCTGCTGCGCGACGCTCTGCAGGTCGAGCTGCCGCCTTACAGCGAGGCGCGCATCGAGTCGGCCGAACTCGTCGACATCAACCCCGCCGAGTACCGCGCCGATCTGGTGATCCTGCTACTCGACGGCGTCCCCGTGCTCGGCATCGTGGTCGAGGCGCAGCTCGGTCGCGACGACAACAAGCGTTACTCCTGGCCCATGTACGTCGCCGGGCTGCGGGCGCGGATCCGCTGTCCCGTATGCCTGCTGGTGGTCACCGCCGACGAGGGTATGGCGCACTGGTCAGCGCGGCCGATCGAGTTGGGTGGGGGCAATCGCTTCACTCCGTTGGTCCTCGGTCCATCGGGGGTACCCGAGGTGGACGACGAGGTGCGGGCGCAAGAAGATCCCGAGCTGGCAGTGCTGTCTGCCATGGCTCACGGAAGTGGCAGCGACACCGACAAGGCAGTGCGGATCGCGACGGCGGCAATCGCCGCCAGCATCGGCCTCGACGTCGAGCGGTCGACGGTATATTTTGACCTCATTGCATCGTCGCTCAGCGAGGCGGCGAGAAAGGCACTGCAGAGCATGGATCCGGCCAAGTACGAGTACCAGAGTGAATTCGCCAAACGATACCTGGCGCAGGGCGAAGCACGCGGCGAAGCACGCGGCGAGGCGCGCGGCGAGGCGCGGGGACGAGTTGAGGGCGAGGCGCGGGGGCGTGCAACCCTTCTTCTGAAGCAACTCGCGCTTCGCTTTGGTACTTTGCCGGATGAATCGATCGAGCGAGTCCGTTCTGCATCGATCGATGATCTCGACCGCTTTGCCGAGCGGATCCTGACAGCGAACAGCATCGACGAAGTGCTCGGTTCCGACTGATCGAACCGACTCGACTCGTTGTGGCCATCGACATCGAGCGCGACGACTACCAGCAGGCCTGCGCCCCCGACCGGCGAGCTGCGCTCGCAGTGACCAGTGTCTGGGGTTGGTAGGTCGCGGTATTGACACCGGCTAGCCGGTGTCCCCTACAGGTCCGGTTCGATATGTGGCGGTGAGAGACGTAGTGATGGAACGAATCGAGATCTGCGCATGGAGCCAGAAACTCTCACAAGCGGCCGTTCATTCAAGCTGCGGTTGTCCGACGAATCACTGCAGTCCACTGCGGCCAACATATCTGCGACCCAGAAACGCTCAATTCAGCCAGCAGGTTCCAGCCCGGCCACCATCTGATGGCTGATAGCCAATGAGTCATCCGAGCTTGAATCCAACGACGAAGCCGGCGACGAAACCGCCGCCCCAAGGCAGGTTGGCGCTGAGGATCTGCCACGCGCGCTCTGCGACAGTGCGCCCGTCTTCGCTTTGCATCGCCTGCTCCGCCGTCGACTGCACGGCGACCCAGTCCACCTGGATGAATCCGTAATAAGCCAACAGCTGGATGGCGATGAAAAGCCCGCCGAGGAGAAAGGCCAGCATCTTGGTCAATTTCTTCGCGGTGTAACCCACGACCGCACCAGCCAAACCGCCAAAGCCCATACCCGCTAGCGGGCCCATCAGTGGTTCGACTTCCGGCATGCCGCCACTCCGCCAGCGCCCGTCGAAACTGTCAATCGATTCGCAACAGGCAGAGTGACCGGACAAGCGCCCGCGGCGGCGGAAACCGCTCTTCGACCACTGCCATCGAATCGACCAAAGGTCGGAGCCCGGAGGACACGCGGTACCCGTCGACGCGAGATTTCGCTCTGCGATTCGGGCTATGTACCGTACGCATGAAGGCTCGCCCCCTTACGCCGCAGCAGATGTCCGCCCAGGTGAAGGAGTTCGCCGCGACCGCTGGCTTCGATGCCGCCGGCATCTGCGACCTGCACCCGGTCGACCGCGGCGCACTGCGCGCGTGGCTGGAGGCCGGCTGCGACGCGTCCATGGGGTATATGGGAAGGCAGGCGCGACGGCGCGAAAATCCAGCCGAAATCGTCGTCGGCGCAACCCGCGCGGTGGTGACGCTTTCCAGCTACTACCAGGCCGACACGGCGCCCGCCGCCGGCGGGCGAGTAGCGCGCTACGCCTGGGGCGAGGACTACCACGCGGTACTCGGCGAGAAACTCACACAGCTCGCAAACCGCCTGTGCGAGCTCGGCGGCCATCCCGATCGGACACGCGCCTACGTCGATGCCGGGCCGGTGCCCGAGCGCGAGCTGGCACAGCGCGCCGGCCTCGGTTGGATCGCCAAGAACACGATGCTCATCCATCCGTCGATCGGTTCGTACACGTTCATCGGTTGCGTTCTCACCGATCTCCCCCTCGCCTGCGACATTCCTTTCGCCGCGGATCACTGCGGCAGCTGCCGCGCATGCCTCGACGCCTGCCCGACCGACGCATTCCCTGCCGAGCGCGTACTCGACGCTCGGCGCTGCCTATCGTTTCTGACGATCGAACACCGCGGCGCCTTCGACGACGCGCAGAGCCGAGCCGTCGACGACTGGCTCTTCGGCTGCGATGTCTGCCAGGAGGCATGCCCCTGGAACGAGAAGTTCGCGCGGGTCAGTAGCGAGCCGCGTCTTCGCCCCCGCTCCGATCTCGCCAGCCCATCGCCGGCCCGCCTGCTCACCATTACTTCGGCCGAGTTCGCCGAGAAATACACCGGCACCGCCTTCGAGCGGACGCGCGCCGACGGTTTGCGCCGCAATGCCGAGGCAGTCCTCGTCAATCGATCCAGCCGGCGCGTTACCCCGCATCGCCCCGATTCGGAGTGACCTGCAGCGTGCGGTAGCGTCGCAGGGCGACCTTGCCCGGTTCGTAACCCCGCGGCTTGCTCACCTCCGAACGCTGCGCGACGTGCACCGCGGTACGGCCACCGGCGCGCGCGCTGGAATAGCCGGCGGCCAGCGACGCGGCGAACTGAAGCGTCTGGCGCGGTATCGTCTGATTCTCGGGGTTGCGCACCACCACGTGCGACCCCGGACCCGTGGCGACGTGCATCCAGGTGTCGTTGCTCGCCGCCAGCTTGAACGTCAGAATGTCGTTGTCGCGTGCGGTGCGTCCGACGAGAACGGTGAATCCATCCGGCGACACGAAACGCCTCGCCACCGAGCGATCCGCCCAGATGCCCGCATCGCGTTCGCCGTCGCGGTCGTTCTCCGGCGGTGTTCTCACGCGAAGAACTCCACCAACTCGTCCTCGGCGGCGGCCGCGTCGTGGCGGCCCATCTCGACCAGCCGCTCCGCGTAACAGGCGTCGAAATACAAGTACGAGAGGAAATCCGCTTCGCTGACCTCGCTGTCCGCCAGGTAGCGCAGCACACTCCGCTTCAGGAAACTGCCCGACGCCGAACGCAATTGCCCCTGCATGCACTCGGCGGCCTCGACGCCGAGGTCGCGCGACGGGCGCAGGAACAGCGAGTCGACGATTCTGTAGGGGTGCCCGCGGCGGGCAACGACTGGCTCGTTGATGCGCTCGACGAAGCCCTCGCCGTATGCCGTCACTCCATTGCGCAGGATATCATTGAACAGCCGCAGGCGCTCGAGGTCGTATTCGACACGATCGAGCAGCAGAGCGTTCAACGCTTTTCCGGCGAGATAGATCGGACTCTGCGCCGCCGCTTCGCGCTCCCGTTCGACATCCCCTTCCCCTGGCGCCTCCGCGTGACGCAAGCCGATGACGAGGACCCTGTCGGCACCCATGCGCAGCGCCGGCGCGAGCGGGGTGTTCATGCGCAGGCCACCGTCGCTGTAGAAGCGTTCACCGATGCGGACCGCCGGGAAGATCATCGGGATCGCCGCCGAGGCCAGCGCGTGCTGCGCCGTCACCTGCGCCGCCGCGGTCTCCACCAATGGGTCGCCGGCACATCGCGGCGGCGCTCCGCCCGGTCGATCGACGAAGACGACCGACTTGCCACTGGCGATCTCGGTAGCGGCGACGGCGAGGCCGATGATACGTCCGCTATCGACATTGTCGCGCAGCGCGTTCCAATCGATCGCCATCGACACCAGCGCCTCGAGCCCACTGGTGTCGAACAATCCGGCAATGCGGTTGCCGTCGGGAATCTGGGCGACACCAAACCCGAACATCCGCCACGGAACCCGCAAAATCGAGACGGCCGAAAGCGATATCAACGAGTCGAAGGAAAGGGAGCGCCAGATGTCAATCAGACCCTGGCCGCACGATTCTCGCTGCTGCGCAGCCGCCAGGTAGCAGGCGTGGATGGCGCCGACGCTGGTGCCCGTGATGATGTCGAAATGGATCGGGCGCCCGAGCCGGCGACTGACGCTCTGGTACAGGTAGGAAAGGACGCCGGCCTCGTAGGCGCCGCGCGCGCCGCCGCCCGAGAGGACGATAGCCGTTCGCCGCGCCGTCACACTCATCGATCCCACCGGCCAGAGTGGTCCATGGCGACGAACTCAGCTCCGCTGGCCGACCAGGTAGGAAGCCCCGTCGCCGCCGGCAACGGCGGTATGCACGGTGCCGCGCGGCAAGAGGAGGCGATCGCCGGCATGCAGCGCGTATCGCTGCCCGGCAATGGTGAACGTCATTTCTCCGTCGACGAGCCACAGGCTCTCGTCGTGTTCGTGTGAGTGCGGCTCGTAGGACTTACCGGGGGGGTCGCTCCAAGTGAGGACTTCGTAGCCCTCGGCTTCGAGGCCGGCGCGCAGATCCGCTTCGACCGGCGACGAATCGCCGCTCCATCGCAGTAGTTCGAGCTTCATCTCAGTCACTGAAGGGGGCAGACCCCGTGCGCTGGCGCACCTTGCTCGCCAGTTGCGCCATGAAACGGCGCCGGCCCCAGTCGAAATACGCCAGGATCGATCCGTACTGCACCGACGGGCTGGAATAGGCCGTCGGCCTGGGATTGCGAATGCAATCGACGAGGTCGGCTGCGACCTTCTCAGCGGCAACAGGGCGCATCGCAGCGGCAGGACCGCTGTCCCGATCCGCCAATTGCGCGGCTCCGTCCAAGGTCGATTGCCCGATCGCGGTACTGTGCATCTCAGTGTCGATCACACCCGGGTGATATTCCATGACGAAGATCTCCGAACCGGCCCACTCCGACTGCAAGCTTCGCGTCCACCCGTGCATCGCGGCCTTACTCGCCGCGTACGAGCCGTAGAACGGCACGCCGAGGAATCCTCCGGGCGACCCGACGTTGATGACGAGGCCGCCGTGCTGCCGTCGCATGGTCGGCAGGGCGCGCGTCGTCGCGACCACGGCCGCGGTGAAGTTGACGTCCAGCATGTGGCGCATCGCCGCCGCATCGATGGCGTCCACTCGCGTCAGTACCGACATGCCCGCGTTGTTGATCAGGACATCGATGCGCCCGTAGTGCTGCACGGTGCGGTCGACCATCGCCTCCACCGCTGTCATGTCAGCCAGGTCGGTCGGCAACACCAGGGCGTCCCGCATCATCGCCGCGTTGTTACGCAACCGTTCGACCCGGCGGGCGGCCATGGCGACGCGAGCCCCTGCGCGGTCGAGCGCAAGACAGGTCGCGCGCCCGATACCGGACGACCCCCCGGTGACCAGAATTACAGCTCCTTCGATCTGCATCGCTCCGTCACGAGTCGGCGGACTCGTCTCCCTCCGCTGATGGTGTCTCACCGTGAACGGGTCGCTTGCTTCGAGCCGGAGAATCCGCGTTGGCCGCCGCCGCCGCGCGTTTCGCCGCCGCGCGCACTCGCTCCGTGGCCTCAGGCGACAGTACCTGGAGCTTGGATCCACCACTCTTTCTGGCGGACCTCTTCGCCGCTGCTTTCGCCGCCACCGCGGGAGTTGTCGTCGCCTCTGCCGACTTCGCCGACGCTCTCTTCGCCGCCGCCGACTTCGCCGACGCTTTCTTCGCCTGTGCCGCCTTCGCCGGAGATCGCTTCGTCTTCTTCGCCGGTGCGGCAACCGGAACGGCAGTCGACACAGCGAGATCATCGGCAACGGTTTCCAACGCTTCGCCGCGCGGCGTCGGCACTGCCGCCGCGTC
>JBGTMF010000398.1:0-3923 GCA_041743795.1 Thermodesulfobacteriota bacterium | reverse complement strand
TCGGCGGCACTGGCGTCTCCGCCGGCGAGAAGTGCGCGCGCCGCAGCGACCATCTCTTCGGCCGGCGACGGCAGCAACTGCGCGAGGAACTGACGGATGGCGGCTTCCGGCTGGGCGCCGACGAAGCTGGCGACCGCTCTCCGGTTGTGGATGCCGAGCACCATCGGGATACTGCGAACGCCGAAGGCCGAGGCGAGGCCCGGGTTTTGATCGATGTCGACCTTGGCGAGGAGGAATTTGCCGCCGTACTCGCCGGTGAGCTGCTCGAGCATTGGCCCCAGGGTCCGGCACGGGCCGCACCACTCGGCCCAGAAGTCGACGACGACCGGGGTGATCTCCGACCTGTCGACGACCCGGGTTTCGAAGTCGGCTTCGCCGACGGAGAAGATCAGATCGATGGGTTCGCTATTCATTCCCTTCTCGGTTTACAGCACCTCGGTCGATGAGAAAAGAACGGGTTGACGTTGCGCCGCTGTAGATGGCACGGCGGTCAGCCCCGTTTCAGACGTCCTAGTTGGCGGCGATCGCGTTTGTTGGGGCGGCCGCTACTCGGTTGGGTGAATCGCCAACCGTCGATGGCTGGCAGTTCGGGGCGGGGCGGTGGTGGCGGGGTGAGATCCTCGTAGAGAGATTGTGCGACACTGGCCGGGCCGCGCCGTTCGGCGACGCCGAGGACCTTCCACCGTTTGTCGGTGAGGCCGGCGCGGAAGACGATGACGTCGCCGGCGCGAACCAGTTTATGAGGTTTGGCGTTGCAATCGTTGAGGCTGACCTTGCCACCGATACACGCCTGCGCGGCGAGCGAGCGCGTCTTGTAGGCGCGCGCAGCCCACAGCCACTTGTCGATCCGCGTCGCGGTGGCGGATTCGGCTTCGGCCATGTCGAGCAGGGTATCGGATGCAGGGCGAGTCGAACAGATCTGCCGGCGCACGGTGGAAGGAGGGGCGGGGGGGGGGTACCCCTCCTTCCACCGGATCACGCTGCCCGTTGCAGCAGGTGATCCACTTCTTCGTCGACTTGTTCTGGTCGGCCGTCGCCGCGTTGGACCATGCTCTCGTAGGCGATGCTCAGAGCCAGCGCGGCCGCGGCAAACACGATCGCGAAATAGATCGCGATTGCCGCGCCCAGCTGGACCCTGACCAGGGCATCGTTCGGTATGGATTGGATCAGATGGAACAAGTACATGACTCACCTCGGGTACTCCTTCGCGGAGGCCTCGAGGCGACTCGAGTCCTCCCGTTTACGCCGCCACCCGCACTCCTTGAGTAGCGTCCTGTTGAACTGCATTGGCCGGCGTCTCGACTGCGGCGCCTTCGAGGAACCACTCCATCGGGCGCCCCGTGTAACGCGAGATCCGGAAGAGGACCTCGGTCGAGGGAATGCGGCCGTTCATGTAGTTGTAGATGGCCGAAAGGCTCACGCCGATGTCGTAGGCGAAAGCCTTCGGCTCGTCGGCCACGACCTCTCTGAGTCGGTCTGCCACCACGTTGGCGTTGAGCTGTGTCATCTCGTGTTTCCTCCGTTTTCCTTGCTGCCTTCGCTGCGTTCGGTTTTCCGTTTGGCGACCCCCGGCCGGATCGGTCACCTGCCCAGGTCTGCGTCCTGGCCGCAGACCAAAAAAAAGGGCCACCGGTTTTCCCGGTGGCCCTTTTCTCGCGTATCGAGAAGGAGAGATTACTTAAGTGCGATCTCCCCAGGAAGGACCACCGGTTCCCCTTACCGGGCGAATCTTCGTGCAGGCCGTGGCCGACGAGAAAGCGCCCGGTACCGTCACCGGCGCGGACCACGCAAGGTGCTGCGCGTCCGCATGATTCATGGTGTCGGTGGTGGTTCGCATGGGAATAGTCTCCAGAAAGTCCTTCAGAATGATGGCGCTGTTTTTACACTCACGGAACCGGTCGATGCAAGGGGGACTTTCTCACGAATGTGGAAGAAAGCGGGCGGTGGCGTGTGCGGCGCGGCGGGTGGGTGCTGTAAAGAGGTTATGAAATCCCGTAGATAGCTTGAAAAACGGAGGCTTTTTACGTGAATCGGAGACGGGTGGGGTTGCTGTACGGCGGCAGGTCCGGTGAGCACGAGGTGTCGGTGCGATCGGCCCGGTCGGTAGCCGCCGAGATCGATCGCCAGCGCTACCAGCTGACGCTGATCGGCGTCGGGCGCGATGGTCGCTGGTATTGGATGGGCGGCGGCGCCCTGCCCGAGGCGGCGGCGGTGCGCGATGGGCAGGGGCCGGAAGTCGTCCCGGCGCGCGGCGACGGCGACGTCTGCCGACTGTTGCGCACCGACGACGGTGCGCAGGTTGCCGAGCTCGACGTTCTCTTTCCCATGTTGCACGGACCGCACGGAGAGGACGGAACACTGCAGGGTTTTTGTGAGGTTCTCGGCGTTGTTTGCGTCGGTGCCGGGGTGCTCGGCTCGGCGGTGGCGATGGACAAGGACGTCCACAAGCGCTTGCTGCGCCAGGCAGGGCTGCCGGTGGTGCCCTTCGAGGTCGTGCGAATCGACCAGTGGCGGTCGGCAGCGGACGCCGTCAGCGAGCGCATCGCTTCGCTGGGGTCGACGGTTTTCGTCAAACCCGCCAATCTGGGATCCTCGGTCGGCATCTCGAAGGCGCGCGGCGGCGAGCAGGTAGCCGCGGCAATGGAGACGGCCTTTCGCTTCGATCGCAAGGCGGTCGTCGAGCGAGCGGTCGATGCGCGCGAGATCGAGTGCGCGGTTCTCGGCAACGACGCGCCGCGAGCCTCAGTACCAGGCGAAATCGTGCCGGGAGAGGAGTTCTACTCGTACGCCGACAAGTACGCCGCCGCCAGCAAGGCCGAACTGCTCATTCCCGCTCCGCTCGAGGAAGCGCAGCAACAGCGCGTTCGTCAGCTCGCCGTGCAGGTCTTTCAGGTACTCGATCTGCGCGGGATGGCCAGGATCGACTTCTTCCTGGAGCGAACGACGGGAGAGCTGTACGTCAACGAGCCCAACACGCTGCCTGGTTTCACCTCGATCAGCATGTACCCGAAGCTGTGGCAGGCGAGCGGGATGCCGTACCCCGATCTGCTCTCGCAGCTGATCGAGTTGGCGGTCGAAGAACATTCGGCGCGGCCGAACGGGTAGTCGCGAGTACGGCGATCGGAGGCAGCCCGTCAGGGCGGCCTCCGATGTGCCGGGAAAGTAGTTTGGCGGGCGCGGTGCGCCAGCGGCGCACCGCGCGCCCTACATCTGCTGGCTGAGGCTGCGGTACGCCATCTCGTCGTCCATGGGCCGCCAGCCGAAGATGTTGCGCAGCTGCTCGCGCGAAATGATGTATTGAAACGGCCGCCCGACCAGCCATTCGGCGGCGAAACCGAGTGGGTGGATCGCGTAGTAGGCCAGCCGCAGCGGATGCATGACGGCGTCGTCGTAGGCGTCGTTCACCGTCCGTTCATGCGCTACCGCCGGCGCGCTGAGGCAAAGGGTTGCCGCGATGATCCCTGCCGCAATCAGCTTTTTCATTCAACCATCTCCTGATCTGCGACCCGCCCGCGTCGGCGCGGTCGCGCTGTCGAATCTACCTGCGATCTTACCGGTCGCATCGCCCGGTGACAACGTCGATTTCGCTGAAACCGATCAGGGACGCCTGCCTGCCGGTGCGGCCGGCCGATCGGCGGTGCGAGAAATACCGGTCGTCGGCACATGCCGTGCAAGAGCCAATGCGGCGGATCCGCTCGGCGGCGACGCCGTGCCGTGCGAGAATCTCGGCATTGGCCCGCCGCAGATCGAGCTGTCCGTGTCGGCCGGCGGGATGCCACGCATCCGGCATGGCACCCCAACGATTCGTAAGCTCGTCGCCGATTTCGGCGGTGACCTGGTAGCAGCAGCCGTCGATGGCCGGACCGAGGGCGACCTGCCAGTCCTCGGCGGCGATGCCGTGGACCTGCCGCGCCGTGGCCAGC
>JBGTMF010000397.1:0-3065 GCA_041743795.1 Thermodesulfobacteriota bacterium | reverse complement strand
GGTGGGCAAGCGCCGCTGGATCGACGCCCTGAGCCGCCGCCGCAGCCACACCGACGCCGGCGACCATCTCCAGTTGATCGCCGATGAGATCGAAGCCGCGGCGGCAAGCGAGACGCATATACCCGACGAGCGCCTGGCGCTGATGTTCGCCTGCGCCCACCCGGCGATCGAGCCGAGTATCCGGGCGCCGCTGATTCTGCAGACCGTACTCGGCTTCGACGCCGCTGCCATCGGCTCCGCCTTTCTCGTCTCGCCGGCCGCCATGGCGCAGCGGTTGGTGCGCGCCAAAAACAAGATCCGGCACGCCGGCATTCCGTTCCAGGTGCCGGAGCGCGCCGAACTCGCAGCCCGCCTGGATGCGGTGCTCGAAGCCATATACGCCGCCTTTGCCGAGGGCTGGTCGGATCCGGGAGGCACCGAGGTGCGCCGTCGCAACCTCGCCGACGAGGCGATCTGGTTGGGCCGGCTGGTCGCTTCGCTGTTGCCCGATGAGCCCGAAGCGCTCGGTCTGTTCGCTCTCATGCTCTACGCGCAGGCGCGGCGCCGCGCACGGCGCGATGAGTCCGGCGAGTACGTGCCGCTTGCCGAACAGGATCCGGCGGCATGGGACGGCGAGTTGATTGATACGGCAGAAGGGTTGCTGCTGCGCGCCAGCGCGATGCCGGGCACCGGTCGCTATCAACTCGAGGCCGCGGTGCAATCCGCCCACCTCGCGCGAAGGCGCACGGGCCGCTCCGATTGGGCGGCGATCGAGAGCATCTATGACGTCCTGCTGCTGATGACCAATTCACCCGTGGTGGCGATCAACCGCGCCGTCGCGGTGGCAGAAAATCGCGGTGTCGCCGCTGGCCTCGCCGTACTCAGCGAGCTCGATGGCGATCGCCGGCTCGCCGATTACCAGCCGTACTGGGCGGCGCGAGCGGACCTGCTGGCGAGAGCGGGGGGCCGGGCGGCGGCGCGCGAGGCGTTCGCCCGCGCCATCGGCCTCGAGAGTGACGAGGCCGTCCGCCGATTCCTGCAGCGCCGCCTTGCTTCTATGGAAGACGCATAGTCTTCGCCGAGGTGCGGCTTTGGATCTTGCCGCACCTCTCCCACACGGGACTGTCGATCAATGTGGAAACACCCTTCGACAAGCTCAGGGTGAGCGGAGAAAGCTGTTTGAAACAACCCTCCAGCCGCTCAGGCTGAGCCCTTCGACTTTGCTCAGGACATGCTCGTCGAAGCCTCGTTTCGGAGAAAATCGACAGTTTCACACCTGCAGGGGGCGCGTGATGGCGGGAGGACAACCCCATTGATTTTGAAAGCGATCTTCAATATCAGTTCGAGCAGGCCCGACTTAGCCGCCGTGCCGGCCTCGAAAAGCAGGAGATTGCGCAGTGATCGAACTGAATCCTACCCCTACATGGTTGGACGGCATCGCCAAAGGCGGTCCGGTGATGGCGGTTCTGGTGGCGATGTCCGTATTGGCGACGGCCATTGTTCTCGTAAAGCTCTATCAGTTCGCCGTTCTCCACATCCGCGCCCGGCGCTTCGTCGACGAAGCGGTAGATCGCGTGCGGGCCGGACAGATCGACCAAGCGGTGCTTGCTTTGTCGCGGGTGCGCAACCCGATCGCCCGCGCCCTGGAAGTCGCGGTTCGCGGTATGCGCGATTGGGATACGCGCCAGCGCGAGGTGCGCGAGGAGGTGTTGCGGGTCGGCGCTCAGCAGTTGGCGGCGCTGGAGTCCTACCTGCGCGGCCTCGAGGCCATTGCCAACTTGAGCCCGTTGCTCGGCTTGTTGGGTACCGTGTTGGGAATGATTCGCGCCTTTCAACGGCTCGAGGAGGCCGGCAGTCGCGTCGACCCGGGCGTTCTGTCGGGAGGAATCTGGGAAGCGCTGTTGACCACCGCGGTCGGACTGGCGATTGCCATTCCGGCGACCGCGGCGCTGAACTGGCTCGACAGCGAGGTCGAACGCCTGCGGCGCGACATGAGTGACGCGGTGACGCGTGTGTTCACAAGTCGATTGCCTCTGCACTTTGAGGCGGCCGCCGCGGAGGAGGATGCTGGGCTGGCGGTGGCCATCTCGCCGCCCAGTATCGATGTGGCCTGAGCGCAGGTCGCGGCGACGGCGAAAAATCGGGCTGACCCCGCTCATCGACGTCGTCTTCCAGCTGTTGATCTTCTTCATGTTGGCCAGCAGCTTCGCGCAGCTGCGCACCATCTCGCTGGCCAGCCAGGAGGGTCGCTCGGCCCTGCGCGGCGACGACAGTGGCATCGTAGTCCACGTGCGCGGCGACGGGTCGATGGAAATCGCCGGTGTCGCGGTGCCCCGCGCTGCTCTGCGAGCGGAGCTGCGCGCCGCTCTCGTCGATCGTCCCGAGACCGGTGTTCTCATCGTCTCCGATGCGGAAGTCCCTTTGCAGGACATGATCGCCGTCGTCGACGCGGCGCACGCGGTCGGAGCCGCCGAGATCAGCTTCGGCAGGCGGTGAGCCGGTGAACTTCCCCCGGCGCCAACGCGGAGAGGGGCATGAGCCCGTCATTCCGCTGATCAACGTCATCTTCCTCTTGCTCATCTTCTTCCTCGTCACCGGGACGCTGCGTTCTGCCGAACTGCTCGAGATCGCCCCACCGCAAGCGGCCAGCGGGGTTGCCGTCGATGCCGCGCTGCCGTCGGTATTGGTCAGTGCCGATGGCAGGGTGGCGTTCGACGGTGATCTACTCGAAGTGACCGAACTCGGTGGCCGATTGGCGAGCATCATGCAGGGGCAGGGAGACTCCCACCTGGTGGTCAAGGCCGACGGCCAGGTGCGCTCGGAGTTGTTGTTGCGCGTCCTCGATCAGATCGAGCAGGCGGGCGTAGCGGAGTTGAGCCTGGTCACGGAACTGAGCCCGGGATCATGATTCTGCGGTCGCGCCACCTGACCGGCGCCGTGGTCGTTGCCTGCGTCGGGCACGCCGCCCTGGTGTTGTGGATCGCGCAACAGATGGACGTCCCGCAACCCGGTGGCGGCACGTCTGTCGTGCGCATTCGTCTCAACGCCGGTGACGGAGGTGGCGCCGCCGCCGCCGTTGCGGCGCC
>JBGTMF010000396.1:0-5556 GCA_041743795.1 Thermodesulfobacteriota bacterium | reverse complement strand
CTCGGCCGCACCCGTAACGTCGACTTCGTCGCGATGCGCGATGACCGACTGCTCGCGGCCGGCCAGCAAGAGTATTCGATTGCCGCGGGGGTGGAGCGAGAGCTGAGCATCGACGGCGGCATGGGCTACGATCCGGATGGCGCCGCCCTGTCGGGATTCTACCGCCAGGGGGTCAGCGGGTCGCTCAGCTTGGGAGGTCATCTCGAGGTCGACCGCAATCTCGGCATGGCCGGCGGCAGCGGCGAATGGCAGACTCGCGTCGGCCGGCTCGGATACGACTTGGGTGTCAGCTACGACGCGCGGGACGGTGGCCGCACCGGCTCGGCTCTGCAGTTGACGCACTTCTTTCGCGCCGCGCCCTGGGCGACGAGCGCCGGCGTGACAGTGCAGAGCCCGGACTTCGCCAATCTGCACCAGCCTGCCGAGGCCGACAACCGGGCCTACTGGGCCTTTCTTGCGGTGACCGTTCCTCGCGTCCTGGGTTGGTCGCCGACCCTCAGGCTCAGCGCGGATCGCACCTGGGACGGCCGCGATCGTACCGGCCAAGGCCTGCTGCTCAGCCGCGCCATCGGCGCCACCTGGTACGCCTCCGCCGACATTGGTCATACCTACGACGAAAGATCGGGGAGCGAGGTGGCGGCTAGATTGCAGCTCACGTGGTACCCGAGTCTCAACTGGCGCGGTGGAATGCGTTACGACTCGCGGCGCAACTCGACGATCGCCGAGTTGCAGCACCGGCGGCGCGGTGAGTTGGGTTGGGATGCGCGGGTGGCAACCGACGTGTCGCCGTCGCAGCAGACGTTCCGCGGCGATGCGGGCTACGTCTCTTCCCTGCTCGAGGCTCGGGTCGACGCGTCTAATACGAGCGGCGATCGCGTCGATGGGCACCGGCAGGCGATTCGCGTCGGAACCGGCCTCGCTTTTGCCGATGGTCAGTTCGCGATCACCCGCCCGCTGCGCGGTCAGCCCTTCGCGATCGTCAAAGCGCGCGGCGACCTCGGCGGCGAACCCGTCGGTGTGACCCGCGGCAACGGCGGCACTCCGATCGCCTACCTGGGCCGCCTCGGCAGGGCCGTGGTCCCCGACCTGAGCCCTTACTTCATCAAGGACGTCGGAGTGCGAACGCAGGATCTGCCGATGGAGATCGACATCGAGCGAGATCACTTTCGGGTCCGGCCGACCTATCGCAGTGGCACCTTGATCGAAGTCGGCGCCGATACGGCCATCTACCTGCGCGGCAGACTGACCGGAGCGGGGGGAGGGCCGGTCGGCCTGATGATGGGAACGTTCACCGCGGCCGGCTCGGACGGAACGGTGGTCGAGTTTTTCACCGATCGCGACGGTCGCTTCGAGGCGAGCGGGGTCGCACCGGGTGAGCACGAGATCACCATCAGCCAGAAGGCTCTCTACGGTCGGATCCAGGTTCCAGCCGGGACTGAGGGTATCCACGATGTCGGCACGGTGCAGATGACGCCAGACGCCGATAGAAAGAGGCAAACACGATGACTTTCACGTATCGCAGTCTAACCTACGCAACCGTCGCGCTGCTCGCGGCCGTTTGGCTGGCGAGTCCGCTCCACGCCGATGTGGGAATCTCGATCTCGCCGCGCGGCGGGTTCGACATCACCCCGGGCTTGCCCGTCGTCGACCAGGAGATCGCGTCGATCACGGTCGATGCGAACCAGAGCTATTCCGTGCGGTTGCTCGACTCGAACGACGGCAAGCTCCGCAGCGGATTTCACGAGATCCCGTACCGGGTTCGCTACGAGAACGGCTCCGAAATCACCTTGTCGCAAAACCCTATCGAGGTCGAGTTCGGCTCCTCGGCCACCGCCGCAACCCGGCGCCTCACCGTCTTTATCGACGCCGGCGTAAGTCTCGGCATACCCGCCGGTGACTACAGCGACACCATCACGGTCGAAATCGTCGCGGAATGAGTTCAACCGTCTGCCTGCGATGATCGGTTCAACTCGGGAAGAAAGGGCGTCACCGAAAGACCGGGGCGATCGGCGAGGGCTGGGTGCTTCGTGAAGCGCATGAGCCCTACGTCCGCAATTCCGTGGCCGAAAAAGGCGGCGCAAGCGTGAAATCGGGCTCGGAATTGTGGCGAAGTTGTCTTAATTCAGGAGCTTTGGGTTGGTCCGACCCTCGTTGCCGTACAGCCACCGCGACCCGAGGCGGGGCATCGCGGTTTTCCGGGGATCCGGTTTCGCGCCGTGCCCGTTTGGCGCGGGGCTCGGGTGTTGCTACTGCTCCTCGCCGGGGATGAGTTAGCTTCGGAGCGGAGGAACGCCATGACGGAACGCAGCTCGAATTCCAAGATCCAGACCGCGATTGGCTACGGGCTCCTCGTCCTCGGCATCGCCGTTTTCGCAGTGCGATTTCTGCACGAGGGCGCCTACGCGATGCCCCGCGGCGCGAACCTGTTCGGTGGGCTGGGCGCGCTGCTGCTCGGCGGTGTGCTGGTGTGGCCCGCTACGCCACGCTGGCTCGGGTGGCTGTCGCTGGCGGTCAGTCCGGCGGTGCTCTTCTTCGGGCTCTATGCCACGATGGCCGAGCTCGAAGAGGTAGTGTCGCTCTATGCCACCGATAGCGCCGGCAAGCCAGCCGAACTGCGCCTCTGGATCGTCGACCGCGAAGACGGCGAGTGGGTGGGGATGCCGCGCTCGAAAGCGGTTGAGCACTCCCTGGATGGAGCGCGCGTTGAGCTGCTCCGAAGTGGGAAGACCCGGTGCGTGTTGCCTGTGTTGCACGAGGACCGCGCCACCGTCAGAGCGATCCACGCACTCAAGGTCGAGAAGTACGCGGTGGCCCGTGGCGCCGCTGCGATCGGTATCTACCCCCGTGAGGCCAGGGAAACCGCGGTCTCCCTGCGCCTCGATCCCTGCCCGGACGAACGGAACGGCAGTCCGTCGAGGAAGTAGGGCAGCAATGCGTATGAGCGTGGTGATCCGTTTGGTGATGATGCCAGCTCACTTCGCGCTGCGCGACACGGGAGGCGCTCTCGCCGTCTCGCTGCGGAACGTCACCGTCGAGGGATCGACTTGAGGGTGCTTGAATCTCGTTAACGAGGGGCTCGGAGAGGACATGAAGGGAATGGCCCGAATTTAGAGGGGAGATGTACTTTGGGCCGTCAACTTCCGGGCTTGATCACCATATCGATAAGCACCGCCACGAGGATCAACAGCTCGAGTCGATTGTAGAGGAAGTGCCTTCGGATGCGAGCCTGCACCACGGGCGACGCGCCGCCATGCTTGGCGATGATCTCGCCCAGCACCCCCGGCCGCGGGCCGAGAAAGATCAGCGCCAACGTCGTCGAGGCGGCAAACGCGAGTAGCGAGAAGACTATCCACGGCTCACCAAAGCTTGCCACCAACACGGTTAGGATCAAGCCGGTGACCAGAACGACCACAGCCGACGGCATCAACACCCGGCTACCGAACCACTCGACCTCCTTGCCGACCTCAAGCATCCGACTGGGATCGCCCGACGCCTCCGCCCGCAAGGCGAAGATCCCCACCCCCAAACCACCGCCCAACCACAGCGATGCGGCGAAAAGGTGCACGATGAGAACCACCTGATCCAATGTCATTCTGCTGTTCCCTTCCGCCTGGCCCGTCGGACGAGGTGCGCGACTTGGAGCACAGTCCCCAAGAGCAACGCAACTTCACGACGCAAACGACGTCACGAGTAGCGTGGGTGTCTCGTTCGTTGCTGGGGCCATCAGCGGCCGTTGATTGGGCAGGAGATTGTTTCTCGCTTCCCACCTCCGGACTGCCAGCCGGGTTAGTCGCCTTGCCAGCCGCTGGTTAGGCGACTTTCCGAGTCGATATAGAGGAGCACGTTGGAAGCTCCCTCGATGCCGAGAATGATCGCGTCGCCTTGGCCTTCCCGGGCGTGTACATTCCACCAATCTGCTTTGCGGAAGTACTCGGGGTCCAGATGTTCTCCGATACTGCCGGCGTAGCCGGCAATGAGGAGCGAATTGGTTTTGCGCAGACAGAGCGCCAAGCCTGGTGCGTCGTCACTCGTTCGGGTGATGGGGATGACGAGATCGTTGAGGCCATCGCCGTCGAGATCAGGCTCCAGCCACGGTCGTTGGCCCCCTTCGCGGCCGCCCGCCATGCGGTCCGAGAGCCGATAGATCTGTGCGTCGAGCCCGCACGTTTCAATCACGGCGACGACCGGGCCGCCGATCCCCGGCGCCGAGCTTTGCGCCAGGGTCGTTTCGTGGTGACCCGGGTTCCACTCCACGCAGCCTGTGAACTTCATGTAAACCATCCGCGCGCGCTGGCCGGGCTCGAGATCGGCGAGGCCGTAGTCTTCGATGATCACCTCGCCGTGGCCCCGGTCGCCCTCCGAGGGCATGACACTGGGGACGATGAGCTCCGGGTTGAGCGTCGGATCGGTAGCGTAGCGACCGAAGGTGAACTTTCGGATCATCTGCGGCGCGTTCACATCGCCGCGATTCGGCCCACTGTTGTCGCGGTTGCGGAAATGCCACCCAACGATGTCGAGGCCGAGGTTCCCTACCGGCCGCAGCGGCGGTGTGAAGACAGGCAGCTCGTTCCCGGCGGCATCACGCATCGCGATGCGCCAGCCGAACGGTGTTGGATTGAGGGCGAAGGTGTTGGGCCCCGCATCGGCCTCGAATTCGGTCGTGCCGTAGACCTCGCCCTGGAAGTCGGCGGTCTTGACCCCCCAAGCGGCGCCGCATCCCTGCTCCGCGGCGACCGGAACCGCGTGCGATACGACGATGAAGAGGAGGAAGGTGACGGTGGTTTTCTGTAGCCTTTTGAAAACAACCGATCGCCGCGCCCGGCAGCTCTCAGAGATCATCTGCCTGGTCGATGGTGCCGGCGCAGATGAAGCGCTTGGTCGAGCGTTGCTTGGCATGGCAGCGATAGCCAGATTGGCCGCAACCGCGAAGACGGAACGACTCGAGCCACGGCACAAGCTTCGAAAGGCGGCGTCGATAGGTCATGAACGGAACGAACTTGAGCCGAAACGGACCACGGCCGTAAACACCGATTCCAAACGGCATCGATTGGAAGAATGTGTGGAGGTTTGGGGGAACGCGTTCTCCCTTTCTTCCGCGTCAGCGAACTACCGGGACGAACTACCGGGACACCCACTTTACGAACTACCGGGACACCCACTTTAAGGGGACTTCCCTTCAAGCGAACTACCGGGACACCCACTTTAAGGAACTTCCGGGACACCCACTTCAAGCGGGAACTACCGAGAACTACCGAGACATACTCCAAACCGGGGGAACTTCCGGGACACCCACTTCAAGCGGGAACTACCGAGGGAACTTCCGGGACACCCACTTCAAGGGGGAACTTCCGGGACACCCACTTCAAGGGGGAGCTTCCGGGACACCCACTTCAAATCGAGAACTGCGTTGGAAGGTCAGCAGGGCCAGATCACCTCCCGGCCAAAATTACATGCCTCGCTCTTCAATCCAAGTTACGCGGCGGCCCGACTTCGCCGGCCGGTTGCGCCGAACCGCGGGTGCGATCGCAGGCCAGTGTCCCGGCGTCGGCGCGTGGC
>JBGTMF010000395.1:0-21407 GCA_041743795.1 Thermodesulfobacteriota bacterium | reverse complement strand
GCCGTCGGCGCGGTGGCCGCCGTCCCGCCGGTGGCTTCGGGTTCCGCCGCCGGGCCGTCGAGAATTCGCCCGACGGCATCTTTGAGTGTCGGCTGCGCGGTAGCCGGAGCCGCGGAGAACGGCAGCGCCAGCAGCATCGATAGCGCCAGCAGGCGCTGGCCGATCAAGTTCTTCCTCCAGCGCGCCACGTCACCCGATAGTACGCGCTGACGACTTTCGGTCAACAACCAGCGGTACAGCGGCCGTCGCCGATCGTCAGTCCGGCGAAAGCCGGATTCCACCCGGTGCCCAGATGGACCCCCGCCTTCGGGACTGTCGATTTTCTCCCGTACACGTACTCGTACTCGTACACGTACTCGATAGGTGCCCGATTTCCGCCCGAAACTCCGTGTACGAGTACGTGTAGGAGTACGTGTACGGCCAGGAAGTCTCGTTTTCCGACAGTCCCCTTCTCGGGGGTGACGAAGGGTGAACGGGGGTGACGAAGGGTGGGCGGAAGTAGAATGAATGAGAAACGACCTGCACAAAGGACCGCGCGCAACGCGAACCACCCCTTGCCTGGTGCCTATGCCCCTGCCTGTGCCTACGAGCGAAGCGAGTTCCAGCCTAGGTTTCGTCGCCGCCGAGCAGGAATGCGAATCCCAATACGATGAAGAGGACACCGGCAACGCGGTTGAGCCAAACCGCCGGGATGGCGCGGCCGAGAGTCGCGCCGGCGAAGACGGCGATGGCCGATGTGGCGACCAGCGCGAGCGCGGCGGCGGCGAAGACGGTGAGGCGGGACGATCCTCCGGCGGCCAGAGAGAACGTCGCCAGTTGGGTCTTGTCACCGATCTCGGCGAGAAAGATGGCGAGAAATGTCGTCGCGAAAAGCTTCCAGTCCATGCATCCTGATCCCCCAGCAATGAACCGACGTCAATCGGATGTTGACGCTGGCCGAACAGCGCCAGCGTCTGCTGCCGCGCGCAATCCCTCGCGCGCCATCGAAACGCTCATGCTCGGCGAGGAAGTCGTCGCCGAGAAAGACGGTCAGGGACAGGCCGCGACAGCGATCAGCTGGTCCTCGTCTCCTGTCGGATGGCGTTTGAAGTTGTGGCATGAGACGTGACAGGACGACAAAGAATTGAAACGAAGCAGGGAGGAGGAATGAGCGAAGAGCTGTTGATCTACGGCATGAAGGGGTCGCCCTTCGTGCGCAAGGTGCAGGTGTTTCTCGCCGAGAAGCGGATCGCATACGACTTCAAGGGCGTCAACATTTTCCCGGCGCCGGATTGGTTCGTCGAGATCAGTCCGGCGAAGAAGATCCCGGTACTGCGCGACCGATCCATCGCCGCCGAGGGCGAGGCGGGCACCATCGCCGACTCCTCAGCGATCTGCGCCTATCTGGAGCGCAAGCATCCGTCCCCGGCCCTCTATCCCACCGACGCCTTCGCAACCGGTCGCGCTCTCTGGTTCGAGGAGTATGCCGACTCTGAGCTCGCCTTGCGCGTAGGCATGGGAATGTTCCGGCCGCTCGTCGTCGCGCGACTTCTCGGCGAGGAACCCGACGTCGAGCGCGGTCGCAAAACGCTGCGCGAGGATCTGCCGCCGCTGTTTGACTATCTCGAGCGGGCACTGGGCGACGGCGAATATCTGGTCGGCGGCGCCTTCGGTATCGCCGACATCGCGATCGCGTCTCAGCTCGTCAATCTTCGCTTTGCCGGCGGCGACGTCGATGCCGGGCGCTGGCCGCGCCTGGCTGCCTATACGGGTCGGCTGCTGGCGAGGCCGAGCTTCGCAGCCTGCATCGAAGACGAGAGTCGCTTCTTTCCCCCGGGCGACTATGTACTCTGAGAGGGACGCGGAGCGCGGGATGCGAAGCGAACTGCCCTCGCGGCAGCGTCGTTCAAGACCCGTATGGTCCTCGTTCTTGCAAGCGGTGGCTTCCGTGATCGCACCCGGCCTTGCAATGGCAACCGTGACACCAGAGTTTGCCGCGTACCCAACGCTACCTTTCTCGGTCAGCGGATACGCCGTGCCGATGCTCGTGGACATCGACGGCGACGGCGACCTCGATGCCTTCGTCGGCGACGAGTTCGGTGACGTAACCTACTTCGAGAGATCTGGTGATTCCAGTACGCTGACCTTCGCCGCCGGAGCGATCAACGCCTTCGGCAGCGTAAACGTAGGTATCTTTGCGGCCCCCGCATTTGCTGACATTGACGGCGATGGCGACCAGGATCTATTCGTCGGCAACGCATTCGGATCGATTCGCTTTTTCGAGAACACGGGCACCAGCTCGAGCCCTAGTTTCTCGAGTCCGCTGCTCGACCCATTCGGTCTCACCCCTGTCGGTGATTTCGCCGCCCCCGTCTTCGCGGATCTCGACGGCGACGGCGACTACGACGCCTTGGTCGGTGAGCAGAACGGGAACCTGCGATACTTCGAGAATATTGGCACTCTTTCATCCCCGGCGTTCGGCCCCGCCCAGACCAATCCCTTTGGGTTCTCTCCGGTCGGTATCTATTCCAAGGCGGCGCTTGTCGACCTCGACGGCGACGGCGACCTCGATCTGCTGGTCAGCGCCGATTGGTTGGGGAACTGCGTCTATTTTCAGAACGTCGGGACGCCCGCCTCGCCGAGTTTCGCACCCGGGATCGCCAGCCCGTATGGTCTGGAAGCGATCGACACGAATTCTGCCCCCGCGTTCGGCGACCTCGACGGCGAACTCGCCGGTGGCTTGGTGGTCGACCGCGCCGGGAACGACTGTGAGGGCAGCCCCTGCTGGCGATCATCGGGCGGAGATCCGCCCAATGGGAACGGATTCCGGTACCGCGATCGGGCGGCCTCGGCCAGCGGAGTCGGCACCATCAAGGTACGAAGCGGAACTCCAGGCCGCAGCAAGATCGTCTTGAATGCCGCCAACAATGCGAGCAAGCAACAGGCGGCACTCCCGATCGGAATCGCCTCAGCACTGGCAGGCAACGCTTCCGCGACGATGCAGTACCGCGTCTCCCACGTCGGCTGCATGTCCGTCGAACTGACCAACGTGAAGAAGTCCGATGCGGACGTCTTCAGCGCCCGGGAGTAGCGATCAGGTCGGCAGTGTGAAGCCGAAGGTGCTGCCTTCTCCGACCTTGCTCGTCACCTTCACTTCGCCTCCGAGCCGTTCGACGATTCGGCTCACGATCGACAGGCCGAGTCCGTGTCCGTCCGCCTTGGTGGGATCAGCACGTGAGAACTCTTCGAAGAGTCCGCTCAACTGTTCGTCGCTGACACCCTGTCCGTTGTCACGAACCCAGAAGTGCACTTTGCCGTCGCCGTTTTGATTCGCACCGATCTCGATTCTCGGCGGTGTCCCGCCGTACTTGATTGCGTTGCTGATGTAGTTCGTCCAGACGGCTTCCACCCATGGAGCGTAGCCGACCGCGCGTGGCCAATCGGCCGGCATCGTTAGTTCGGCTCTCGACTCGTCGATCTTGTAGGCGAGCCGTTTGCGCGCCTCATCGAGGATATGTGCCATGTCGAGCGGCTCCCTGACGACGTTCGCCGCCTTCCTCACACTGGCCAGGAGCAGGAGCTCGTTGATGATTTCGGTCATCTTCTCGCAGCCCCTGCCGGTTGCCTCGAGGAACTCCCGCGCGGTTTCGCTCAGGTTGCCTTCGAGCTCGCATTGCAGCAGGTCGTTGTATCCGGAGATCGCGAAGATCGGGTTCTTGAGATCGTGCGCAACCGTGTGGGCGTATGCATCCAGGTCTCGAGCGAGGGCTTCGGCGCGCAGCCGGCGCTGTTCGGCGAGCTCTCGCTCCGCCGCCAGCTCGTGCCGTTGGCGGACGAGCATGAGACGATTCCTCTCGAGGACGAGGGCGACGAAGTGAGATAGTCCGAAGGCGACTACGACGGCAGGTATGGCGCCTGTGTCCGGGAGGCTACCTTCGGCGGCCGTGAGAACGCCAATCAGGATGGAGGCTGCGACGACGCTGTTGAGTGCGACTTGTGTCCAGATTCCCCAGGGGAGCAGAATCGCCGTCCCCATCATGACCACCATGTAACCGTACAGGTTGACTTGCTCCGTCGCCGACAACGCCTCCTTCGTGAATGCCACGAGGAGTATGCAGGGAGAGATCGCTGCGATGAAGGCCAAGATCCTTGGGGATAGCTGGCGGCTCAGGCGAGGGGTTGCCTGCATCAATCCTAGAAACGCGCAGAGGCCGATGAGCTGCAGCAGTAATCGGTTGGGATGCGCGGCGAAGCGATCGAGGTAGATGTCGGTTGCCAGCCCCGAGGCGACGCCCGCTGCGATCATCGCCAGCATGACACGCGTGCGGACGATCAGAAGGCGGTCGGTTTCCGATCGCACCTCCTGCTCGATCGCGTGGGTCCTGTCGACATCCTGGCGCGCAGCAAGTGGCTGCTGCGCGTCGAGATCAGACTCGCAAAGCTCTTTGGTCCCGTAGAAGGGGATGGTTATTCCTCGACCACTGGTCCGGGCTTCTGCCTCGCGTTGGATCTCAGAGAACTCCGCCACCTCGGTCCCTGGGAGCACCACCATAAACGCCTCTAGTCTGAACCATAGAGGCATTCTCGCAACTGCTTTTTTGAATGCTGGGGATTCGAGACCAATAGCCGGCCCTCGGGGTTCGTGTGGCCGCAACTGGCACAGTTCATAGAGCCTCACACGAGCCCGGCCTGTCGCAGGGCGGCGTGACGACGTGCGATGCGCGGCCGCCAGATGCAGTCATCACAGCCTCCGGAAGTACGCTCAGGCGACCGTTTCGACTCCATACGGAGCGAACTTGGGGTCGATGGTCACCACCGGCAAGTGCAAGTGCAGCGCTGCGGCGATGATGAACCGATCGAAGGGATCGTTGTGATGGCGCGGCAACTCTGCGGCCGCAGTGCACAGGACCGAATCAAGTGGCACCTCCGTCAATCCGTAGCGGCTTTCCAGCTCGCGCAGCCATCGCAATGGCGCCAAGGGTAGCTCCAGTTTGCCCTGCCGGTGCTTCAGCGCGATCTCGAAGCTGCTGATGGCGCAGAACCAACGCACTGCCTGTTTCGCCAGTTGCTTACGTGTCGAACGCGACAGCCTCCGATCGCCACTGGCAAGGAAGAGCAGTGCGCAGGTGTCCAGGATCATCGTTCTGCCGGCGGCCAGTCGGCCTCGTCGACTTCCTCGATCGGATCGTACTTGATCTTGATTGCGCCGAGCTTCCGATCGGGCGCCATCGACACTTCGTCACGGTGCGGAACCAGATCCGCGATCGGCTTGCCGTTGCGACAAATCACGATCCGCTTTCCGCGCTTCTCGACCTCGGCAAGCAAGACAGAAAGACGAGTCTTGGCGTCGTGGACATTGACAGTCTTCATGCGTCGCAGGTTAGGCTGGTTAGTCCACTTCGGTCAACCAACCTGTCGCAAATCCCATGCCGATCGCTCGTCGTTCCCGCGAACGCGGGAACGGACCTCCAACACCACCGCTTGCAAGCTACCAGCCAGCGTCGTCGCGTCCAGGTCGGTCTGCGCAAGCAGGGGCACCCCTACGCGCAACACCGCCGCGAGCGCTGCCACCGACTCCGCCGGTTCGAGAAAGCGTCGGCAACGAGCCACCTCGGCGACGAGCTGTCGGCTTTGCGATGCGATCGCGCGCCGCAGCAATTCGAGATCCGCCGCGCCAACGCTCGCATCCGGCGCAGCCACTACGTTCTGGATCTGCTTTGCCGCCTCGATCAGCTGGCGGAAAAGCGCGGCGGCGCCGTCGGGACCGAGTCCGTCCTCGTCGGCCCACGCACGCGCTCGTTCGATCACCCGCTCCTCCTGCTGCCGGTCTTCGACCGGTTGCTTTGCGGCGCGCTTGGCCGCAGCCACGTACGGCATGAGTTGCAGGCGGATGTCGATCGTCGCGCCGATCGCCTCGAAGCAAGCCTGCTCCGCCGTTGCCGCCGCTGCGGGGCTGAGCCAACGGCTGCGCTGCGCCGCGAGCCAGCCGTCGTCCTCACGCGCGGCGAGCCAATCATTCACCGCCTCGAGCAGCTCGGCGTGCTGCGGCGCTACCGCGTACGCCTTGCGGTCGCGGGTGAAGGGTCCGAGTACGACGATACGGTCGCTTGGCCAAGTCCGAGCCTCGAACTCTTCGCTCACGGCCGCGTCGACGGCGCCAGTGAGCAGCATCGGCAGGAGTGTCGTGTTGTCGTCGATCGCGATGAGCTGCGCTTGGGCGAAGCGCTCCCGGCTGACTCGTTCGAGATGGCCGCCGCGATTGACCGCGATCCGCACCTCGGCGCGATCGACCGCGGCGAGTGAGTGCAGTTCCGCAGCGCGCTCGCGACGGACGACGACGACCGCTCCCGTCACGGCATACGGACGGCTGTAGGCAACGTGCAGAGCGCGGTCGGCACGCAACGTCATCCCGCTCATCGCGATGTCGAACCTGCCAGCCGTCAGGTCATCGAGCAGCGTAGGCCACGCAAAAGGTACGAGTTCGACCTGGCGCGCGCTATCCTCCGCGAAGCGGCGCGCGGCCTCGACATCGAACCCGGCAAGCGCGCCTTCGCCGTCAGCATGGCTGAACGGCGGGTAGTCACCGCTGCTACCGACACGGAGAACCGGCGCAGTCGCACAGCCGGCGACCGCGACCAGAATCACGAGAGCGGCAATCCGTGCGGCCGGCGGCACGCGGCGAGTCTGCGCGTGTGTCATCGCCTGGCTTTTATCACCATGTGCGCCGGTTCGTGATATCCCGTGTGCGTCGCGTTCGCGCGGATAGCGCGCTAGCGCCGAATGTGTGGATACCAAAATCGCCGCCAGCACCGTTGCCGTCCTCGCGCTGGCCGCCGTCGCCGTAGGCGCGAGTAGGATGCGCCGCGTCTACTCGGCCGGCAACTCGACGGTGGCCCAGACCGGCAAGTGGTCGGAAAGATCGCCGCAGTCTTCGGCGGGGCAGAGCTCGGCGACGCGCGTCGCCGCGCCGCGGACGAAGATGAAGTCGATGATCAGGGGCAGGACGTCGAAGCTCGTATCGCGGGTCTCGGGCGGCAACGCGGCATGGGCATCCGCAAATCCCCGGGTGAGAAACGCCTGTGTCGGAGCGTCGTTGGTAGTCCCGTTCAGGATATCCGCCTTCGCCGCGTAGGCGTTCAGATCACCGCCGACGACGACCGGATAGGCGATTGCCGCCGCGTCGTCGGCGATCTCGACGGCCTGCGCATCGCGAATGGCGAGAGCCGTGAGAGTCGACTCCAGGTGCAGTACGTAGAGGCGCACCAACTGCCGTCCCACCCGCATATCGGCGGCAATCGCTACCCTGCCTCCGAGGCGCGGCTCGTCGGGGTCGGGAAAGTCCGGTGGCGTGTACCAACTCCGGTTCTGCGCGTGGCGAATCTGGCGCACGTTGCCGAGTGGATAGCGGGAGACGATGGCGTTGCCGTGCTCGCAGAGCGGCGGGTCGAAGGGGCCGTCGGGGTGGCGCCGACTCGGCAACTCGACGAACTCGGTCGCGAACACGTAGTAGTAGCCGAGAGCAGCGGCGTAGTCGCGGGCGACGTTGCGGAAGTCGGTGCGCCGGCAGCCGCGGTCGACCTCGGAGAGCAACAGGACGTCCGGGTGGGCGATCGCGCCGTCGTCAAGTATGGCCGAGAGCTGCGCGTCGACTTGGAAGCCGCGCAGAATGTTGTAGGCGAGAACGCGAATGTCCCGTCGCGGCGCGACATCGTCCGGCGCGAAGCTCGCCCCCTCGACGACGCAATCGATGAAGGTCGTGTCGGCGGCGCGATCGGGATCGGCGGATTCGCTGCACAGGCGCTCGGTCCGCACGTCCGGCCCGCGGCTCTGCCAGGGAAACTCGACGAAGTCGAGATTCGATCCTTCGCCGCCGTCGTCGTCCCCACAGCCGGCAGCGAACAGGAGCAATAGGGCGGACGCGATGGCCAACGCCCTCGATCGATATCTACTCCTGCACTGTTTGGCTGCCGTCACCGCTGCGCCACTCCGCCGTGGGGATTACCCGGTAGAAAACTGTCACGAGGCACCGAACACCGTCAACTCGCCGCGGTTAGCTGTTCCGGATCAGGCGGCGAGTTCGAGACGGAACTTGCGACCGATTCTGGCCTCGAGCGTGATCAGCATTTCGAGGCTGAACTTCTCCCACTTTCCGCGAACCAAGTCGGAGACGCGGGACTGAGCGATGCCGAGGCGCTTTGCTGCCTCCATCTGGGTCAGTCCATTCTTCTCAATGTACGCGCGAAGATCCCCCATGAGGTTTGAGCGCATCTGCAACACCGCCGCCTCGGCAGGATCGAAGCCAAGATCTTCGAAGACGTTACCACTGGAGCGAACCTTCTTCTTCGTCATCGTCGTACCTCCATGTATCTCCTCCGAGCCAGCTCGATATCTTCGCGCCGGGTCTTCCGGGTCTTCTTCTCGAACGCATGCAGGACGTAGACGCCGTCCTTGAACTTGGCGACATAGATGACGCGCCACTCGCCGAGGACGTGAACGCGTATTTCCATCGCACCGGGACCGACCTCTTTGATGGGCTTCCAGTCCGCTGGCATCAATCCCTGTTGCACAAAACTGAGTTCGAAGCCCGCGGCTCGTCGTGCGTCCGCGGGGAAGTTGCGGATGTCCTCGAGAGATGACCCGACGAACACCAACGGCTTCATTCGTAGACCGTCTACCCGGCCCGGACCGAATTATCAACAAACTTCGATAGGCCCTGACGGGTACGTGAGGCGAACGGTTGCCGCGTTGCGCCGCAATATCAGATTTATTCCCGGCCGATCCGAGCTATCCGCCGACGGGTCGGCAGATGACCCCTGGGACGGTGTGTATGGTTAGCAAACTGAGGAGTCGCCCGTGAGCATCCCACCGCCTGAGCCGGACGGATCGACGGACATCGCTGAGTTGGAGCGCGCGGTCGCAGTATCGACGCCTGGTATCCGGCACAGTCGACGTCGATCAGTTCGATTTTGCGTATCTCCGCTTCGGTCTCGGCCATATCTTTTTCGATACGTTGGCCCGGCTCGAATCTCTCGCTGAACATCCGCGAATCGCCGAGATTCGTGATGGCGTTGCCCATGCGCGCCAGGCAGCGCACTATGGCCGCCGGGGGACTTCGAGCCAGGCTGCGGGGCTCTGCGCGATGATGATCTCGTCCTACTCGACGGACTCGACTCGGTCCTGGACGGACTGGTGACGATCCTGCAAAGTCACTTTGGCACAAGGTGCTCTCCACCGAATCCAGCCTGCTACCTGTTCGCAGTCAGCCTCCGCGAGATCGGTACGCAACACTGTGTAGCATCCCCCACGATGATTAGATGTTTCGACAACTCCACCGCACAGTGGCAGAATATCGGCACGTTGCAGCCACGTACGGAGTCGAAGAAGCTCACATACAAGGGGTGGTCTGATTTCTTGACCGCGTTGCAACGCGACGGCGCGAATCCCATTCCGCCCCAGTACGACGATATCGCCGTAGGAGAGTATCGGCTCCACCTGCGGTAGTTGTCGCGCCGTAATCCTGCCCGGCGCTCTCGCAACGGGCCGGGTAGGAGAGATCGTGGGTGTTCCAATCCGTTCTGGACACTACGTCAAAGCCGGCGATCGAGGGCCCAAGGCCCCGATCCGACGAGAAGCAGAAAGACCGCGCCGAGTAACATTGCGAAGTCGGTTCGCGATTCGTGCGCCATGCTGAAGAAACCGTAGGAAGAGAGATCGCGCAGCGCGAACCCCCAGAAGCCGACGCCCAAGAGGATCGGAATCTTCGTCGTGACGATCGCGACGGTCATGTTGATGACCAGCGGGATGGCAGCGAGTCTCGTCGCCAGTCCGACGAGAAGTAAGGCGCCACAGACAATCTCGACGGCACCGACGAAGGGACCGGTGAAATCCGGCCACGGGATGCCGATCTTTGCAAAACGTCCCGCTCCGCGAGACGCCGGGTCGAGGAACTTCTGGACTCCCTCGGAGAGAAAGACGGCCCCTACCATGAGTCGAATCAAGATCGTCGCCGGTGGCGCATCGGAAGCGAAGAGCCGGTCCTGGATGCTCATGGAGCACTCCTTTCTGTTGGTCATCCGTGCAGGCGTCGCCGCGAACTGGCGCCTGGCGAAATGCATATCCGACCTTGCGCAGGTGACTGCTCTGCCGACGAACGCGTTTCAATCGCTGAACGGACCACTCTGGTCTCGATTTCTCTAGGGCAATCAGACAGCGCTGCTTGTCTGTCCCTGGGTGAGTACGGACCGGTCTCGGTAGCTTATCTGACAAGCGCGGTGCTGAACGCCCTGGAAGGATGTGGGCAGTAGTCAACGGGCTCCGAGAACAGTAGCCGGCCTACCGCCCCACCCTTTCGGGCGGGGGAGCGGGCGCGGCGTTGAACTCCTCGTTGCTCCGCACTCCCACAAGTGACACAGTGACACTATGGCCAAAAGGGGTTCGATCACCATCAAGGAGCTGCACGCGCGAACCGGCGCCTACGTCCGTCAGGCGGCCGGGGCGCGCAGTCCGCTGCCGGTGACGGATCGCGGGAAGATCGTGGCGGCGCTGGTTCCCGCCAACCTCTTCCCAACGCGACGACGCCGGCGAACGTTACTGCCCGAGTACGCCAGGTTTCTCAAGAGGCCGAAGTCCTCGAATATCGTGAGCGATCTCGACGCGGTGCGGGCCGACCGCTGATCATGCTTATTTGCGACACGTCCACCCTCGCCAAGTACTATGTGAAAGAGCGAGAGTCTGACGCAGTACGTGCGCGTCTCGACGACGAAGAACAGGTCCTTCTCTCCGAGTTGGCCAGAGCAGAACTCGTCGCCGTCTTCCACCGGCGGTTTCGCGAGCAACAGTGGAGTCGAAACGAGTTCGCCACCGTACTGCGCCAGTTCACGACGGACGATGTCGCCGGCTATTGGACCTGGGCGCCGCTCGACAGTGGAATCCTCGATCAGGTGGTCCGCACATACACTATGTTGCCTGGCGACGTATTCCTGCGAACGGCAGATTGCATTCACCTCGTTACCGCACTCGCCCACGGTTTCACCGAGATTCACACGCATGACGCTCACCAGCGCGACGGGGCCAGCGCCTTGGGACTAACTGCAATCGGGATCGAGTGACTACCCGTTCGCACCGGACGGCAGAGCACGACGACAACCCCGAGCTGCGCCACAAACCAACGGCCGCCCCTGTGGTGCGCGCTACCGTGACGGTCGCAATTCCGGTCGTCATCAGCACCCCTCTGTCCTGAGCCGGTGAGTGGGAGCAAAAATTAGCACCGTACATCACCGGCGCGAACCCAATCCCGCCGTGGGTTCACTTCGCTCACAGGTGACGCGCTTAAGAAGTTAACCTACTCGGCTTTGTCAGGGCTGGTATTTTCGAGCCTGCTGGCCGCATCCGCACTCTCGAGGAGGCTTTTCGCAGCTTCACCCAGGTCATGGATCCTGCTACCCGTTGCACATGGGTGCTGGTGATGCGGTGACCGAGTCGTTGCCCGCGGCGCCGGTGACCCTGAGTGGGCGCGGCCTCACCAAGGTTTACCGCACTGGCTCCGTCGAAGTGCACGCCTTGCGCGGCGCCGACCTGGATCTCTACCAGGGCGAACTGGTGGTCATGCTCGGGGTGTCCGGCAGCGGCAAGTCGACGCTGCTGAACATCCTCGGCGGCCTCGACGTGCCGACTGCGGGCACCGTGTCGTTTCGCGGCCAGGACATCTCCAGTGCGGATGAGAAGGGGCTCACCCGTTTCCGCCGCGATCACGTCGGCTTCGTCTTTCAGTTCTATAACTTGATCGCCAGCCTGACCGCGCGCGAGAACGTCACCCTGGTCACCGAGATCGCGCGCTCGCCGATGGATGCCGGCGAGGCGCTCGCACTGGTCAACCTCGCCGACCGCCAGGACCATTTTCCCGCCCAGCTCTCCGGCGGCGAGCAACAGCGCGTCGCCATCGCCCGCGCCATCGCCAAACGCCCCGACGTGCTCCTCTGTGATGAACCGACCGGCGCTCTCGACAGCGAAACCGGGATCCTCGTCCTGACGGCGATCGAACAGGTCAATCGCGAACTCGGCACGACGACCGCCATCATCACCCACAATACGATCATCGGCGAGATGGCCGATCGGGTGATCTACGTTGTCGACGGGCGGGTCGAGCGCGACGAGCGCAACCCGCGACGGCGCTCGGCGCGCGAGATGGCTTGGTGATATGCCGGAATTTCTCCGCACTCTCGACCGCAAGCTTCTGCGCGACCTGTGGCGGCTGCGCGGCCAGGTTCTCGCCATCGCCGTCGTCATCGCCTCCGGGGTGTCGGTCCTCGTCATGTCTTTGTCGACACTGGAGGCGCTCGATACGACCGCCCGCGTCTATTACGAGACCTACCGCTTCGCCGACGTTTTCGCTCACCTGACCCGCGCGCCGGAACGGCTGGTCGAGCGGATCGCCGCCATCCCCGGCGTGCAGGCGGTGCAGACGCGCATTTCGCGCCTGGCGATTCTCGACATCGAGGGGTTCGGCGAACCGGTGATGGGCCATCTCCTCTCCGTACCGGAGCGCACCCCGCCGGTTCTCAACCAGCTGGTGCTGCGCGCCGGGCGCAGCGTCGCTCCCGATCGGCCGGACGAAGTGGTGCTCGGTGAACCGTTCGCCGAAGCGCACGGCCTCGGCCCCGGCGACCATCTGCACGCACTGATCAACGGCCGCAGGCGCCGCCTCACTGTGGTCGGCGTCGCGCTGTCGCCGGAGTTCGTCTATGTGCTGGGACCCGGTTCACTGATGCCGGACGACCGGCGGTTCGGTGTCCTCTGGATGGGACGCGAAGCGCTCGCTTCCGCATTCGATCTCACCTCGGCGTTCAACGACGTCTCCCTGTCGACACTGCGCGGTGCTGACCCGCACTCGATCATCCAGCACCTCGACCGCATCCTCGAGCCATACGGCAGTGTCGGCGCCATCGAGCGGGCCGATCAGATGTCGAATTGGTTCGTCATGAACGAGCTCGACCAGTTGCGCACGATGTCCAGGATCTTACCGACGGTGTTTCTCACCGTCGCCGCCTTCCTCGCCAACATGGTCGTCACCCGCCTGATCGCCACCGAGCGCAGCGAGATCGGTCTGATGAAGGCCTTCGGTCATTCGGGTTGGGCGGTCGGCTGGCATTTCGCCAAACTGGTGATCGCCATCTCGCTGCTCGGCATCGGCGCCGGGTGGCTGCTCGGCGCGCTGCTCGGCCGCTTCAACACGGAGATGTACGCCGGGCTGTTTCGCTTCCCCCTGTTGATCTATCGACCGGGCCCGCAGGCCTTCGTCATCGGCGCGGCGATCAGCCTGTTTGCAACGCTCGCCGGCACGATCGCCGCGGTGCGGCGCGCGGCGAATCTCCCCCCGGCCGAAGCGATGCGCCCGCCGTCGCCGCCCACCTATCGCCGCTCGGTCGCGTTCGATCGCATGACCGCGTGGCTCGATCAGCCGACGCGAATCCTGCTGCGCCAGATCGGGCGATTTCCCGTGCGCGCCGGACTCACCAGTCTCGCTATCGCCGCCTCGGTCGGTCTGTTGATCATGGCGCTGCAATGGGTCGACGCGATCGACCACATTGCGCAGTCGTTCTTTCATGAGGCACAGCGGCAAGATGTCATGGTCGGCCTGGTCGAGCCGCGCGGCCGCGACGCGATCAACGACTTTAAGCGGCTGCCGGGCGTCATCGCCGCCGAACCGATGCGGATCGTCAGCGCCGATTTCTCGGTCGGCACGAGGCGGCACCGCGGCGGCCTCACCGGTATTGAAGATGACGCCGCGCTGCAACCGATCTGCGACATCGACGGACGGACGATTGCGGTGCCGCCGCAGGGACTCGTTCTCGGCACCGCCCTCGCCGACAAGCTCGGCGTATCCGCCGGCGACTCGGTTTGGGTAGAGATCCTCGAAGGGCGCCGTCCGACCGTCGAGCTGCCGGTGCATACCACGTTCGATACGTACATCGGCATGCCCGCCTTCTTGCACCTCGACGCCCTCAACCGCCTGCTGCGCGAGCGGCCGAGCATCGAGTACGCGAGCCTGCTGATCGACGCGCCGCAATTGCCGCGACTCCTTGCCCGTCTCAAGGGTCTGCCGCAGGTATCGGCAGTCATGTTGCGCCAGGCCGCCATCGACTCCTTCCACGAAACGATCGGCGATCACCTCATGGTTTTCATCTCGTTCTTCGTCGCCTTCGCCTGCGCGCTCGGCCTGGGCATCGTCTACAACAGCGCGCGCATCGCCCTTTCCGAACGCGGCCGCGAGCTGGCGACCCTGCGCGTTCTCGGCTTCACGCGCATGGAGACCTCGTACATCCTGCTCGGCGAGGTGGGGCTGCTGGTCCTCGTCGGCCTGCCGCTCGGCTGCCTTGCGGGGTGGGGCATCACGTCGCTGATGGTGGCCGCCTTCGAGACAGAACTATTCCGCATCCCCAACGTCATCGAGAAGTCGACGTACGGCCTGGCCGTCATCATTTCGCTCATCGCCACGTTTCTTTCGGCGGCGATCGTGCAGCGACGCATCGAGCACCTCGACTTGATCGAGGTGCTCAAGACGCGAGAATAGGCCACCATGAGTGCGAGATTGCGGCGGGGATTGTTGTGGGCTGGTTTGGCGGCTTTGCTGCTCGTCGCACTGGCGCTGTCGTTCCGCCCGCGGCCGATCGTCGTCGACGTGATCGAGCTCCAGCCCGGGCCGCTGGCCGTGACAGTCGACGAAGAAGGGACGACGCGGATCCGCGACATCTACGTTCTGTCGGCGCCGGTGGCTGGGCGGGTTCTGCGCATCGAGGCGGAGGTCGGCGACGCCGTTACGCAGAACGAAACGGTGATCGCCCAGCTCGAGCCGAGCGAACCGGCATTCCTCGACCCGCGCAGCGAGGCCCAAGCCGAGTCCGCTGTCCGCGCCGCCGAGTCCGCCGTGCAACTGGCTCAAGCCGAAGTGCGCCGCGCGGAGGCCAACCTCACCTACGCGCGCGCCGAGTTCGATCGCGCGCGGTCTCTCCTGCGCGAGAACACCATCGCGCAACGCGAATTCGACGGGGCGCGGCGCGCCCACGACGCCGGCAAAGCGGCTCTCGAAAGCGCGCGCGCAGCGCTGCAGGTGCGTGCGTTCGAGTTGGAAAGCGCCCGCAGCCAACTCCTGTCCCCCTCCGCCACCCACCAGAGACCTGGCGCCGACCGGATGATCCCGATCCGAGCGCCCCTCACTGGACGCGTACTGCGCGTGTCGAACCGCAGCGAGCGCGTCGCCGCGCCCGGCGAACCGCTGGTCGAGATCGGCGACCCCAACGACCTCGAGATCGTCGTTGATCTGCTGTCGTCCGACGCGGTCAAGGTCGGCGCAGGCTACCGCGTGTTGATCGAGCGGTGGGGCGGTGACGAACTACTCGAGGGCGAGGTGCGCCGCGTCGAGCCGTTCGGATTCACCAAAGTGTCCGCGCTCGGCATCGAGGAACAGCGCGTCAACGTCATCGTCGACTTCGTCACCTCGCGCGATGTCTGGCAACGATTGGGGCATGGATACCAGGTCGACGTCCGCATCGTCCTCTGGGAGCAGCCCGACGTACTTCGATTGCCGTTGACGGCACTCTTCCGCAACGCTTCGGGCTGGGCGGTATTCGTCGAACGCGACGGCCGCGCCGAGATGCGCACCGTCGACATTGGCATGCGCAACGGCATCGAGGCACAAATCCTCGCCGGCCTCGACCGCGGCGATAACGTCATCCTGCACCCCAGCGACCGCGTCGTCGACGGAGTGCGCATCCGCGCGCGCAAGCTAGTGTCCTGAATCAGAGATTCGTCACATGATTCGGCGGCCCGTGGCGCCCATGCCGGCGTTGCTCCTCCTCGAAGTATTGAAAAAATCCTTCGTCGTCGCGCCTTGGCACAGACGCCAATTGCTCGCCGACTAATGCAACGAACTTCGAACTCAGGACACCAGACTGAAACTCGTTGACGAATTCCTTCCACTCTCAGATGCCGGGTTCGCTTCGCTCACAGGTCGATGTCCGACCCGTCGCTCTCGTGGCAGTCGACACAACTCTGACCGAACAGCATTCCCCGCGTGTTCCCGCGGTCACATCTTTCGATGAGGCGGGGCCCTCGTACGTACGAGTGTATCACTTGAAGCACGTACGTATCAGGGCTACGGTCGCCGCATGGCGCTAACGGCTTCGAAGCTGCGGGAGAACATCTATAAGATCCTCGATCAGGTGCTGGAGACCGGCATCCCAGTCGAGATCGTCCGCGGGCGCCGGCGTTTGAGGATCATTCCGGCAGATGAGGTTTCGGGCGGAAAACTGACGCGATTGAAGGCGCGGCCCAAGGCACTGGTCGGCAATCCCGAGGATCTGGTTCACATGGATTGGTCCAAGGAGTGGAAGCCCTGATCTACCTTGATACCCACGTGGCGGCATGGCTGTATGCCGGGCAAGCAGATCTTCTCAGCCCGAAAGCTGCCAAGCTCATCGAGGCCGAGGAGCTGCGGATCTCGCCCATGGTCATCCTCGAGCTTGAGTACCTGCGCGAGATCGGCCGGCTCACGGTGGGCGGAAACAGCGTCGCCCAGAGTCTTTCCACTCAACTCGGATTGCAGGTATGCGACCTGGCCTTCCCCGCGGTCATCGAGTCTTCGCTCGACCAACACTGGACGCGCGACCCGTTCGACCGGGTCATCGTCGGCCACGCTGCGCTGGCGGCAAGCCCTCTGCTGACCAAAGATCAGACCATTCGGCGCCACTATCGCTTGGCGCGCTGGTAAGCTTCTCAACCTCCTTTCCACCCTCGCAATCGCGAACCCAATCCCCGTAAGACACTGCCCTCTCGTCCGAAGCGCGCGTTCACCACACCAGAGCCTGTGGCCAGAGTATGAGCAGTAGCCCCAACACCCCGATCGTCAGTCCACTGAGCAGCTTCAACCAGCGCCCGGCGCGCTCTTGGAGCTTGTGGCGACCCAACGTCACAACCGCGATGCCGACCATGATCGAGTCGTCGAGCATGTACGCCAGGTTGTAGAGGCCGAGGTAGGCATACCGCGCCGCGGTCGAGACACCCTGCTGCACGAGCACCTGCGTATAGAGCGCAGGGAGGCCTGCCGTGCAGAGAAGCTCGATCACGTTGACCAGGACCGCGAGGACGGTGACCCCGAGCATGGCGGCCGGGAGGTTCTCGGCGTGCACGACCGCGCGGACGCGCGCGTAGATCCCAGGCTTGGCAGACTCCGGGATGCTGAACGAGATCCCCTTGCCGTATGCGAAGAAGTCCTTGACGTTCACGGCGCCCACGATCAAGGCGAAGCTGCCAAGGACGATCTGCACCGCTCGCGAGATGCCCATGAGCTGAAACACGTTCAGCCAGGCGGCCATGAACGCGTAGTAGGCGATCCCGCTGACGAGAACGAAGGTGCCCGCGATGGCGAGCATGCGGGCGCGGCTCTTCACGTTGACGAGCAGCGCGAGCAGGAACATCAGCACCCACATCGCGCACGGGTTGAATCCGTCGATCAACCCGATGGCAACGGTGAAGAGTGGCAGCCCCAGACGCCCTGCGCTCAGTCTGCCGAGCCAGGGCACATCCACTTCGTCGTCGCTCGGCCGAGGCTCGCCGCTTGCGTCGGGAACGGCGGCCTCCTCGGTGCCGGGAAGGCTAGCCTGGCCGTGCCGGGGTTGTCGCTCGCCGGGCAGGAGCAGGGCCTCGATCTCAGGTCCGGTAACCTTCGCCGACTCGAATCCCATGGTGAACGTGCCGCGCACCAGGAAGCTGGGTAGCCCCACCACGTCGAGCCCGGCCTTCTGGGTTCTCGCACGCAAGTCCTCGAGGGCATCGTCATCTGCCGACACGTCGTGCTCAACGATGACGAGGTCGGGCCGGCGCGCGCGGAGTTCGTCGAGGTAGGCGTGTGCCGCGAGGCAATGACGACACTCGGGGTGGCCCCACATGACGATGTCGGGCGGAGAAGCGCCAGCGGGAAGTGCCAAGTCGAAGGTCGCGGCGACAGCGCAGAGCGCAACGGCCAGTGCCACGACCCGGAGTCGTCGCAGAGCGAGGAATCGTCGATCTGTCATGAGTGTCTGCTCGCGGCGACGTGGTGGAATGTTTCGGACACACGTATTTGCGCCAGCTCTCGCCGAGGGCCTGGTAGGCGAGATCCTGGGTGTCCCAATCCGTCTCTACATAGCAGGCTGTGTCAACGCGCTCCCGCTACGGGGCGCTTCGATGGCGGTGGCAGCGGGAGCGTTGCGAGCACGTTACGGAGCCAGACGTAGAGCCGGGGCGCCCACGGGGTTGGGGGAACATAGTCGGCGGGAAGATCGGCGCGGCGGAAATCAACCGGGCTGACGACGACCACGGCGCTCTCCCAGCTGCCGTCGGCTGCCAGGATGAACAGGTCCTCCGCCGCCTGGTCGCCGACGGCCAGGCAGCCGATCGAACCCGATCCGCCGTGGATCATGATGTCGCCGCCGAGGATCGCGTTCTCCCGCCCGTCTTCCGCCGCGTGGGCGCGATCGAACTCGTTTGGATAACCGACGGCGAGTGCCAGATGGGCGACGCTCTTGGGATTCAGGTAGACGATCGAGTAGACACCCTCGGGCACCTGTCGGTCGCCCTCGCGCAGCTTCGGGCCGAGTCCACCGCTCGCACCCTGGATCGCGAACGAGCGAACGAAGGTGAGCCGCTGCCCGCGACCGGCTGCGTAGAGCTGGAGCTCGCGCTCCTGCTTGAGGCCGAGCAAAAGGAATCGCGCCGGAGGATACGGCACGCCGGCGGCGACAAAGAACGGCAGCAGCCGGGTCCGGGCCGCAGGCCCGTATTGCGCGAGGCGATCGTCGATCGTCGGTTCACGCGGTGGCGCGATGGGATGCGTCGGCGCGCATCCCGCCGCCGTCATGAGCGCGAGGGCGAGAACCAGCCTGCGCGTCCTGGGGCCGGCGCCGCGATCACACGTCAGGTGGAGTCCCTCCGCAAAATAGGTCTCATCCATCGTCTCGGTAAGTACCGCACCTCGCAGGTCAACGTCTCGTCCACGTGCTGCGAAAGTGCGACGTCAGTGCTTCGAACTCGTCCGCCGCAAGCTCGGTAGTCGCTTTCAGGTCGGGAGGGCCAGGCCAGGCGCGGTCGTGGTACTCGATGCCGTGCAGCCTCCGATAACCACTGTAGCGCGGGATGATGTGAAAGTGGACGTTGGGGTCGACCATCATGAGCATGAGGTAGTTGAGCTTTTCGTAGGCGACTTCGCGGCGAAGGTTCGCTTCGACATCGGCCACGACCGCGCCCAACCCGGCGAACGCCTCGGCACAAATATCGGAAAACGCCGTCGCGTCGTCACGACACACCAGCAGAAACGATCCGAGGGTGACCTGTTTGGGTCGCACGAGTACGACCCAAAGATCGTACTCCGCGACTACGGTTGTGGGGAACCCGAACTTTACCAGCGTCTGGTTGGGTTCGTTGTTCATGTGGGTGCCGATGCGACACCTTAACCAGAACGGTTCAGCGAACAGGGAGCTGAAAAAGTTTCCCCGTCGGTCCGAGATCTAATCTCCGGTGCAAACCCCCCACGGACCGTTCGGACCGTCGCTCGTACCGCAGGTTGTGTTGTCGAGTCGCGGCTTACGGGCGGAAAAGAGGTCGCCATCGGTGTTGCCTGTAAGCATCGAATCGGTGAGTCGGGCATTTCTCTCCGCGAAGACGCCGTAGTTACCGTTGCCAGTAGCGGTAAGAGAGGAGGCCTTGACGCGTCGGGCTGCGATTCCGTCGCCGCCGTTGTTGCTGATCTCGGCCCCATCGATGCGAACAGTACGTTCCGTGGCAACTCCGAAGCCCGCATTTCCAGTTACCGTCAACCCGGTGGCGCGAAGTAAACGAAAAGTTTGGATTCCAATCGATGTCGTATCGCGGACGGTCAAATTCGTGGCGAGGATCTTATCGGCGGCGACCGCCGCGAAACCGTGTCGTCCACCGTCTTCGACGATCACGTCGCTGGCGACCAGGATCTTAGCGACGATCGCGTGCGGAGTGGTTCCACCGGGCGCGCCGAAATTGCGGACGAGGATGTTGGTCGCCGCCACCCTCGATGATGGGGCTTGAATACCACCGCCATCAATGACGACGTCGTTCACCACCGCGCGTTTGGAGTTGGATAGAATGGAGATGCGTAGATCACCTGCAATCGTCCCGGGCCCGGTCACCGAGCAGGACGACTCGCAGACGATGGCATCGTCCGATGCCCCTACCGTGAAGCCGCCGAGGTCGAGGGCGGCTTTGTTCGCTAAAGTGACCGCTGTCTCATCCCCACACGAGAGATCGGCAACCAGCACTCCAGTTTCTCCCGCAGGAACCGTTTGACCGCATGTGGACACGTCAACGGCATGAGCAGCAATGCTGCAGAAGACGGTGACAACGATCGCTCCGATGATGAGTCGCATTGTCTGTATCCCCCTTGAAGTTCCTTTTCACGCCCGAACATGGCCTGTCAACTGAAACGATTGGCAGTCGTAAAACTCATTGCAACGGCGACGGTAGTTTTTCATCAGCGAGCTGATTTTCACAGGCAACATTGCCTCAACCGCCGGCCGCCAGGCGCGCGTTCTTCGACGGACGGCCATTCGTTTTGGTGGGCTTGGGCTCTGCACGTTCTATCTCGGTCATGGCGATGTCCGTCTTCGCACACGAGGACAAAGCACCGCGACGGCCAAGTGTCACTTCGATCCAAACACTGCTGCCGTCTCCGATTCCGAGCACTGGTCCGCCACGGAAACGACCGACGCAGCTGTCTACGGCGCACCTGAGCCGGAGCTGCTTTGCGCGCGGAATACTCAGCCGCGCAGGGCTTGCGCGAACCAGTCCTCGAGCTGGATCACCGCGGAGTTGTTGTCGAAGAGCACGCTGGACTGTTCGGTGATCGCGGCCGAGAGTAGGGCGCGGTCGGCGCTGTCGTTGCCGAGCGCGACGGCGCGCGCGATGTACGCCTGCGGCGAGTCGGCGATGCCGTCGGCGATTCCCATGGCCTGATACAGCGCGGCGGTGTAGCGGCCGCGCGGAAACGCGGTCGGCAGCGTCACCACGGGGGTGCCGGCGGCGAAGGCGTCGTAGGCGGTGTTCGAGCCGCCGAAGTAGGGCGTGTCGAGTACCACGTCGGCGCTGGCGACGAGGTCGAAGTACTCGCCGGGGCTGAGGCGTGGCAATAGGCGGATGCGATCGGCGACGTCGGGGAGCGTCTCGGCCCAGCGCGCGCGCAGCAGTTGGCCGAGGGTGGGGTGCGTGTCCTCGACACCGACGACGACGCCGTGCGGATCAGCGCGCAGGATGCCTCCCAGCATGGTGTCGAACTCGGGGTGCAGCTTGCGCAGGTTCTGCACGCAAGCGTAGAGCGCTCCGCGCGGCGGCAGACCGTGACGCGCTCGCGCCGCTGGGTGCGGCGGAAT
>JBGTMF010000394.1:0-10113 GCA_041743795.1 Thermodesulfobacteriota bacterium | reverse complement strand
GCGTGCCGATGAGGCGGACTCGTACGAGCGGCTCGCCGCGCGACATATGGCTGATGGAAACTGACTTATCGGCTTACGCGGCGCAGCGCCGGCTGCGCGACACGACCCTGGCGCGCCTGCGCGTCCTCGGCGCGACATCTTGCCGAGCGGCGCTAGATTTCGCCAAGACTCTGGGTTTGAACGACAACCAACTCAACGATTTCCTCGATCTGCTCGGCGATATCGCGGCGCGGCGTCAGTGCGATGTCGCCGTTGTGCTGGCCGACGAGGCGATAGCCGACATAGCGCGACGGCCTCTTGGACGCAGCGACCGGATCCGGGAAACGAAGGCGGTGCTGCGCCGGCTCCGTTACCCGCAGCTGAGCGCCGCGCTCGAGCGCATCGACCGCTTGCGCGGCGAACTCGGCCTGCCGCGCGGGTCCCGGCTGGAGCTACCCGACAATCTGGAGGGCGATGAGATTGTCGTTACGATACGGGCGTCTTCGGTGGCGCAGTTGCGTGGGCGCGTCGACGAGGTGGCGCGCGCGGTGGCGCGGCCAGAGGTCGAGACCATCTTCTCCATCTGGCAGGAGGCGGACGGATGAGTTTCGCGCCGTCGGAGATCTGGATCGAGCGCGGCGAGGAGAACTCGCCGATCGCCGCGACGGCACTAGCTCGACTACCCGGTGTGCCGCGGCGGGTGTTCACCGCGCCGGAGAGTCCGCCGGCGGTCGACTTTGCCAGCGGAAAGCGCAGCCTCGTCCTCAAACGACATCGTGGCGGTTTTCTGCAGCACTGTCCGGCCGGAACTTCAGGAATGGTCTGTTGCAACTACCTGGTGGTGAATTTCGCGAGCAATTGTCCGTTCGACTGCTCGTATTGCTTCCTGCAGGACTACTTGGCGTCAAACACCCGGCTTACCGCGTTCACCAACGTCGATGACGGACTGGCGGAGATCGATCGCGCTCTGACGAGCCACCCGGATCGGCAGTTCCGCATCGGTACCGGTGAACTCGCCGACAGCCTGGCGCTCGATCCCGTTACCGCGCTCAGTCGCCTTCTGGTTCCCTTCTTCGCCGAGCGCGACAACGGCCTTCTCGAGCTGAAGACGAAGAGCGACTGCGTGGAGGAGTTGCTCGCTCTCGAACCGCGCGGCCGCACAGTCGTCAGTTGGTCGATCAATCCGGCGGCTGTCGCGGCGGAGGAACTCGGGACGGCCAGGGTATCGGCCCGCCTGGCGGCGGCGGCCCGCGTGCTCGGCGCGGGCTACCGGGTGGGGTTCCACCTCGACCCCATCGTCGAGCACGACGACTGGGAGCGCAGCTACGGGCAATTGCTCGATGAAGTGTTCGCCTCGGTCGACGCCGGCGGAATTGCCTGGTTCAGTCTCGGTTCGCTGCGCCTGACACCGGCACTGAAGCGCGCGGTCCGCAGTCGCCGCGATGGCGCCGAGGCAAGGCTGGTGCTCGGAGCTGAGTTGGTCGAAGGGCGTGATGGGAAACTGCGCGTCTGGCAGGGGCTGCGGGTGCGGATGTACCGCTTCCTCATCGATCGCATCCGTCGCCAGGCGCCGCAGGCGACGATCTACCTCTGCATGGAACCGGCGGCGGTTTGGCAGAGGGCGATGCACGAGATTCCGACCGATCGCCAACTCGGCATGCGCTTGGCCGCGGGAGCGCGCTGGTGAGTGGCGGGCTGGATCCGAGGGTCTCGCGGGCGATCGGTATCTTCGATTCCGGCATCGGCGGACTCACGGTCGCCAAGGCGATCGGCGATGCTCTACCGGGCGAGTGCCTGATCTATCTCGGCGACACCGGGCGCACGCCGTACGGCACCAAGTCGGAGGACGTCGTTCGCCGCTACTCTCGTGAAAACGCGAAGTTTCTCGTCGACAAGGGGATCAAGCTGTTGGTCGTGGCGTGCAACACTGCCAGTGCGGTGGCGCTGACGGCGTTGCGCTCGGAGCTCGACATCCCGGTCATCGGCGTCATTGATCCCGGCGCGGAAGCGGCCGCCGCCGCCTCCGCCTGCGGCAAGATTGGAATCATCGGCACCGACGCGACAATTCGCAGCGGCGCCTACACACGGGCGCTGAAGGCCCGGCGCGACGACCTGGAGATCTATACGCGAGCGTGCCCGTTGTTCGTGCCGCTCGCCGAAGAGGGCTGGATCGACAACGACGTCGCCCGCGGCACGGCACAGCTCTATCTGGCGAGCCTTCGCAACAGTGGAATCGACACGCTTATCCTGGGTTGCACCCACTACCCGCTGCTGCGCGATACCATTGCCGCCGTGATGGGCAGCGGCGTCCGGCTCATTGACTCCGCAGCGGCGACAGCCGCCGCCGTTGGCGAGTCGCTGCGCCGGGATTCCCTGGCGTCGCCGGCGGCGATCGGCGGCAGCTCGTTCTTCGTCACCGATGCGCCGGAGAGATTCGTCAAGGTGGGTGCGCGATTCCTCGGCGCCGAGGTCGACTCAGCTGTCCAGATCGAACGCTGAAATGCCTCGCACGCGGGTTGATCTTTTCCCGGGCCAGGGGCAGCATTGGCGATTCTTTCGTGACCGGGGGTGTTGGCTGCGGCGTCGTGGGCCTTGCTCACTCAGCGCGAACTTCCCAAAGGCAGCAGGAGACTCATGAATCGGATGTGGTTGGGCGCACTGGCGGGTATTCCGACCGGCGCCGTGGTCGCCGGCGGCATCGGCGCGTATCTGCTCGGCGGTTTCGAGTCCCCGCAAATCATTCCCTATGTCGTGGTGGGTGCTGTTCTCGGCTTGATCGGAGGCGCAATCGCAGGCGATCCGAAGCGGATCATCGGCAGCAAGAACGAGCGCGAACTCAAGCGTATGCGGCCGATGCTTCAGCTGATCAACGACTTCGAAGAGCAGATTTCCGCTCTCACCGACGAAGAGTTGCGCGACAAGTCGGCCGCGTTCCGCCAGCGGGTCGAGGCGGCCACGCAGGGCGAACGGGACGAACTGGAGCGGTTGCGCGGCGAGGTGGCCGAGGCGCATCGCCAGGGCTCGGAGGCCGTCGAGGACCTGCGCGAGCGGACCAAGAAGCAGGAGGACGCGCTTTACAAAGAGGAGACGCGGATCCTCGACGAGATTCTCCCCGAGGCGTTCGCCTGCGTGCGCGAGGCGTCGCGGCGAACCATCGGACTGCGGCACTACGACGTGCAGATGCTCGGTGGCATGGTCCTGCACCGTGGCTCGATCGCCGAAATGAAGACCGGCGAGGGAAAGACGCTGGTGGCGACGCTGCCGGTCTACCTCAATGCTCTCACCGGCCGCGGAGTCCATCTGGTCACGGTCAACGACTACCTCGCCCGCCGCGACGTACAGTGGATGGGTCCTGTGTACCACGCGCTCGGCCTGACGGTGTCGGCGATCGTCCACGACGAGAGTTTTCAGTTCGATCCGAGCTACGTAGTCAAGGACTACCGGATGCTCAATCTGCGTCCAGTCGAGCGGCGACAGGCCTACGCCTGCGACGTCGCTTATGGAACCAATCACGAGTTCGGCTTCGACTATCTGCGCGACAATATGAAGTTCTCCCTCGAGGAGTACGTTCAGCGCGAGCTGACGTACGCGATCGTCGACGAGGTCGACAACATCCTCATCGACGAGGCGCGCACCCCGCTGATCATCTCCGGTCCAGCGGAACAGTCGACGGACAAGTACTACTCGATCAACCGCATCATCCCGCGCCTGCGCCTCGGCGCGACGACCGTCGGTGACGTTCGCCAGGAGGATCGCGCGGCGGTCGACGCCCAGGGGGATTACACCGTCGACGAGAAAGCCAAGGCGGTGACGTTGACGGAGTCGGGCGTCGGCAAGGTCGAGCGGATGCTGAGCATCTCGAACCTCTATGACCCGGGCCAGATCGATATTCTCCACCACGTCAACCAGGCCCTTCGGGCGCACGCGCTGTTTCGCCGCGACGTCGACTACGTCGTCAAGGACGGGCAGGTCATCATCGTCGACGAGTTTACCGGCCGTCTGATGCCGGGACGGCGTTGGTCGGATGGACTGCACCAGTCGGTCGAGGCGAAGGAAGGCGTCAAGATCGAGCGCGAGAATCAGACGCTGGCGACGATCACGCTGCAAAACTACTTTCGCATGTACCGGAAGTTGGCGGGAATGACGGGCACGGCGGACACGGAAGCGGCCGAGTTCAAAAAGATTTACGAGCTCGACGTCTTGGTGATGCCGTCGAACAAGGTGCTCTCACGCCTCGATCATCCGGACGTCGTCTACAAGAGCGAACGCGAGAAGTTCGACGCGGTGGTCGAGGAGATCGTCGACTGCCACGAGCGCCAACAACCGGTGCTGGTGGGGACCATCTCGGTGGAAAAGTCGGAAGTCCTCGGGCGGATGTTGAAGAAGCGCCGCATCAGGCACAACGTCCTCAACGCCATCAACCACGAGGCGGAAGCCAACATCATCGCCCAGGCCGGCCGTCAGGGGGCGGTGACGATCGCCACCAATATGGCCGGTCGCGGCACGGACATCCTCCTCGGCGGCAACCCGGAGTTCCTCGCGCGCTCGGAGATGGAGAACGAATGGGTCACTCGTTCGTCGAAGTCGCCGCAGAGCTCGATGCGCTATGAAGACGTGTTGGCGCAACTTCGCGAACAATTCGACGAGGCCCTGGAGAACGCCCGCCTCGAGTTCGAACCGCAGCTGGAGCCTCTCGAGGAGATTCAGTCGGCTGCCCTCGAAGAGGTGTCGGCGGCGCACCGCAACCACCTCGAAGCGACATTCTGGAGTTCGCGCCACGACTACGAAGCCGGTCTGGCTTCCCTCGCCACCGCCGAACCGGAATTTGGCGCGACGGCCGCGGCGGTGGAAGCCTACGCGACGGCGATGGAAGAGATCGATCACATTACCGGTCCCCATTACGGCGAAGAGGGGCAGGTGCGTTTCCGGCGAACGGTGCGGGAGTGGTGCGGACTGCTGCGCGAGGGCGAGAGCGCGGGGGGTGATGGCGGTCCGTCGAAGGCGCAACTGCAGCGGGCCCAGACGGCGTTCGATCGCGCTCGATTGGAGTACGAGCGCGCCATTGGTCCGGTTTTGGGCGAAGAGACCGATCTCGACCCAAAGTCGACGAGCCAGGCCTTTACGGAAGCGGAGAAGCGCTTCCGCGATGCCGAGGAGTCCTACGCGCAACAGCGCCTTCCCTATGAGGAGGCAGTGACGAAGGCGCGAGAAGACTACGAAGTCGCCAGGCGCAAGTACACTGACGCCATCGACGAAGTGCGGGAGCAAATGGAGGCCGCGCCGGACGAGATCAGTGAGCGCTTCGGCGAGATCGTCACCAAGTTCGAGGGCATTTGCGCCGAGGAGCGCGCGCAGGTGGTGGAGGCCGGTGGTCTGATGATCATCGGAACGGAGCGCCACGAAAGTCGGCGCATCGACAATCAGCTGCGCGGCCGCGCTGGACGTCAGGGCGATCCCGGCGGATCGCGCTTCTACCTGTCGCTCGAGGACGACCTGCTCCGCATTTTTGGCGCCGATCGCATCCAGGGGCTGATGGAACGGCTCGGCATGGAAGAGGGCGAGCCGATCGAACACCGCATGATCACGCGCGCCATCGCCAATGCCCAGACCAAGGTCGAGGCGCGCGATTTTGATGTTCGCAAGCATTTGCTCGAGTACGACGACGTCATGAACAAGCAGCGCGAGGTCATTTACGGTCAGCGCCGCGACGTGCTGAATGGCGAGGCGTTGAAGGAGCAGGCTTTGCAGATGGCCGACGGTATGGTCGATGTGATTGCCGAAACCTACGGCACTCCGACGGGACCGAACGATCCCATCGACTGGGGGCCTTTGGACGACGCGGTATTCAAGCAGTTCAACGTGCGTCTCGAGCTGAGCGACGAACAGCGCGATGAGCTTCGCGGCGAGGCGCTTGCGGATTATCTGACCGAGTATCTTCGGCAAGTCTACGACCGGCGTGAAGAGGAGTTTGGTGCGCCGGTAATGCGGCAGATCGAGAAGATCTTCATGCTGCAGACGATCGACCAGCTGTGGAAGGACCACCTGCTGTCGATGGATCACCTCAAGGAGGGTATTGGACTGCGCGGCTACGCGCAGAAGAATCCGCTGCAGGAATACAAGAAGGAAGGATTCGTCCTGTTCGAGGACATGATCAACCGGATCCACGAGGAGACGGTACAGAAGGTGTTCTCGGTTCAGGTGTCACGCGAAGAGGATCTCAATCGCCTCGAGGCGCAGCGCCGGCAGCAACAGCAGGTACAGTTGATGTCGAGTGGCGGAATCACCGGCGGTGCCGGCATAGCGGGGGCGCCGCAGACGCCGCAGGCACGGCAGCCGACGCAACGCCGCGACGGCGACAAGGTGGGGCGCAACGATCCGTGTCCCTGTGGTAGCGGCAAGAAGTACAAGAAGTGTCACGGCAGTTGATCAGCGCGGATCGATCACCGCGCCGCATGTCGGGCGTGCTGGCGGGCCTAGGGGAGGGCGGTTGATGCGGGTAGAGGTCCGAACGCGCAAGGTTGCCGTGCCGGGGTATAGATTCTCGGGCATCGCCTGCGGTCTCAAGCAGAGTGGCAAGCGGGACGTGGCGTTGATCGTCTCGGATCGACCGGCCAACGCGGTTGGCGTTTTCACCACTAATCGAGTCAAGGCTGCGCCGGTGGTGATCGGCCAGCAGCGACTGCGCGGCGGCAATGTGCAAGCGGTCCTCGTCAACAGTGGCAACGCCAACGCCTATACCGGCCGCGATGGCCTCGCTGTGGCGCGCCAGATGACGCGCCGGGTTGCCCGCGGGCTCGGCATAGACGAGCGGCTGGTCGTACCGTCGTCGACCGGTCGCATTGGCTGTCAGTTGCCGCGAGACATCGTCCTGCAAGGCGTCGATGCAGCGCTTGGCGACCTCTCCGCGGACGGCTTCCACCGCGCGTTGGAGGGGATCATGACCACCGACGCCTTTCCCAAGTACGTCGCGGAGAAGATCGCCATCGGCGGCCGCGAGGTGACCCTGGTCGGCATGGCCAAGGGAGCCGGCATGATCGCGCCGAACATGGCGACGATGTTGTCGTACCTGCTGACCGATGCGGCGGTGACACGCCGGGCGCTGCGGAAGGCGCTGGACGCGGCATTGCCGCAGTCTTTCAACGCAATCGTCGTCGACGGCGACACGAGCACCAACGATACGTTGCTCCTGTTGGCCAACGGAGTCGCGGGAAATACTCCGATCGACGTCGAGTCGCGCCACTTCGCTTCCCTCGCGGCGGCCATCGCACGCGTTGCGCGATCGCTGGCGCGGATGATCGTAAAAGACGGCGAGGGGGCGACGAAGCTGGTCGATGTGGTCGTCCGCGGCGCCCGGTCGGCAGCGGACGCGACCAGGGTGGCCGACACGATCGCCCGCTCGCCGCTCTGCAAGACGGCCTTCTATGGCGGTGATCCTTACGCCGGACGTATCGTATGTGCCGCCGGCTACAGTGGCGCCGTCTTCGACCCGGGCAAACTGGACGTGTTTCTGGACGACGTCCAGGTGGTCTCGCGCGGCAGCGAGGTCGTCGGTCGGGTGGAAAAGCGCGCCGGACGTGTCACCGCCAAGCCGGAGTTTACCGTGCGGCTCGAGCTCCATGCCGGCCGCGGATCCGCTCTGCGTATGGCGAGCGACCTGACCGTCGACTACGTTCGCTTCAACTCCGATTACCGTACCTGAGACTGCCTGAGCAATGCGCAGCGCTCGACTCGGCGCGTCAGAATTCGATCTGGCAAGTGGCGCTGCAGCCGTCTCCCGATACGGTGTTGCCGTCGTCGCACAGCTCGTTTGGTTCGCGCATTCCATTTCCGCAGACTGCTTCCGGACAGTCGAAGGCGACTACCGGATAGGTGCGATCGGCGAGGCAGGCGGAGCGACTGCTGACGAGGTGGATGGCGTCCTCCGTGGTGAAGCCGTACAGCGACTGGAAGGTGTCCTCGCTGCAACGCTGCAGCAGCGCCGAGCGAAGCACGTTTTGGGCTCGCTCGATGCGGCGATCGGCTTCGGCGATGTCGAGGTTCTTGATGCGCGCCGACCGTCGGCGATGGGCGATTCTGTCGAGCGTCGCCTTGCGGATACGGAAGCCGTACTTGAACGCCTTGGTTGCAACAGCGGCGAAGCCGCGAATACATTCCTTCGCCTCCTCGGGCAGGGCCATGGGGTCGTCGGCGACGAGGAACGGATTGAAGACGACCGAAACGCCCGCGGCCTCCAACTCACGGCAAAATGAGACGACGTCGAACTGAACGTCCTGGGAGTCGGAAAAGAAGAGCGAGTTGAGGTTGGCGTCGCGACACGCCGGATCGATGTTGCCGAGGAAGACGTTGAGGCGCGCTGCCTCGATGGCCTGTTGGTCGGCGATGTTGTCGCAGACGCCGCCTTCCAAGCGGAGGAGGAAGCACTGGCGTCGGATCTGCCACGCCTTGAGGCCACAGGTCGCCGCACCGGCGCCGATTTGCTGTTGGCAGCCGGCATCAATGGCGCGTAGGTTGTCGCCCCAAAAGGTCAAGGGGACGGCTCCCTGGTGGGCCGTCGCCGGGGTCACGTACGAGGCAATAAAGATGACGGCGCCGGCGCGCCACAAGCGACCAAGTCGCGAAGGTCGCACCGGCGTCATCGTCTCTACCAATCTGGAATACCGCGGTTGCCCGTTCAGCCCTTCGCCGCCGCGGCGAGGATGGGGTCGATCATTTCCTTGAAGCCCTCGATCGAACGGTTGCGCAGCAGCTTACCGTTGACGAAGATCGTCGGCGTTCCGCGCACGCCGACGGTGCTCGCCAACTGCATGTCGTCGCGGACGGCTTTCTTGACCTCTTCCGAACTCATGTCGGCCTTGAATTGGTCGACGTCGAGGCCCAGTTTTGCGGCGTACTCGGCCAGTTTTTCCGGCTGCAGGGCGCGTTGGTTCTCGAAGAGTAACTCGTGCATCTCCCAGAACTTACCTTGTTTCTGGGCAGCGACCGCGGCCTCGGAGGCGCCGCGTGCGTGCGGATGAATGGATTCCAGAGGGAAGTGCTTGTAGACGAAGCGCGCTTGAGTTGGGTACGCGTCAAGTGCTTCGGCGATGATCGGCTCAGCCCGCGCACAGAAGGGGCATTGGTAGTCCGAGAACTCGATGATCGTGATCATCCCGTCCTTCGCGCCCTTGATGTCGGAGCTGCCGAGCGGGAGTTCGTATTGCTTCTCGGGATCCGGACCGCTCGGGCGTGGCCGCGGCGGCGGCGCTGCCGGTGCCTGGTCGAGCTTCTTCTCCATGGCGTTGAGTTTGGCGAGGATCTGCTTCTGCTGCTGGTTGATCTCGGACAACTCCGCGGAGTTGTCGGGCTGTGCACAGCCGAGCGCTACGGCGCCGGTGAGCAGGACGATCCACGCCCATCTGGTGATCTTCATGAAGAGCTCCTTTGTTGGCGATAGAAACACCGAACATCTTTACCCATACCTGTGAGCCGCCTCAAGCCGCGCAACAGAATGGTCGAATTCAGGGGAGGAGGTAATGGTTGTTGATCCGCCGGCTTCGATTGGCATGTGGCGGGGGGCGGGTGTAGGCTACCCAGTCATGTTCGCTATGCTGGTTCGCTGCGCGGCGGCGGTTTGTGTCATTTCATCCCTTCTCTCTGCTGGTGCTGAGGCGGCAAGGATTACGGTCGGCTCGGCGACGGTAGCCAACGCGCATCAGGATCAAGCACAGCTCTGTGTCAGCCTCGTCGCACAAGCCAACGAGCAGGTCGCCGGCACCGAGAATCTGCTGGTGTGGGATGGCGACTGCGCGTCCATCGTCGAAAGCACATGCGAGGCCAATCCGGCGCACGGCAAGCAGTTGAGCGGCACCGTGCAGCGACAACGCGATTTCACCTACAAAGCACTGGTCTTGAGCTTCGCCGACACCAATCCGATACCCGCCGGCGAACTTTACTGCTGCGGGTTTCTCGTTCACGCCTCGGAAGGCGAGTGCTGCGAAGTGCGTATCGGCAGTCCCCTCGGTAGCGATCCCAATGGCAATTCGATGAGTGTCGGCGCCGGACCGCCGGGCAAGCTCTGCGTCGCCCCAGATGGCAGCGGCGGCGGTGGCAATGGAGCGGGGAGCGTTAGCGGTGGGGGCGCCGGCAACCTCGGCG
>JBGTMF010000393.1:0-6022 GCA_041743795.1 Thermodesulfobacteriota bacterium | reverse complement strand
GACGATGGTGACGATCGGGCTGGCGCCGATCGAGCGCAACGCGTCGAGCGGCCACTGGATCAGCGGCAGGCCGGCGAAGGGGTGGAGGAGCTTCGATCGCGACGAGGCGAAGCGCACGCTTCTTCCCGCCGCGAGGACGATGGCAGCTAACGTTGAACGACCCACCGCGCGTGCGTAGCGCGCGGCCTCGGCAGCGTCAATCCGGCGGCTTTGCCGGCGGGCTTTGCGGCGCGGCGGAGACTTGCTAGAAAGCCGACTTTCAGCCGCGCGAGGAGATGCCATGCCGACAGTCCGCTTCGTCAAGCAAGACCAGACCGTCGAATGTCCGGTAGGAACCAATATCCGGGACCTCGCCCTGCGGCACGGCATCGATCTTTATTCGTTCCCGGCCAACTTGATGAACTGTCGTGGGCACGCGCTGTGTGGCACCTGTCGCATCAAGATCGACGATGTGCGCGCCGTCTCTGCCGCGACTGACGACGAGACGGCCAAGGTGGGATGGGAGGGGCCGCAGTACCGCTTGGCCTGCCGATCGAAAGTCCTCGCCGACGTCGAGATCATCACCAACCCGCGTCCCCGCCAACAGGGATGGACCAGCCACCCCACCTACAAGTGGATGGAGCAGCTGCCCGATTAACCTTCGATCTTCTAACCTTCGATCTTCGCCGCAGGTTGAGCCTGGTCGGGCGAAGTGTTTCCGTACTTCCAATTCGCCCCGCAGTATTTGCGAAAGATTTCCGGGCTGCGATTGTGCGGCTGGCTTGCTACAGTGCGGCGCAGCCCTATGGAAGAGAAACTAAGTGTCGCTAGTGTAACGGGGGTCGACATCGAGCTGACCATCGCCGGCCCCGGCGGGCGCAGCTACGCGTTTGTAATCGACTGGCACATCCGCTTCCTGCTCGGCGCGGCATGGTTCGTCGCCGGATCGTATCTCTACACCGGAGCGGTGTCGCTGCTGCCGGACCTGCAAGCCGGCTTCGGTGCGTACACGTTTACCGTGCTGATTCCCGCCGCCGGTATCTATTTCCTCTACCATCCCCTGTTGGAGCTGTTGATGAACGGTCGGACGCCGGGCAAACGAATGGCCGGCGTGCGAGTGGTGACCACCGACGGGAGGACTCCCGACGCTGGAGCGATCCTCATCCGGAACGTATTCCGCCTGATCGATCACCTGCCCGCCCTGTATGCGATCGGCCTGGTGACGACGATGTTCACGTCGCGCTCTGTTCGCGTCGGCGACCTCGCCGCTGGCACCGTTCTCGTCTACGACGACCCGAGGCTCGATTCGCCAAGCCTCGCCAGAATCGGCGAAGCGGCGGTCGCCAATCTCGGACTGGAGCGGGCGGAGATCGCGCATGAGGTTCTCGACCGCTGGGAGGAACTCGAGCAGGCGGCGCGCATGCGCATGGCCCACTCGATTCTCAGCGCCTGCGATCCGCCGCCGCCGGACGATGCTGACGATGGTCAACTGCGGCAACGGCTTGCCGCCTTGCTGGAATAGCTGTTGGGCGAATGGACGAACGTGCCGCGCAAAGGTGGTTCGATCAGCGCCTGCCGATGTGGCGCGACACCGAGTCCGATCTCGGTCAGATCGAGGACGGCAAGTCGGCCGCCACCGCGGCCGTGCTGCGCACGGTGCGCGCTTACCCGGAGATTGCGCGCGACCTCGCCGTGGCGCGGCGAATCGCTCCCAGCGGCCGGCTGACGCGTCACCTCGAGCAAATCTACGCCAACCTCCACCGCACCCTCCTGCGCAGACCGGAAAATGTCGGGCACGCCGTCGCCGATCTCGTCCGCGACGTGCCGCGGCACATCGCCGCTCTGCGCTGGCACATCGCGGCAACGACGGCGCTGTTCATCGCTACCTGCGCGGCCGGTTGGTCGATGGTCGTCACCTACCCCGAACTCATATCGCTGTTTGCTTCCGAGGCGATGGTGGAGCACGTGCAGCGCGGCGAGCTGTGGACCGATAACCTGCTCAACGTTTTCCCCTCGTCGCTGCTGGCGGTGCGGATCTTCACCAACAATATCGTCGTCAGCTTGACGGCGATGTGCGCTGGGGTCGTCTATGGGTTGGGAACCATCTATATCATCGCGCTGAACGGCTTGATGCTCGGCGCCGTCTTTGCCTTCGCCGGCCAGCACGGCTTGGCGAGCGGACTTTTCAGCTTCGTCTGCGCGCACGGATTCGTCGAACTCAGCGCCATCTGCATCTCCGGCGCCGTCGGTATCTCCCTCGGTGAAGCGCTCGCCAGGCCGGGTCACATGACCCGTACGGAGGCATTCCAGGCCGCTGTGCGAGACGGCGGCAAGGTCATGCTCGTGTGCATCGCCTTTCTCGTCGGCGCCGGCCTGATCGAAGGCTATGTTTCGCCGAATCCGTCCTTTTCCGTGCCGGAAAGACTGGCGATCGGTGTGGCCTATCTACTCCTCTTCGCCTGGACTCTCCTCGGCGGCGCGCGTCGATGGCGAGTAGTTGAAAAAGAGGACACGCGCCGTCAACGGCATGCGTCAGATGCGGCGTTGAACTCGTAGTCTGCGGTAGCACTCGAGGATCGTGCGATCGAGGTCCGCCGGCCGCGCCGTCATCGCCGACGCTCCCATGCGCCGCAAGCGGGCGACGTTGGCGCGGACATCGTGTTCGTATTCGGTTGCCGCCAGGCTGCGATACGGATCGATCCATTGTACGGCCGGGGCATCGCGCAGCGCCGTCACTTCGTCGCCGATAAGTCCGGCGATGACGGGCAGGTGCGGCGGACGGAGGATGCGCACCGTCTCGGCGAGTTGACTCGTCGCGCTGCGCTCGTACAAGTCGGTGAGGAGAATCACCAGCGCGCGGCGCCGCACCAACGATCTGAGGTGGAGGACGGCGGCGACGGTGTCGGATTCGACGGGTCGCGGTTGTACGTCGGTGAGCGTCCGGCGGATTCGCTGAACAGCATCGGCGCCCCTGCCAGGCGACAACGAGACGAGCGGGCGATCGGCGAATACCACCAGCCCGACCCTGTCTTCGTTGAGGATGGCATACTCGGCGAAGCGCGCGGTCATATTCGCGAAGTGCGCGAAGTGACTCATGCCGCCGCTCTCGACTCGACTGGTGCGCCCGGCATCGATGGCGACGACGATCTCCAGGTGCTGATCCTCACTCGAGACGCGGCTGATGAGACGACCGGCTCGCGCCGTCGCCTTCCAGTCGAGGGCGCGCCGTGGATCTCCCGGCTGATAGGGGCGCAGGTGCAGGAGTTCGCCGCCACCGCCGATGACGGCGCGCTGTGCCGTCCCCGCTTCGACGCTCCCCAGCGAGAGGACGCGGCCAGAGGCCAGCGTGTCTGGCAGGACGCGAAACCCAGCATGCAGGTGGATCGGGTGTGACCACCATGCCAATCGCAGACGTCCCAACACGCGCGCCGGCATCCGCTCCCAGGTGAACACGCCGAGGCGGCGCGGCAGAACGTCGACCGAGGCCGCTGTCGCCACCCCGGGGGTGAGCATCGCTGTCGCGGAGCCGACGCCAGTGCCCAATCCGTCGGGTAATGCTGGCGCGTACTTGATCGTTACATCGCGCCCGCTGTCGCAGCGCAGCGCCAGCGCCATCTCGGTGCGACGGCCGAGAAACAGCCTGTCCGAGCCGCCGCCGAATTCGACGGAGAGGTCGAGTCTACGTACCGCGATCCACTCGTATACGAGACCGGCGAGCCAAAGGCCGATCACGATCCGCCATACCGGGATCAGCTGCCCGCCGCCGGTCCACTCGCCGAGAATTCCCAGTATCGCCGCCGCCGCGGCGATGAGGAGACTATAGGCGGTCAGACTCACCGTACGCTCGACGCAGGCCGGTCAACGGGGCACGGGAACGGAATCGAGGAGTCGCGCCACCTCGAGCTGCGGCGGCACCCCGTCGAGTACGGCTTCTGGTGTCATGATGATGCGATGGCTCATAATCCACGGGCCGACTCTCTTGACGTCGTCCGGAATCACGTATTCTCCGCCCCGCAACAGTGCTTCGATGCGGGCGCAGCGCAACAGCGCCAACGCCGCGCGACTCGACAAGCCGAGACTGACGTTGGGGCTCTGACGGCTGGCGACGGCTAGGTCGAGAACGTAACCGAGCAGCTCGTCGGCCAGGTGGACCTCGACGACTTCGGCGCGCGCCCGTTGCACGGCGTCGCTCGCCAACGCGGGCGGTTGCGGATGGATGTTGTCGGGCAAGCTGTACTCGCGCAGGATGCGCGCCTCGTCGTCGCGGTCCGGATAGTCGACGCGGACGCAGAGCATGAAGCGGTCGAGCTGTGACTCGGGTAGCGGGTAGGTGCCTTCGAACTCGCGCGGGTTCTGCGTCGCCACGACCATGAAGTCCGGGGCCAGTGGAAATGTGTCGCGGTCGACCGAGACCTGGCGCTCTTCCATGGCCTCGAGCAGGGCCGATTGGGTTTTCGGGCTGGCGCGGTTGATCTCGTCGACCAACAACACGTCGGCGAATAACGGCCCCTGGCGAAATGTGAACTCACCGGCGCGGGAGTCGAACACGTGCACGCCGGTGATATCGCTCGGCATCAGGTCGGCCGTCCCCTGGACCCGCATGAACGACCCGCCGATCGTCGCCGCAAAGCTCTTGCTCAAGTAGGTCTTGCCGAGCCCCGGCACGCCCTCCAGCAGCACGTGCCCTCGCGCGATGATGGCGATCGTCAATGCGTGAATCACCTCGTCGAGGCCGAATAGGCGCGCTTCCAGGGATTCCCTGAGCGCCGCCTCCAATCGCTTTCCTTCCCCGCTCATGCCATCGCCTTTCGCGTCTGTAGCAACGTGTTGTGCAAGCTCACGAGATTGATCTCCACTCCCCGCCGAACCTTCTCATAAGACTCTTCGATTTCGTCGATGGTGGCGGAGTCCAACGTCGGTAGGGCGCGCAACTCGTCCCATTCCGGACTGGCCTGGCCCTGCCAGGTACCGCGGCCGAGATCCTCGACCCAACGTTCGATCATCAGGCGTCCGGCTTCCGCCGCGCCGAGACGCCGCGCCATGAATCCGCCGACCGCGTCAATGTAGTCCACCTGTGCTGGTTCGCGCTCGCCGGTACGCGGCGACGCGATCCGATTGCTCGAGCCGACAACCCAGAGGAACCACCAGGCGACGATGAAGCCGATCGTCCGCCGCAGCCTGACGTCGGCAAAGAAGGCATGCGGATCATACAGTTCCGATGCCCCTTGGTGCATATCGTCGAAAAGCACCGCGCCACCCGGGCCGAGGTGGAAGCGGATCAGGTTGGCGACGAACTGGCGATTGTCGCTCAGTCCGATCGATCCATTTGTGAGCAGGCCGGCGCTGGCGACGATGATGATCTGTCCAGATCCTTCGAGTATCTGCCAGATAGCAGCCTCGCCGGAGTGGCGCTCGGTGGCGAGTTGAATGACGAGATCGTCGGCGCTCGCCTCGACCTTCCAGATGTCGCTCGGGTGGTACGAACGCGTCCGCAAGCGCTCGATGCCGCGCATCAGGGGATGCAGCGAGTTTGCTTCGAGGTGGAGTTCGCCACCGGCTGGAATCCCCATGACGACTGCGCCATCGGCATCCTCTTCGTCGTCCACGGAATCGCCGCCGACCCGCCTGAATGCCAAACCGGTGATCGCCTCCATGTCGGCGATGAAGTAGGAAACGGCCCCTTCGGTCGACCACTTGGGAGCGTCGTCCAGTGCCGCCATCACAAGCAACGTATTGCCGCCGCGCAGCCAATCCAACAGCGGCGCGACTTCGGCGACGCGCACGCGAAACACATGCGGCATCGTCGTCACCAGGATGTTGCCACTCAACGTCGGCGGCGCCCCCGGCCCGACCAGCGCCGAGAATCGATCGCGGTGTCGGATCACCGACACCTGCTGACTCTCCAGCCACCGCCGCAGTGCCAGGTATCCTGTGGCGCCCGCTTCGTCGCTCAACGGTCGCGTCGTCGGGGTTTCGCCGGCTGGCTGGATCGCGATTGCGTAGAACAGCGCGAGGATCACCAGTGCCCCGCCCGCGGTGACGA
>JBGTMF010000392.1:0-7954 GCA_041743795.1 Thermodesulfobacteriota bacterium | reverse complement strand
GAGGCCGGCGGCGGGCGCAGCCAGCACTTCGCGCAACCTTTCCGCCAGCGCGGTGACATCGCGTTGCGGCACGAGGAATCCGTTGTCGCCATCGACGATGACGTCGCCGGCGCCGCTTGCGTCCGACGCGATACACACTTTGCCCGCGGCGAGCGCCTCGAGGATGACTACCGGGAGTCCCTCCGCGTCGCCGGATTCGGTGACGATCGAGGGGACGACGACGACGTCGCAAGTGCGTACGAGGTCGTCCTTGTGCGCGCCTGTAACGAACCCGGCAAAGTCCACCACCTCGTGCAGGGACAACCGCGCCACCTGCGCTTCGAGCGCCGCTCGGTCGGGTCCACTGCCGGCGATCATCAATCTCGTTTCGCCGGAGCGCGAGCGGGCGAATGCCTCGAGCAGGATCGAGATACCCTTCTTCGCCACCAGGCGGCCGAGAAACAACACACGCTTCGGCGCGTCTGTCGGCACAGCCTCGCCTGGCCGCCCAGCCGGCAGCGCGGTGGCAGGGACACCCATCGGTATGATCCGCGTGCGCGGCGCGATCCGCGCCCACTCCTCGTCGCTGAAGAAACCTCGCGCCCGGCCGAGCGTGCCGCTACTCACCGCCGTGATCGCTTCGGCGCGCGGCAAAAGCGCGCGGACGACCCAGCGCCCGACGATCGGCACGCGCGCCCACACCGAGACGTCGCTGGCGTGCGTCGTCAACACCCAGGGAATTCCCGTCAGCATCGAGACGATCGCGGCGTTCACCCCCTGCGGCGTGAACCACTGCGCGTGGATGACGTCGGGGCGCAGGCTTCGCGCCATTCTCACAAGGGCCAGCAACTCGCCGAGGAAGAGGAAGGGGACGAGCAACACGAAGGCGCGATTGGCGTCGATCATCGGCATGATGCCGGCACCGGCGAGGCGTTGCAGTTGCGCCGGCCAGAGGTAGGAGAAGCGGTATTCGTCGAAGTGCGGGTGGCGCGTGAATCGCCGTGTGCCGCTGCGGTGGTGTGGCGCCAGCACGGTGAACGACGAAGTTGGGTCGTGCTGCTTGAGCGCGACTACCAGGTCGCGCACGAAAGCGGGCGTCTCATCGGTGGCCGATGCGGGGAAGGTCGAGGCTACCACCAACACCCGCGGCCCTGTGCCGCCGTTCACCACCGCTGCCCCGCCATTGCCACGTCGTCCGCCACCACCGCAATCTCCGGTGCCATCCCCGGTTCCATCGTCTGATACAGCGCGCGCGCCGACTCCGGGGGCACCCCTCTAACCCCATAGTTCCGTACCATCGAAGCTACGGATCCATATCCGCCGCGATCATCGACCGCGCTGGCGACCTTTGCAAATGGTGGGGATGTCCGCTTGGGTGGGCGCACGAGAGGAAGGGACCGGATATGATTCGCAGTGGCACGCTCGTCGCGTTGGTCGGCTTGACGATTTCATGCGGCTTGGCCGCGTGTGAGAAGGAAGGTGAGCGCTCGTCGGGCTCGCTGGCGGGCGCGCTGCTCGGCGGGCGCGAGGTCGTCGCGGCTGGCTTGAAGTTCGAAGTGCCGGTGACCTGGAATCCTGGCGTGCCGACGTCGCAGATGCGGGCGGCGCAGGTGGTCATACCCGGCGACGCGGGCGCGGCCGAGTTGGCGGTTTTCCACTTTGGCGAGGGCCAGGGCGGGCGGGTCGAGGACAACCTGGTGCGCTGGATCAGCCAGATCGAGGTGCCGCAAGGAGAGGGGCCTAAACGCGAGTATTTCGAGAGCAACGGTTTCGCAGTGACTATGTTGTCCGCCGCTGGCACGTTGAAGCCGAGCACGATGGGGATGGGCCCGACCGAGGCGCAGCCCGACTCGATGCTGCTCGCGGCCGTGGTCGAAGGGCCGGGCGGTCCGTGGTTCTTCAAGGCGACCGGTCCGGAGAAAACGCTCGACCCGCAGCGTGACGCCTTCGTCGCCATGCTCAGAAGCGCGCGCGGCGGCGGTTGAATCTCTTTGCCGGTGAGTTCACGGTGTTGCTGCGTAGCCGCGAGCGTGCTCGTGCCGTCGGCTATCTACCTTCGAAGCGGGGCTTGCGTTTCTCTACGAAGGCGCGCTGTGCCTCGCGGGCGTCTTCGGTCGCACGCAGGCGGCGACCGAGTTGTTCCTGACGACGATACGCCTCGGGGAAGGGCATAGCGATCAGTTCGCGCACGCCGCGTCGCGTTTCGCGCACGGCGAGCGGGGCATTGGCGGCGATCGTGTCGGCCATGGCCAGGGCGCGGGGCAGCAGTTCGGCGGGCTCGACGATCTCGTTGACCAGCCCGATGGCGAGAGCCTTGCCTGCGTCGATCGGCTGAGCGCTCAGCAGAAGTTCGTGCGCGTGCACCCAGCCGATCTGACGCGGCAACAGGACCGTGGCATTGCCGGTGGGATAGAGGCCGAGGGCGACCTCCTCGAGGGCAAAGGTTGCCGTCGCCACGGCGAAACGAATCTCCGAGGCGAGCATCAGGTCGAAGCCGCCGGCGCGCGCGTGTCCGTTGATCGCGCAGACGAGAGGCGTGTCGAGATCGAAGCCGGCGAGCAGTGCGGTGCCGACCGAACGCAGCCCATCGAACGCGTCGTCGTCGATGCGTTCGCCGCGGGCGAGCTTCTGCGACACCGGGATGGTGCTCTTCATGTCCATGCCGGCGCAGAACACGCGATCGCCGCCGCCGGTGAGCACCGCGCAACGTATTTCTTCGTCGGCGGCGATCCGCCGCCAGACATTCGCCAGATCGCGCAACATCGTCGGATCGAGCGAGTTGGCGCGATCCGGGCGGTCGATGGTGACGAGCGCCACGTGCGGGTGGTCGGCGGGTTGGTCAAAGCGGATCATGGCAGTGGCCATTGGTCTGGGCGGGCGCAGCGGTTCATTTCTATGGTCGTAGAGAATTTCCCGTGGTGCGGGCAATGGGTGTACGCTTACCTTCTCGATTTTTCGTCGATTTTACCGTAGGAGCGCTGGCATGACCCATTTTTCCGACACTCCCTGGCCGATGGCCGTCGCGTCGCGAGCCCTCTACCTCCTAGGGCGACTCTCATGACCGACGCCACACCGCGCGCGCGCGACTTTATTCGCGCCATCATCGAAGAGGATCGGCGCAGCGGCAAGCACGGAGGGCGCGTCGTGACGCGATTTCCGCCGGAACCGAACGGCTATCTGCACATTGGACATGCCAAGTCGATTTGTCTCAATTTCGGTGTCGCGCAGGAATACGACGGCACCTGTCATCTGCGCTTCGACGACACCAATCCGACGAAGGAAGACGTCGAGTACGTCGATGCGATCAAGGAAGACGTTCGCTGGCTCGGGTTCGATTGGGGCGACAGCGAGTTCTACGCGTCGGACTACTTCGAACGCCTGTACGAGTACGCCGTTCGCCTCATCGGCGCCGGCCTCGCCTACGTCGACAGTCTCAGCGCCGATGAGATTCGCGAGCACCGCGGCACGCTGACGGAGCCGGGGCGCGACAGCCCCTATCGCGACCGCTCGGTGGAGGAGAACCTCGACCTGTTCGCCCGCATGCGGGCGGGCGAGTTCGCCGACGGCGAGCACGTATTGCGCGCCAAGATCGACATGGCCTCCGGCAACATCAACATGCGCGACCCGACGATTTACCGCATTCGCAATACGCCCCACCACCGCACCGGCGACACGTGGTGCATCTACCCGATGTACGACTACACGCATTGCCTGTCCGACGCCGAGGAGAAGATCACCCATTCGCTCTGCACGCTGGAGTTCGAGGATCACCGGCCGCTCTACGACTGGGTGCTCGACCGGCTGCAGACGCCGTCCCATCCGCAGCAGATCGAATTTGCCCGCCTCAACTTGAGCTATACGGTGCTGAGCAAACGCAAACTCCTGCGCCTGGTCGAAGAGGGCCACGTCGACGGGTGGAACGACCCGCGTATGCCGACGCTTGCCGGTCTGCGCCGGCGCGGCTATCCGGCGGAGGCGATTCGCAATTTCTGTGACCGCATCGGCATGGCCAAGCGCGACAGCCTCGTCGACGTCGCCATGCTGGAGCACGCAGTGCGGGAGCGCCTCAATACGGCGGCACCGCGCTACATGGCGGTCCTCGATCCGCTGAAGGTGGTGATCGAGAACTACCCGCATGGAGAGAGCGAGGAGTTGGACGCCGTCAACAACCCAGAGGACGAAGCGGCGGGCACGCGCAAGGTGCCGTTCTCCGGTACGATCTACATCGAGCGTGACGACTTCCAGGAGGATCCGCCGCGCAAGTACTTTAGACTGGCCCCCGGCCGCGAAGTGCGCTTGCGCTACGGCTACTTCATCACCTGTGTCGGTGTCGAGAAGAACGCCGCCGGTGAGATCACCGAATTGCGCTGCACCTACGATCCGGCGACGCGGGGGGGCGATTCGCCCGACGGTCGCAAGGTGAAGAGCACCCTGCACTGGGTGTCGGCCGCGCAATCGGTCGAAGCCGAGGTGCGGCTCTTCGACCGCCTCTTCACGGTCGAAGATCCCAACGCCGTCGCCAGTGGGACGGACTTCATCGAAGTGATGAACCCCGACTCGCTGAAGGTCGTGCGGGGGCGCCTGGAACCGGCGCTGGCCGCAGTCCCACCCGGCGCGACGGTACAGTTCGAGCGGCAGGGATACTTTTGCGCCGATGAAGTCGACTCAACGCCGTGGCGCTTGGTCTTCAACCGCACCGTTGGGCTGCGCGACGCCTGGGCGCGGATCGAGCAGCGCGGTGTCGGAGATTCGCCCGCGTGAGCGCATCGCGCTCCGACGGATTCGGCCCCACAAGCCGAGCCTGTGGGGCCTCACACCTCCGGATCTGAGATCGTTACTCCATCGTCTTGCTGACGAATTCGCTGTGCGAGCAAGTGCCTCTATGGTGAAGATTCACTGTACATCGGTGTAGTCGATGGCGACGGGGAACGCGTGGGCGATGCCGGCGCCGAGGCCGATCGGTTCCTCGTCGATACCGAATGCGTCGCGCAGGTGGGCGACGGTGAAATGCTGGAAGATCGCCCACGACTCTTCCGCGGGGAACTCGAGGTCGGTGCAGCCGTCGTCGCCGAGGCGCACCAGGTCATCCGGGATCGGCAGCGGCAGGCTTGCCAGGCCGCCGAGCTCGCGGATGCCCGGACACTGGTCGGTGAACGAGTTGTGGCCGGTCTCAGCGACGATGACCAGGCGTTTCGGCGCTGCCAGTGCGGCGAACGACTGGCGGCTGCGTTCGGTGGTGACGGCGATGTCGCCGGCGGCGGCGATCAGCATCACCGGCTTGTTCGGCGGATTGATCGGCGTACCGGCGCCGGCGTAGCCGACGACGGCGTCGATGCGCGGATCGTCGAGGATGCGCAGTGAGGCGCCGCCACCCGCGGAGTGGCCGGTGGAGGCGACCAGGTCGGTATCGACGATGCCGGCGAAAGGATCGCCAGCCGTCTGGTTGAGCGTTGCGAGCAGATCGATGACCGCCATCAGGTCTTCCACGTCGCGGATCGGGCCGGGGTTCGACCCGGGAATCGTCACCGAGGCGAGTCCGCGCTCGAGGTGATCGGTCGAGGCGACGATGAATCCCCAGGAGGCGATGCCGGCTGCGAGCAGCGAGTTGGCTTGGCGAAAGCCGCCAAAACCGTGGCTGAACAGGACGAGGGGAAACGGTCCGTCCTGACTCGCCGGCAGGTCTCGGTACGCGGTCATCTCGATGACCGAATTGAGTTCGGGGAAGGCCTCGCGGATCGGATCGACGAGGTTGGCAGGTAGCGATTCGAGGCTCTCGTAGCGGGCGCGAGCGACACCTGCTTCACTGCCGGCGGCGGCAGGGTACCAGATCTCGACATCGCGGTCGGGCTCGACGCCGAGCGCAATGGTCCGCACGCCGACTACATGCGGGCCGGGTGCCTGGTACGCGGCGAGCGAACCCTGATCGACGGGCGCTGGCTCGTAGCGCACCTTGGTTTCGGCGGCGGCGGCGACCTGCTGACGGGAGAAAGGCACCTCGAAGGTCTCGCCATTGATGTAGCGAGCGGTGAGGTCACCGTAGTGCAGATCCGGGTTGATGCGGTTGTAGACCTCGGTGGTCAGCTCACCTGGGTTGCCGAAGTTGCCGCCGGGCAACGAGTTGACAGTGCGGATGCCGTTCGGATCGAGCTCGACGACCATGCGCATCGACGGACCGCTGGTGAAGTTGAAGGAGTTGGCGTTTAGGCTGAAGGCGCCCGGATTGACGGTGAAGCGGCCGCCCGGGGCGGGGAAGTTACCGAGGTCGAAGAGCGGTACGCCGGCCTGTCCGAAGAAGTGCTGGAAGCGCGCACCATGAATGGCGCCCCACATCCAGTCGGTGGCGTTATCGGACTCGAAGACTCCGGCGAGGAAGGCGAGACCGTCGCGCAGCGCGCCGAGCAGGATTTCGTCGCGGGTCTCGACCTCTGCCGTCCGCGCGTCATCCCACAGCGTGCTCTCGCCATTGGCGCCCTTGGTGTGCACGGCGAAAGCCGCGTCGGTCTGATCGATGTCCTCGAGCAGGTGCAGCAGGGCCTTGGTGGCGTCGGCGCCGCCGGGCGCACCGATCCCGCTGCCGGCGAAGTCGTCGGCGAAAACGGCGCTTGGTAGGCGTGTCGACCAACCGACGAAGATCGAAGTCGCCGCCGCGTCGGCGCGCTCCTCGTCGGAGACCGGTTTTTCCCGCCGCGGCATGTCATCGCGGAAGTCGGCCGGGTCGACGCCCGAGGCCATGTCCCAGGCCGGCGAGCCGTCGCGGTTCTGTCCCCATACACGCAGCCGTTCGATGGCGTCGCTCATGGCGCCGCTCACCAGATCGGGCCGATTGCCGGCGGCGTCGAGGAGGAACGGCACCAGTCGCGCGGCCTCCAGGCTGACGTGATCGTATTGGTACGCCGCCATATCGGCGGCGGACATCTTGGCTCCGTCCGGTCGCACACCGGCGTCGTTGGAAAGCAGATCGAGAATGCGCTCCTGGCGAAAGCCGATGGCGTTGGTGTAGGTCAGGTAGATCTCGTCGTTGAGCGGGTCGTTGTCGAGCGTGTTGCCGATGTGGTCGTTGTTGGCCGAGGCGAGATATCCTTCCGGCGGATTGACCGCCTGCGGGATTTGCTCTTCCGGCAGCCACAGCGTGTTGCCGGCGCCGTCGGTGAGCCATTCCGCCTCGCCGGTGCCGGGCATCGGCAGGTACGGCACGGCGCCGGCCGGTCGCTGCGGCACCAGGACGTACGGGAAGTAGGCGATATCGCCGTGGATGTCGGCCCAGATCCAGTTCTGGCCGCCGGTGGCGAAGTAACGCACCGCCTCCTTGAACTCGTCGACATTGCGCGCGCGCAGAAGGGTGTTGAGGAACACCGCGTCGAGGGTGACTTCATGGCCGGTCCAGCGCACCGTCATGTTGGTCGCCGCCAGACCCTCGACGTCGTCGTTGAGGTTGGGGTCGGCGATCATCGGTCCGTGGTGCGGAACGACCTCGACGACGAGCGGAAAGACCTCGAAGCTGCCGTCCGCTTGTCGCAGTTTGATCCGCTCGACGACGCGCTGCACGGGGACCTGCTCCCCTTGGAACATAACGGTGCGCGGCGAGGTCGGGTAATCGTCCGGAGTGGTGACCGTCTCGACGTAGACGTCGGTGACGTCGAAGTTCGAGGTGGTGGCACCCCAGGCTCCATATTGGTTGTGGCCGAGAATGACGCCGGCCAAGCCAGGGAAATTGACACCGCTGACGCTGAGATCGTCGGCCGTTTCGAGGTGGACCATATGCCAGATCGGCGGATTGAAATGCGCCAGGTGCGGATCGTTGGCCATCAACGCGTGGCCGCTGTCGGACTGCGCAGGCGAGACGATCCAGTTGTTGCTACCGACGAACTCACTGCCCTGGGTGACCGGGTTGGCGGCGGCGACCGCGTCGAGCGCTTTGCGCACACTGGCCAGCACTTCCAGCGGCGGCAGTTCGGAGAGGATCGGCGCCGCCGCC
>JBGTMF010000391.1:0-10128 GCA_041743795.1 Thermodesulfobacteriota bacterium | reverse complement strand
CGACGCCGATGACCCGCGCCCCCGTCGCTGCCGCCATCTCGGCCAGATCGCCGGTACCGCAACCGAGGTCGAGGACGACGTCATAGCTGCGCACGGCGGCGAGAGCGATGGCGCGCCGCCGCCAGCTCTGGTCGAGGCGAAAGGTGCAGATGCGGTTGAGCAGGTCGTAGCGCGGCGCGATGCGGTCGAACATCGCCTCGACGAACGCCGCCTTGTTTTCCGGGTCGGGCAAAGCCTTGCCCGCGGTCAAGTCCATCTCACCTCGAGCCGCCCGTGATCAGCGTCCGCCACCGCGGCGACGGCCGCCGCCAGTTCGTCGTTCTCCTGGGTTGCTCGCAAGCGCTCCAGCGCCCGGTGCAGCAGCGTGCGCTGGAAGTGCACGGCGACCAGCGTCGTCACCGCCGGCAAGAGGGTGCGGAAGGTATTGGCGACGTCGGCTGGGTCGGCGCCGTCACTGCCGACCTTGCGCACGTGGCGGTCGAAGAGATCGATGGCGTTGTCGCACACCGATTCGACCTCGCGCGCGTGGCGCATTGCCAGCTGCAGCAACTGGTCGAGGGGAAACCCCTGACTGAGCAGCGCCAGCCCGGCTTTTGCCATTTGCGCGTCGGCTTCCGAGAACCGCTCATCCTCGCCATCGCCGCGAGTCGGTACCAACAGGCCTGCGGCGCGCAGCGAAGCGAGGATGGCCTCGGCAACACCCGACTCGGCCGCCAGCTCGGCTCGCGTCAGAGAGCGGGCCCCGCTTTCGCGCGAAACGGCGGCGAGCAACGCCGCCCCCGTCGAGGTTTCGCCTTCGTCGAGTAGACGCCTGATCAGCGCCAAGGAGAATCCCTGTGTCTGATACTCGCGGATCTGCCGCAAAACGCGAACATGCTCATCGTTGTAAACGGCGCTGCGGCCGCACCGCCGCGGTCGCGGCAACAACCCCTTCGCCTGATAGAAGCGGATCGTATCGACCTTCTCGTCGACCGCCGCTGCCAGATCCTCGATGCCATATTCCATGAGTAACTACTCATAGAGTAAATACTCGTATCGTCAAGAGGGGTGGGTCTGGCGATGGCAATCACGCCCCCAGCAGGTGCCGCAGGGCGCTTTCGAGGTCAGCAAAACGGAACGCGTAGCCGGATTCACGGAGTTTATTGGGAACGACGCGGGTGCTGGAAAGGAGCAATTCGTCGGCCATCTCGCCGAGAGCCAAGCGGACGCCGAAGGCGGGGACCGGTATCAGGGTCGGGCGCGAGAGGACGGCGCCGAGGGTTTTCGTGAACTCGCGGTTGGTTACCGGGTTGGGCGCCACCGCGTTGACCGGCCCCGCCAAGGCATCGTTTTCGATCGCGTAGTGGATCATGCCGACGGCGTCATCGACGGTGACCCAACTCATGTACTGGTCGCCGTCACCGATGACTCCGCCCAGCCCCAGCTTGAAGGGCAACAGCATCTTCGCCAGGGCGCCACCGCCGCTGGCGAGTACGACTCCGAAGCGCAGATGGACGACGCGGATCCCTGCCGCGCGCGCCGCATCGGCTGCCTTTTCCCAATCGACGCAGACCGAGCTGAGAAACCCCTCGCCGGCCGCCGCGTCCTCGCCGAGCACTTCTTCGCCGCGGTCGCCATAGAACCCGATCGCCGAGGCGCAGACCAGAACCTTCGGCTTCTTCTTCAGCTTGGCAAGAGCCCCGGCCAGCAAGCGCGTTCCCTTGATCCGACTGTCGCGGATCCGTTCCTTGCGTTCGTCGTTCCAGCGGCCTCCGGAGATGTTCTCTCCGGCCAGATGCACCACCGCATCGAAGCCCTCCAGCTTGGCGGTCTCGATTTCACCTTGCGCCGGATCCCAGCGGACCCCCTGTTCGGATGTACCGCGCACCAACCGTACGACGCTGTGATCGCCCGTCGTCAGAAAGGGTATGAGAGTAGAGCCGACGAGTCCGGTCGATCCGGAAACGAGAATCTTCATGGGGGTCTCTCCTTTGTATTTCCAGTGGATGCCGATGTCCTGAGTCGTGACCGTGTGGCGGTAGCGGAACATCTTCTGCAAGCGCGCGCGGGCAAAGCCGCCGCCGACTGCGTCCGCAAGCCAGCCGAACGGCAGCTCGTATTCGATGTCGTCGGTGAGAATACTTCGCTCATTGCCGTCGGCTTCGAATCTGTGGGTGTGTTCCCATCGCGCGAACGGCCCCCGCAGCTGGACGTCGCAGAAACTCTCACCCCGCCGGTAATTTCGGTGTTCCGCCAGCCAGCGAATCGACGCCGGCCAGGCACCGAGTTGCATCACCAATCGGTCGCCGTCGCGGATGCCGCCGCGTCGTTCGATCACGCGCACCGGCTCCCAGGGCGGGGTCAGTCTTTCGAAGGCGCCGGCGCGCTCGTGCCAATCGAAGGCGAATCCGGCTGGCGCGGCGATCTGAGACGATACAGTGAACCTCGCCATTCCAACATACTAGCCGAGCCGAGAGCTGCGACAATGGCACCGCCCTTTGCGGTCGTCGTTGCATCGCGTAAGAGTGGCTCTGGCAGCGGAAAGGGGAGTGACGGCGGTGCAGATGATTCGTGTTGGCGGGCGGCTACTCGCCGGGGTGCTCGGCCTTTTTCTGGTCGCCGCGGTTCCCGCGGCGGAAGTCCTCGGCGTCGAGGTGCTGTCGCCGGCCGAATTTACGCAGCATTGCCTCGAGAAGGTCCGCGCCGCCGCGCCGCGAGCCACCATCTCGGCACCCGAGCCGTTGAAACTCGGATTGACGCACCGCGAGTCGGGCGAGTCGACGATCTTGTTGCGCGACGCCTACGAGGCGTACCTGCTGGCGCCCGACAAGCTCGACGAGATCATCGAGCTCTTCGTCGCCGGAGTGCGTGAAACCGCGCCGGCGGAGAATTCCATCGATCCTGCGCTGATCGTTCCGGTCGTGCGCGAGCGCGCCTGGCTGCGAGAAGTGGGCGCGCTCGACAGTTCGCCGGTCGTCTACGACGAACTCAACGAAGATCTCGTCATCGTATACGCCGAGGACGCCCCCAACAGTCTCTCGTACTTTTCGCCCGCGGAATTGGAGACGTCGAAGGTCGACCGTGCCGGGCTGCGCCAGTTGGCGGCGGACAATCTCGTGCGCCTTCTGCCGCAGATTGAGCGGCGCGGCGAGGACGGTGTGTTTGTCGTCAAGGCCGGGGGCGACTTCGAGGCCAGCCTGTTGGCGATCGGCCGGGTATGGACCAAGGAGAGTTTCCCGGTGAAGGGCGATTTCGTCTTTGCCGCGCCGGCGATCGGTATCCTCTTCGTCACCGGTAGCGAGGACGCGGCCGGCATCAAGCGCGTGCGCGAGATGGCGGCAGCCGCCTACGGCAAGTCCTCGCAGAAGCTGTCGCCGAAGCTCTTCGTCAGACGCGACGAATCGTTGCTCGTGTTGCCGGACTGATCCCGAGCCGCTAAGGCAGGCGTCAGAAACGATCTTGGGGGGGAAGGTTCATGATGCGAAGTACGCTCGCACTCGTATTGGTTGGTTTGATCTGCGCGGGTTGCGGAGATGGATCGAGTGACTCGGGGCAACTGTTGGCTCGCGATCGCATACCTGCCGTCGGCTATTGGAACGACGGCGTCGAACTTCCGGCCGAAGCGCAGGTGGCGGGCGACCCGGTGCGCGGCCGGGAACTGCTGCTGAACGGCGAATTCATGACTTGCGGGATTCCGTTCAAGCTCTGGGAGAACCCGGCATTTTCAGAACTGATTGCCGGCAGTTTCGGCGGCGCACCGGATGCGCCGCGGATCGCCGATCGCTCGGGCAAAAACGCCGAAATGCCGTATTTCCTCAACGTGTTCGAAGCGCCGAACGGCGCCGAGGTAGTCAACGCCAACTGCCTGCTGTGCCACGGTGGCCAGTTCGACGGCGACTTGGTCGTCGGCCTCGGCAATGCGACCGCGGATTTCACCGCTGGTGCCGGCGGCGGCAATACCTCACTGCCGCTCGACGACGACGTGCTGGACCTTCTCGGCCTCGACGAGGCGGAGAAGGCCGAATTGCGCAAGACCTTCGCGCGCGGAAGCGTGCTCGGTCCGCTGACCGACATGCCGGCGATCGGCATGAACCCGGCCGAGATGTTCGCCGTGATCCTCATGGTGCACCACGATCGGGATACTTTGGAGTGGAGCGATGAGGAAGTGACGCCGCTCGTCATCTACGACGAAGACGGAATGCCGATGGACCGCGACTCCGTGCGTATCACCTCCGATCCGCCGCCCTGGTGGCGGGCGCACAAGAAGAACGCGCTGTTCTACAACGGCATGGCGCGCGGCGATCACCGCGGCACGATGGCGCTCGCCACCTCGGTGTGCGTCGACGATGTCGACCGCGCCCGCCAGGTCGATGAGTGGTTTACAGATATCCAGGCTTTCGTCAGTTCGGTTCGCCCGCCGCAGTATAAGCGCCCCATCGACCGTGCGCTGGCTGACGAGGGCCATGAGTTGTTTTTGCAGAACTGTGCCGGCTGTCACGGGACATACCGCGAGCCGAACGAGGATGACTGGTATCCCAACCTCATCTTCCCGCTCGACGTCGTCGGCACCGATCCGGTCATCGCCAACGCAGGCGTCGTGCACGCGCCTCAGCTCGTCGAGTGGTACAATGCTTCGTTCTACGGCGGCATTACCCGCATGGAGCCGAACGATCCATTCCCCGGCTACATGCCGCCGCCGCTCGACGGCATCTGGGCGACCGCACCGTATCTGCACAACGGTTCGGTGCCGACGATCGAATTGGTGTTGAACAGCACGGCGCGGCCGAAGTACTGGCGGCGCGTCGATCTCGACAGCACCAACTTCGACGACGAAGCGCTCGGCTGGCCGTGGATTGAGGTTCCCTATTCGTGGGCCGACGCACCGGAGGATGAAAAGCGATTCGTCTACGACACGACGACCTTCAGCCAGTCGAACGCCGGCCACATCTTCGGCGATCATCTGACTGACGCCGAGCGCCGCGCAGTGCTGGAGTACCTGAAGACGCTTTGATGGCGCGAACGACGACAACGCCACGCAGGCGCCGAGTTCTTGCGGGAGAACGGCGCCCTCGCCGGCGGCGCGCGTCCATGCCTCGGTAACCCGCATCGTTCGACTCGAATCGTTTTCATCGACTGGTCGCCGCGCTCAAGTGGTCGGCTTGCTGGCGCGGATGAAGCCGCTGAAGAACTTGCCGTCGACCTGCGGTGCGATGGCGTCGGCGTCGAGACCGGCGGCCGCGATGAGATCGCGGGCGTCGTCGGCACGGTAGACGCGCGTCGGCTCGATGTCGATATCGACGAAGCCGGCCGCTTCGAGTTTGCCGCGGTAGTCGCCCTCGTCGAGGGCGCCGGCGACGCAGCCCATCCAGAGCTCGATGCTCCTGCGGATCTCCGGCGCGATCTCGCCGCGCACGACGACGTCGGATACGGCGAATCGTCCGCCGGGCTTGAGAACGCGGAACGCCTCGCGCAGGACGCGGTCCTTGTCGGCGGACAGATTGATGACGCAGTTCGAGATGATGACGTCGACGTGACCGTCGGGAAGAGGAATGTCCTCGATCTCGCCGCGAAGAAACTCGACGTTGGAAACCCCGGCTTGGCGTTGGTTGTCACGCGCCAGCTCGAGCATCTCGTCGGTCATGTCGAGGCCGTAGGCGCGGCCGCTCGGTCCCACCCGTCGCGCCGAGAGGAGCACGTCGATGCCGCCGCCCGAGCCGAGGTCGAGCACCACCTGGCCCGGCTGCAGTTCGGCCAGGGCTGTCGGATTGCCGCAGCCGAGCGAGGCGCGCACCGCTTCTTCGGGCAATACCCCGGTCTGCTCGTCCGAGTAGAGGTTCGATGTAATCGGGTCCCACTTGTCGACCGCCGGCGTCGGGCCGCAGCACCCGGCGGACGCTTGACTCGCCGGCTCCGGGACGCCGCACGATGCCTTACCACCTTGTGCCGCGGCGCGGGCCGCCGCTCCGTACGTCTCTTGCACCGCTCGTTTCAAATCCGTTGCGCTCATGGTCTACCTCCATTCATCAAGATTAGTTGATGGGTTTGAGAAAAAAAATCAGCTGCAGCAGGAGCGCGCCCCGCTGCAGAGTTGTCCGCATACGCGTTCGAGCTGGGCCAGGGTCTCCGGCACCAGCCCGTAATACACCCAGCGCCCCTCGCGCCGATCCATCACCAGGCCAACGTCCTTGAGCGTCTTGAGATGGAACGACAGCCGCGACTGCGCCGCGTCGAGGGCGATCGTCAGATCGCAGACGCACTGCTCGCCGCCGAGGAGCTGCTGCACGATGAGCAGGCGCGTCTCGTCGGAGAGCGCGTGGAAAATGCGCGCCAGCTCTGCCGTTCCGAGGGGTACCACCGTCTCGCATGCCGGGTTTGGGTTCACGCCGGTCTTTATATCAAGATTTCTTGATAGGTCAAGCAGTACTCTCACATCTGCTCTGCCACCACTGATCTCAGCCCGGTTCCTGCTCGGAGCGCGGCGCCAGGCGGATCAGGCCGCGATAGGCATCAGCGGCACTGCTGCCCTGGTGGACGACGCGGTAGACCTCGTGCGCGATGGGCATGTCGACGCCGTGGCGGGCACCCAGCTCCATCACAGATTTACTCGATTTGACGCCCTCGGCTACCTCGTTCATTTCGGCCGTGATCTCCTCGATCCGGCGCCCTTTGCCGAGTTCTTCGCCGACGTGGCGATTGCGGCTCTGCGGGCTGGTGCAGGTCGCCAGTAGATCGCCCATGCCGGCGAGTCCGGCGAACGTCTCGGGCTTTCCACCCATCGCCACGCCGAGGCGGGTGAGTTCGGCGAGGCCGCGGGTGATGACGGCGGCCAGAGTGTTCTGTCCGACGCCCATGCCGACGCCCATGCCGGCGGCGATTGCGATGACGTTCTTCAGCGCGCCGCCGAGCTCGCAGCCGATGACGTCGCTGTTGGTGTAGACGCGGAACAGCCCACTGCGAAAGATCTGCTGTAGCTCGCAGGCGATGGTCTGCTCGCTCATGCCGATCACCGTCGCCGCGGCGAAGCCGCTCATGATCTCCTTGGCCAGGTTGGGGCCGGTCAGTACGCCCATCGGATGGCCGGGCAGGGCCTCTTCGATCACCTGCGTCATACGCAGCAGCGATCCCTGTTCGAGCCCCTTCGAGAGGCTGAGGACGGGCACCCACGGGCGGATGTACGGTCGCAGATCCTCGCAGCAGGCGCGAAAGCCGTGCGACGGCACGCCGACGATGACGACGTCGGCGTGCCGCACCGCCTCTTCAATCGAGGCGGTGGCGCGCAGCTCGGCCGGAAGCTTGAATCCGCGCAGATACGTTTCGTTGGTGTGCTGGCGGTTGATCTCCTCGGCGATCTCCGGCCGCCGCGCCCAGACGATTGTGGGGGCGTTGCGGGTCGCCAGGCAGCCGACCGTCGTGCCCCACGAACCGCCGCCGAGGATTCCAACGCGCAGTTTCATCGCATCAGGCGAATTCGGGTTTCCTGTACATCGTCACGACGGCGACGCCGCCGAGACCGAGATTGTGCTGCAGCCCGACGGCAGCACCGTCGACCTGGCGCTTGTCGGCCTTGCCGCGCAGTTGCCAGGTGAGTTCGCTGCACTGCGCCAGCCCGGTGGCGCCGAGCGGGTGTCCCTTGGAGATGAGACCGCCGGAAGGATTGACCACCCACTTACCGCCGTAGGTAACGGCGCCGGAGTCGATCAACTCGCCCGCCTTGCCTTCGCCGCAGAGGCCGAGTCCTTCGTAGGTGACGAGTTCGTTGGCCGAGAAGCAGTCGTGCAACTCGATGACGTCGACGTTCTCGGGACCGAGGCCCGACTGTTCATAGACCTTCTGTGCCGCGGCGCGGGTCATGTCCGTGCCGACCAGCTTGATGCAGCTCTTGTCGTCGAAGGTGCTGGGGAAATCGGACGCCATCGCCATGCCGGCGATCTCGATCGCCTGCGCCTGCAAATTGTGCTTGACGACGAAGTCTTCGCTCGCCAGCACGGCGGCGCCGGCGCCGTCGGAGGTCGGGCAGCACTGCAGCTTGGTGAGCGGTTCGTAGACGACCGGCGCGTTGAGAATGTCGTCGAGCGAGTACTCGTCCTGGAACTGCGAGTACGGGTTGTTGACCGAATGCTTGTGGTTCTTGTGCGCGATCTTGGCGAACTGCTCCTTCGTGGTGCCGTATTTCTCCATGTGCTCGCGCCCCGCGTTGCCAAAGAATTGCGGCGCCGCCGGCGCATTGGCGAAGCCCCGCAGATCGACCATCGACTGGAAGTGCTTGTCCATTGGCATGGTGCGATCGTCGTACTTCATGCCGAGCGAGCCCTTTTCCATCTTCTCGAAGCCGAGGGCGAGGACGCATTCGGCGAGGTTGCCTTCGATGAACTGCTTGGCCATGAATAATGCGGTCGAGCCGGTCGCGCAGTTGTTGTTGACGTTGTAGACCGGAATCCCGGTCAGGCCGAGCGTGTAGACAGCTCTCTGGCCGCACGTCGAATCCCCGTAGCAATAGCCGACGCAGGCCTGTTCGATGGTTTCGTACGGAATCCCCGCATCCTCGAGGGCGCGCGTGCCCGCCTCCTTGGCCATGTCGGGGTAGTCCCATTGCCGGCTTCCCGGTTTCTCGAACTTCGTCATGCCGACGCCGATGACGTACACTTTTCTTCCCATCTCCTGGTAACTCCTTGTTTGTTGTCAGGCCCGCTCAGGGCGGTGCCCGCGAATGGCGAGAGTCTCGATGGTTCGACCCGACAGGTCAACCGTCAGGCTAGGCCTTACAGCCGCGCCGCCATGTCGTGCAGGACTTTGCGCAGCCTCGCTTCGCCGACGCCCGCCGACGCGGGCTCGCTAGGAAACGGTGGATCGCGCGTAGCGCGCACCTCCCTGTGCCTGTGCCCCTGCCTACCTGTCCTCCGAAGCTCGACGAGCGAAGCGAGTTCCAGCTAGCTGCCAGCGGCGAACATCGCCTTTTCCTCGGTGATGAATTCCTTGAAGGTCGGGCGATTGTGCATCCGCTCGAGAAAAGCTGTCAGATTGGGGTACTTCGCCGCGTCGACGGTGCCGCCACCGTGCATGAAGTTGACGAACGGAGAGGCAATGGCGATGTCGGCGATCGACATGCGGTCGCCGACGAAGAACTCTTTGCCGACGATCTGTTCATCCAGCCATGCCAACAGCGGCGGGATGGTGTTCTCCAAGGCGGCGGCGATCGCCGTCTCGTCGGTCTGTTGGCCGATCATCGGCGCGACGATGCGCTGGAAGAAAACGGTGCCCAAGGCCGGCGTCAGCGCCGAATCGGCGAACTCCTCGAGAAACAGGGCGCGGGCGAAGTCTTCGGCGTTCGCCGGATAGAGCGGTTTGTCTGGGTGGGTGCGTTCCAGGTAGGCGACGATCACCGACGAGTCGGGGATGTGCACGCCGTCCTTCGGCGTGTAGCACGGTACCTTTCCCAGCGGGCTCATCTTTTTGTATTCGGCGCTGACGCCGAAGGGCAGCACGGGATCGAGCTGGTACTCGATCCCCTTCTCGGCGAGGGCGACCCTCACCTTGCGGACAAACGGCGAAGCGCCGACTCCGTGTAGAATGCTCATGTCTTCTCTCCTTCCATGCGATGCGGGAACGCCGCTGCGCCTCCCACCTTGTGGTTGCGACGCCGGCCGCGGCAGGCGGACAGGCTCCGCTAGAATCGCTCGCGATACAAGCATCGACACTGCCGGCCGCGGCCGCACCCAAGCGGCGCCACCGACTACTGCTGGCGCGGTTTGAGGTGTTCATCCAGATCTCCCGGAAGCCAGTTGAGGAGCTGCACCTGGGCACGCTTGCGGCCGATGCGGGCCAGGGAGGCGCTGCCGTTGTCGATGGCAAAGCTGCGAAAGTGGCCGGGAGGCAGACCGAGGAGTTCGGCTACGAAGATGCGCAGCGGGTCGCCGTGGCTGACCAGGATCACCGGCGCCGAACGCGGAGAGCCGCGCAAATCCTCGATCATTTCGCCGATGCGCGCGCGCACCGACTGCAGCGGCTCGATTTCCGCGCTGCTGTGGAAGGGATCGCGCAGGTAGGCGTGCACGTCGGCGTCATCGCGCAACTCGGCAAACGTCTTGCCCTGCCAGCCGCGCAGCCACACCTCGGCGAGTCGCTCGTCCGCCACCACTTCGAGCCGACACG
>JBGTMF010000390.1:0-7191 GCA_041743795.1 Thermodesulfobacteriota bacterium | reverse complement strand
GTTGCGCCGTGCCGGCCGCGGCCAGCGCCACCGGTGCCATGATCGCGCTGCTGAGAAATGGCCCCGGAGCGACGCCCCAAGCCAACGACTCTGCGGCGACTGCGGCGTCGAGCAACGTCAGGCCGCTGCCGCCGTGATCTTCGGCGATCATAAGGCCGCCGACGCCGAGCGCGCAGAGATCCGCCCATGTGCCGCCGTCGCGACCGGGTGTCTCCGCCACCAGCTGGCGAATCCGCGTAACAGGACAGTCGTCGCGAAGGTAGCGGCGCAGGCTCTCTGCCAGCAGTCCTTGTTCCTGTGAAAGTCCGAAGTCCATATCTTTCTCAACGCACGGTTAGTGCCCTACTTCCTCAACGGACTGCTAGGCTCGCGTGGCAGTCCCAGCCCCCGTTCGCTGATGATGTTCTTCTGAATCTGCGCGGTGCCGCCGCCGATGATCAGGCCCAGTGTAAACATCATCTGGCTCTGCCAGCGGCCGTGATTGCGCTCGCGCGGAGAGCTCTCGTAGAGCGTGCCGAGTTCGCCCATGGCGTCGATGGCGAGAACGTTGATCTGGTGGCTGACCTCACAGCCGGCCAGCTTGGTGACCAGCGCGGCGACGCCTGGGAACTCGTTGCGCGCCCGCGCAGTGAGCATGCGCAGGCTGTGGTACTTGAGCGCCACCACCCGCGCCTGCAGTCGCAGCAGCCGGTCGCGCAGCAGCGGCGAATCGATGGCACGCACGCCGTTCGCCGTTTCGCGCTGCATCAGCGCAACCAGTTGACGCATGGCGCCGTCGAGTAGGGCGCTCGACGCCAGCGTGTTGCGCTCGTGCTTGAGCGTCGTGTTGGCGATCGTCCAACCGTCGCCGCGCCGGCCGATGACGTTCGCCTGCGGCACGCGTACGTCGGTGAAGAACACCTCGTTGAACTCCGCCTCGCCGGTCATCGTCGCCAGTGGCCGCACGTCGATGCCGGGCGTATCCATCGGAATCAGGATGTAGCTGAGTCCGCCGTGCTTGGAGGCGTTCGGTTCGGTGCGGATGAGGCCGAACATCATGTCCGAAGCGTGTGCAGTGGTCGTCCAGATCTTCTGTCCGTTGACGATGAAGTCCGAGCCATCCTCCACGCCGCGCGTCTGCACCGCGGCCAGATCACTGCCGGCGTTCGGCTCCGAGTATCCCTGGCACCACACCACCTCGCCGCGGATGGTAGGGCCGATCCATCGTGTCTTCTGTTCCTCCGAGCCGTGTTCGAGGAGGGTGGGGACCAGCATGTCCGGGCCCTGTCCACCGATGCCGCGCGACACCCCGGCGCGGTTCAACTCCTCGTCGATGATTACCCGCTTGAGGATGTCCGGCGCCGCGCCAAACCCCCCGTAGGTGACAGGAACCGTGCGAGCCGCATAACCGTGCTCAATCAGTAGGCGCTGCCACTCGCGCAACTCGGGTCCCGGCCGCCCGCCGCCAAGCCCCGTCCCCGTCTTCGGCGACTGCGAAGCATAGCGAGCGCAGAAGTCCCGAACCTCGTCGCGCAACGCCTCATATTCAGGTCCAAATGATAAATCCATGTTGGATTAATACCTTATGCTGGAAAATGACTTAAGCACTTCAACTTACGACGCGAGCCTGGGTAATTGACGCCAGGCCCCTGATTTCAGAATCCCAGCCGTTTGGCGAGATAGTGCAGCATCGTCTCCTCCGATCCGCCGCCGATTGTCCCGACCCGGGTGTCGACGTAAGCGCGGCCCGCCATGCTCTCTTTCATGAAGCCGAAGCCGCCGTGGAACTGGACGCAGGTGTCGGCGACGGTGCTGGCGACGCGGCAGCAGTAGATCTTTGCCATGGTGATCTTGTCGGTGGCATCGACGCCATCGACCCGCTGTTGCACGCACGTGGCGATGAGGTCCTTGGCGATCGTCATCTGCATCCAAAGATCGGCCATCTTGAACTGCGTGTTCTGCATCTTCGACAGCGGCTTGCCGAAGAGCTTTCGCTGCTCGGTCCACTTCTTGGTCTCTTCCCAGAGGTGTTGCGAGCTGGCGATGGTGCTGACGCAGGCGACCAGGCGCTCGTCTTGAAACTGCATCATCTGCTGATGGAAGCCACGGCCGATCTCGCCAATGGTGTTGGCCACTGGCACGCGCACGTCCTCGAAAAAAAACTGCCCGGTGTCCGATCCCCAAAGACCGATCTTGTCGAGCAGGTCGTAGTGCAGGCCCGGCGAGCTGGTGGGCACGATGATCTGGGAGAAGCCGCCGTATTCCGCCGCCGGATCGGTGACCGCCAGCAGGCACAGCCAGTCGGCGTTTGCGGCATTGGTGATGTAGATCTTCGAGCCGTTGATAACCCAGTCGTCGCCGTCGCGCACCGCGCGCGTTTTGATCGCCGCAACGTCGGAGCCGGCGTCGGGCTCGGTGACGGCGATGGCGCCGACCGTCTCACCGGCGATGGCCGGTGTCAGGTACTTCTTCTTGAGATCGGGGCTGCCGAACTCCGCCAGGGATGGCGTCGCCATATCGGTGTGCACACTGATGCCCAGCGTTGCACCGGCGTTGTCGGAACGAGCCAGCTCTTCGAACATGACTGCCGTGTACGACCAGTCGAGCCCGGCGCCGCCGTATTCCGGCTCGTAACGAAGGCCAAGCATGCCGAGATCGCCCATCTTCTTGAAGAGGCGCTTGTCGATGCGGTTGGCGGCGTCGAACTCGCGCGCCCGCGGCACCATCTCTTCCTGGACGAACTTGCGTACCGTGGCGCGGAACATCTCGTGATCGGGACTGTCGTAGAGACCCATGGGGGTTCCTCTTGGTTTTCAGCTATCAGCTTTCAGCTTTCGGCTTGGTTGTCGGGTTATTATGGGAAGGATGTTGGTGCGGTAATATTGACGTCGTTTCGTTACCATGCCATTTCAGGCCCGGTCAATTGGGCTCGAGATAGGACTCCTCATCTTGATTACGAAGTCGACAGATCCACCCCTCGCCCTACGCCTCGCACCGCGCCGAAGCGGATGGATGGCGCCGTGAGACATTCTATTCTTGCGCCGCCGCTGCTGTCGCGGCTCGATGTTCGCTCGCCCGAATTTCGCGAGAATCGCGCGGCGATGCTCGAGAAACTGGCTGAGATCGATCGTCTGCTCGACCAGGCTTCGGCCGGGGGCGGAGAGCAGACGCACGCGCGGCTGGCGGCGCGAGGCAAGCTGCCGGTGCGCCAACGCGTCGCCTTGGCACTCGATCCGGACAGTCCGTTTCTCGAGATCAGTCCGCTCGCCGCGTGGGGCAGCGACTACACCGTCGGCGGCGGCAGTGTGCTCGGCATCGGCGTCATCGCCGGCGTCGAGTGCGTCATCTTCGCCAACGATCCTTCCGTGCTGGGCGGCGCCATCACGCCGCACGTCGGCCGCAAGTGGTCGCGCGCCCTGGAAATCGCCCGCGACAACCGCATGCCGTACGTCAGCTTCGTCGAGTCCGCGGGCGCGGACCTGCGGGTGAAGACGGACGGTTCGGGCGGCGGCTTCCTCGGCGCCGGCCACTTCGCCGAAACCGGGCGCCACTTCTACGAGATGATCGAGCTCTCCAAACTCGAAATCCCGACCGTGTGCGTGGTCTTCGGATCGTCGACCGCCGGCGGTGCCTACCAGCCTGGCATGTCCGACTACAACATCGTCATCCGCGGCCAGTCGAAAATCTTCCTTGCCGGACCGCCACTGGTGAAGATGGCGACCGGCGAGGAGTCGGACGACGAGACGCTCGGTGGCGCGCAACTGCACGCCGAGGTCTCCGGGCTGGCGGAGTATCTCGCCGAGGACGAGCGCGACGCCGTGCGCTTGTGTCGCGAGGTGGTCTCACATCTCAACTGGCGCAAGCCGGGGCCGCCAGCGCGCTGTGAGGTGGTCGCGCCGCTGCACGACGCCGAGGATCTGCTCGGACTCGTCAGCGCCGACCTGCGGCGGCCGGCAGACGTACGCGAGCTGATCGGTCGCGTCGTCGACGGCTCGCGCTTCGAAGAGTTCAAGCCGCGCTGGGGCAACACGCTGGTGTGCGGCTGGGCGTCGATCCACGGCTACCCGATCGGCATCCTCGGCAACAACGGCGTTCTCTACCCGGATTCGGCGCAGAAGGGGGCCCACTTCGTCCAGCTGTGCAACCAGATCGATACGCCGCTGTTGTTTTTGCAGAACCTCACCGGTTTCATTGTCGGCAGCGAGTACGAGCGCGACGGTGTCATCAAAAAGGGTTCGCAATTGATCAACGCAGTCACCAACTCGACGGTTCCACACTTCACCGTCATCTTTGGCGCCTCCTATGGGGCTGGTACCTACGCGATGTCCGGCCGCGCCTACCAGAACCGCTTCACGTTTCTCTGGCCGACGGCGAAGATCGCGGTGATGGGTGGCAAACAGATCGCCGGTGTCATGTCGATCGTTCGCCGCGCCCAGGCCGCCCGCAAGGGGGAGGCGTTCGACGAAGAGCAGGACCGCCAGATCGTCGAACTGGTCGAGGCGGCGCAAGAGCAATCGTCGCTGGCGCTGACCGCCACGGGCGCCGTCAGCGACGACGGCATCATCGACCCGCGCGACACGCGCACGGTCCTCGGGATATGCCTCTCGGTAGTGCGCAACCGCGCCATCGAGGGCGCGAACGGATACGGAGTGTTTCGCTTGTGATGTTCACCTCGTTGCTCATCGCCAACCGCGGCGAGATCGCCCGCCGTATCATTCGCAGTGCCCGCGACATGGGGATTCGCTGCATCGGTGTCTACGCCGACGCCGATGCCGGGGCGCCGTTCGTCGGCGAGTGTGACGAGGCGGTGCGCCTCGCCGGCGGCTACCTCGACATCCCAGCCATCGTCGCCGCCGCCCGCCGCACAGGCGCGGAAGCGGTTCATCCGGGATATGGGTTTCTCTCTGAGAACGCGACCTTCGCGCGCGCCGTGGTCGAAGCGGGACTGCTGTGGGTCGGACCGTCCGCCGAAGTGATCGAGCGCATGGGCGACAAGCTGGCAGCGAAGGCGCTGGCGGCAGAGCTGGACGTTCCGCTGCTCGCCTCGTCGGAAGACGCCGCCGACGCAGAAGAAATCGGCTACCCGCTGTTGGTCAAGGCGGCGGCCGGCGGCGGCGGCAAGGGGATGCGCGTCGTCGCCGACGCCGCGGCGCTCGACGAGGCGATCGCCGCCGCGAAACGCGAGGCTCTCGGCGGCTTCGGCGATGACCGCGTTTTTCTCGAGCGCTACATCGCCCGCTCGCGCCACGTCGAGATCCAGATCCTCGGCGACAGCCACGGCAACGTCCTCCATCTCGGCGAGCGCGAGTGCTCCATCCAGCGGCGGCACCAGAAGATCATCGAGGAATCACCCTCGCCGCGGGTCGATCAGGTTCTGCGCCAGGCGATGGCGGCTGCCGCGCTGCGGCTGGCGAGGGCGCTGCGTTACGAATCGGCTGGAACGGTAGAGTTCCTCGTCGACGACGCCTCCGGCGATTTCTACTTCCTCGAGGTAAATACCCGCCTGCAAGTGGAGCACCCAGTGACCGAGGCGGTCACCGGTATCGACCTGGTGCGCGAGCAGTTGCGCATCGCCGCCGGCGAACCGCTGCGCTACGCCCAAGAGGAGGTCCGATGGCATGGCGCGGCCATTGAGGCACGTCTCTATGCCGAGGATCCCGCAGCGGGGTTTCTACCCGCCACCGGCACTCTGGCAGCCTATGAGCCGAGCCAGGACCCGGCGGTGCGCTGGGATTCGGGCGTGGTGGAAGGCTCGGTAATCGGTGTCGAGTTCGACCCCATGCTGGCGAAGGTCATCTCCCACGCACCGACGCGCGCCGTCGCCGCCGCACGCTTGGCACTGGCGCTGCAGCGCAGCCATCTCGGTGGCGTGCGCACCAATCGCGACTTCCTCGTCGCGACGCTGCGGTCGCCGGAGTTTCTCGCCGGCGATACGACCACCGATTTCATCGAGCGCATCGCGCCGGCGCGCACGTTGGTGCTCGATGACGGCGACCTGCAGCACGTCGCAACCGCGGCGGCCCTATGGTTGCAGGGCACCAACCGAGCAGAAGCTGGCGTTCTCGAGTCGGTCCCCAGCGGCTGGCGCAACGCTCGCCTTCCCGATCAGTCGCTGACGTTCCTGTCCGGCGATCGCGAGGTGGCGGTCACCTACCGGCGGCAGCGCGATGGCAGCTTCCGTGTCGGCGGGGAAGGGGAGGCCCGCTTGCACGGTTGGTGGCCGGACGCCGTCGACGCCGAAGTCGACGGCAGGCGCTATCGCGGGCGTGTGACGCGCATCGCCGAGCGCCTGATCATCGCGACGCCGCGCGGCGACGTCGAACTCACCGTCAAACCTCGATTCCCGCTACCGGGCGCGACCGATGTCACGGGAGGCCTGATCGCGCCAATGCCTGGCAAGATCATCGAGCTGCGCGTGAAGGAGGGCGACCGCGTCAGCGCCGGCGATCTCTTGGTGATCCTCGAAGCGATGAAAATGGAACACCCGATGACAGCGCCGCAAGACGGTGTCGTCACCGAGATCCGCGTCGCCGTAGGCGACCAGGTAGAGGGCGGCGCCCTACTGCTCCACGTCGAACCCGTCGAGAGCGAATGAATTCCGCGGCATGACGAGCGTGCGCAGTCCCCGTGCACTCCGTGCCTCTTGGTGAGAGAGATTTGATGACGAGACCGATCCGCATAGCGAACTGTTCCGGATTCTTCGGCGATCGGTTGTCCGCTGCGCGCGAGATGGTCGAGGGCGGGCCGATCGATGTACTGACTGGCGATTGGCTCGCCGAGTTGACCATGCTCATCCTGGCGCGCACGCGCTTGAAACGCCCGGGTGGCGGCTTTGCTCGGACCTTCGTCACGCAGATGGAGCAGGTGATGGGCACCTGTCTCGACCGCGGCATCAAGGTCGTTGCCAACGCCGGCGGTCTCGACCCCGACGGCTGCGCCCAGGCTGTCGCAGAAGTCGCAGCGAAGCTCGGCCTGAATCCGGCAATCGCCTACGTGCGCGGTGACGACCTCATGCCGCGCCTGACGGAGCTGGTTGCCGCCGGCGAGCTGACGCACTTCGAGACTGGCGCGACTATCGCCGACGCGGCGCCCTTCCTCACCGCCAATGCCTACCTCGGTTGTTGGGGTATCGTCGATGCGCTGCAGCGCGGCGCCGACATCGTCATCACCGGCCGCGTCACCGATGCGGCCGTGGTGTGCGGGCCGGCGGCC
>JBGTMF010000389.1:0-2721 GCA_041743795.1 Thermodesulfobacteriota bacterium | reverse complement strand
GCGACGACCGGGACGTCCACCGCGGCGACCACCTGCGGCAGCAGCAGCGAGGTCGGCACGATGCCGGTGTGGCCGCCGCCTTCGCCGCCCTGGGCGACGATGACGTCGGCGCCCAGTTGCACCGCCTTCTCGGCATGCTTTGCGGCGCCGACGGTGGGAATGCATAGGATGCCGGCGGCTTTGAACTTGTCGATGAACTCGCGCCGCGGTGAACGGCTGTAGCTCGCGGCGCGCACGCCGTGGCGGATGATCGAATCGACGATCTGTTCGGCGCCCGGCTGTTCCATCAGGAAATTGACGCCGAACGGCTGCTCGGTGAGCGTCGCGACCTTGCGGATGTCGGCCTCGGCTTGTTCGGGGCGCGACGTGGCGGCGGCGAGGAATCCGAACCCGCCGGCGTTACACGTGCCGGCGACCAATTCCGGAGTCGCCACCCAGCCCATCGCCGTCTGGATGATCGGATAGCGGCAGGCGAGCGCCTTGCAGATTGCTGTGTCGAGCACGCTGGTCGACATCAGGCAGACACCGCGGTTGCCCTCTCGCCGTGTGGGTCGAGCTGCGCGATGATTTCGAGTTGCTCGGCCGTCGGCATCGGTGTTTCGCCGGCGCCGTCGGCCACGTGCAGATCGAAACCGGTCTGCGCTCGCACATCGTCGACGGTGACGCCGGGATGTGTCGAGAGAATCTGCAGCGCCTTGTCGGGACCGTTGAAATCCATCACCGCCAGATTGCTGACCACCAGGCGCAGCTCCATGAAGTCGCGGCGCACTCCCTTTGCCCAGCGGCTTTCGTCGTAGCCGACGCCCGACGCCATGTCGACGCGCTCGACGAACGAGCGCGTCGAGTGGTTCGGAATGAAGAAGCTGCACGGGTGGTTGATGGTGTTGCCCGGAATGCCGCGGGCGCCGAGCAGCTGCACCTTCGGCCGCGCCGGATCGCCGATGCAGCTGATGTTGATGTTGCCGAAGCGATCGATCTGCGTCGGGCTCGTCATCGCATGGCGCCGCCCGGCCCAGAGGATGTCGAAGACGCGGCGGAAGGGCATCCACCCTTCGACTTTGGGTACGTAGCCGCCGCGCGGTCCGACCGGCACAGGCTCCGAGACCAAAACCGACTCGCTGTCGGTCATCATCAGATCCGGACTGTGCGTGCGCCAGGCGAGGCCTGCCGCCAGGCGCGGCACGAGGCCGATTCCCGATGCCATAATTTCGCCGTCGCCGCGCCACGCCTGCGACGCTGCTGCGATGCAGAGATCCACCAGAGTACAATCGCTATCAGCCACCGGGGCACCCATCAGAAGATCGTGTGAGGAATGGCCGCGATGCGGGACTCCCCGCCGGCGGCCTGGGTGTACGCGGCGTCGTCGACGTCGATGAACTTCGCGCGGTAGTCCGCCCACGCCGAGTCGTCCTTCGCCGAGCCCGAGTAGACCTTCAGGTGCTCGCCGTCGATGCCGTAGTGTGGCGAGCACGACGTCGGATGGGCGCCGAACGGCACCTCGACGACACCGTCGACCTGGCCGCGATCGAGAAGCAAAGAATGGACGCAGCCGCGCTCGACCAGTTCCGCTGTCGGCAGGATGCGTTCGCAGCTGACGTAACTCTTCGCCGCCGCGGCGCAGTACAGATCGTCGAAGTAGGGATCCGGGCCGAGCACTTGGGAGTTGCCCCGCTCGTCGCAGTGGTCGACGTGCACGAGCGCCGCGTCGAGGTTCAGCGCCGGCATCGCCAGCAGCGTCTCCGCGTCGTCGTACGGCGAAACCACCGAGCGCAGGGCCGGGTTGAGCCGCTCGATGTCACAGGCGAGGCCGGCGCGGATCGGCAGAAACGGCAGCCGGTATGCGGCGGCGCGCAGACCCCACTGGAGCATCCCCTCGTCGAGTTCCATGACCTCTATCGCCCCCGCCTGGCGCGCCTTGCGGAAGTGGGGCTCGAGGGGAATGATATCGAGGGAGACGAAGCCGAAGACCAGCTTCCTGACCGCACCCGCCGCGCACAGCATGCCCACATCGGGTCCGCCGTACGCCACCACGGTGAGGTCCTTGAGGCCGGAGCGGACGATTGCGCGCACCAGCGCCATCGGTTTGCGGCGCGCGCCCCAGCCGCCAATACCGATCGTCATACCGTCGCGCAGCTCGCCGATGACATCAGCCGTCGACATTCGCTTGTTCACGGAATTCGCCCCATCCGGCGCGGCTGCGTTCACCGCGCTTCCTACGCTACCCAAACCATCGATTCTATTGAGATTGCGCCGGTCCTGCCGGTGCCGTTGCGGCAGCGAAAGCGGCGCGGGAGGACCCTGTGTCTCGCAGAGGATCTGGGGCAAGTCAAACGGTCGTTTGCATGCTCGCGGGCATGATTCTCCTGGCTTCACTGCGACTGGGGGAGGCAGGTCGTACGCGAATCGGTCAGGGGCGCGGAAATTGGTCCCCGTACCGCCCATTTAGATGTTGCGTAGGGCGGGTGCGTCCTGAAGACTCGCGGTTTGTAATGAATACCGACGTGCCCCTGGAACCTGGCGGCTCCGCTACGCAACAGAGCGTCGCCGGACCGATCGCCGCGGCTGTGCTGCTCTTCTCGGCGATGGCCGCAGTCGCGGTTCCGTACCACATCCGCTCGATCGAAGCCGACATCGCGCAGCGCACAGCAGCCGCGTTGGCGAGTCGAGGTGTTGCCGCGCAGTTGGCTGTGAGCGGCCGCGACGTCGCGCTCGTCGGCGAGG
>JBGTMF010000388.1:0-2324 GCA_041743795.1 Thermodesulfobacteriota bacterium | reverse complement strand
AACTGCACGCCATCTCAGGCCCTGCTCGCTCTTCGCTCCTCGACATAGTGTCTACTATGCCTGCGTCGCTCATCCCTGCGCTCGGCCCGATCTGACGCACATTTGGCGCTTTCGCTTTCGAACATTCATGAATAATCCGGGCTAGACGGCTGCCGAGGCGAGACGCAGCGCGCGAATGGAGGGAAGACGGTCTTGGAAAACTGTACAGCTCGCCGTCGATGATCTCCGCGACCCGGTGCTCGGGAACCGCCAGCAGATCCTCGTAGGTCGCCGGTCGCCGCGTCGGCTTTCCCATGCGCGGATTCTGCGCCGGCCGACCAGCGTGCGCAAGTCGCAACGAGACTCGGACGCGCCCCGCGCCAGCTTGGGTGCCAGAGTGGAATAGCAGAGGACGTGTGTCGACCGGCCGCATTTTTGTGGAGGCAGCTCGGGTCAGCGATTGAGCGGCAGCGCCGGTTCATGGTGCAAGCGGGCATCCGCTACGGAATGTCGATCTGCTGGCCGTGTGAGAACTCGACGAGGTAACCGTCGGGGTCGGCGAGCATGCAGTAGTAGCCGATGACGGCGCCGCCGTCGGTGGCGGGGACGCGCAGGATGCCGAGGTCTTTTGCGCGCGCGGCGATGGCGTCGACTTCGTCGCGCGTCGCGACGTTGTAGCCGAGGTGGTCGGCGAAGTGCGCAGGCGACGCGGGCGCGGGCACGGCGATGAAGACGATGACGAAGTCGTTGCCGGTTTGCCTCTCGCCGAGCCAGGCGACGCGGACGCCGTCGTCTTCGCGCTCGTGGACGACGTGCAGGCCGATGAAGTCGCGGTAGAACGCGATCGTCGCGTCCATGTCGGCGCAGGGGCGGGCGACGTGCGTCAAATGCGCCCGGTGTCGCGGTGTCGTCGCCATCAGCGCGTCGCCACGGCGGCGACTGCGAGGATCAACATCGCCAGGACGGTGGTGTTGAGCATCACCGAAAACCGATGCAGCCGTTCGTCGACCGGTGGCGGCTGGCCGGTTCCCGGGTGCGATAGGCGCGGCAGCAGCAGCCGCTGCGCCACCAGGGTGCAGAGCAGTGAGACGATGACGGGGAAGGCGAGGCGCACTCGCTCGCCGAACGGAAACGCGGGATCGCTCGGTGCCAGGGAGACGGCCGCCAGGGAGATCAGGCCGCAGATGACGCCGATCGTGTAGTAGCGCGGAAAGAGTCGGTGCAGCAGGGCGCGCGCCTGTTCGCGCAATTCGGCGTGCACGGTCGGCAGGACGACGAAGGAGAAACTGACAACCGTGCCGAGCCAGATTCCAATCGCCGCGATGAACAGGAAGCGCCCCATCGCGCGCTACTCTGGCAGTACGATACCGCAGCGGCAAGCAGCGGCGGCGCGGCGCCGTCTGGTCACGCTGCGTAGTGCGCCGCGTATTCCCTCGCGGCGGCGTATTCAGCGCAGAGCGAGGATGGTCGGGCCGTCGATCCTGACAAGCCGGCCGCATAGCTCTTCGCGGCTGGCGACCTGGAGGAGTTCGGCGTCGACGCTGGCGGCGATCGTTCGTCTTCCGTCGTCGAGATCGACCAGTGCGACGAGACGGCCATCGCTCTCGGGAGTGATCACCGTGTAGGTGACGATGCGCGCGTGGCCACTTTCGCCCTCGACGACTGGCACCGCCGCTGAGTCGCGCGCCGTCTCGTCACTGACGTCGGCGAAGACAAACGGCTGCCGCGGCGGCGCCGTCGACCACAGGCTGACGCCCTGCTTGGTCAACATGCCACTGACCGCGGTGACGACGCCGCTGCTGCCGGCGTCGTCGCGCAGGATCGCTGCCATCTTGGCGAGGGCTTGCAAGGCGAAGTTGTTGAGTGGGCCTCCGGCGAATGCCATGCCGCCGGTGACGGTCACCTGGCGCTCGGCGGCGATGCCCATCTCCCGCATCTGGAGACGGACGGCGGCGGGGAAGCAGCTGTAGAGTTCGAGGTGATCTGCGGTGGCGACCGCGCTGCCGGTGCTCTGCTCGATGCGCTGGGCCGCGCGGGCGAAGCCGGCGCAGCGTCCGACATCGCGGCGTTCGCTCAGCGCCAGCATCAGATTCGAGTCGACGACCGCGTGCGGAAACAACCACCGCTGTTCGGCGATGCCGAGGGCGCGCGCCGTGGCGAGCGAAGTCAGGATGAAGCCCGAGGCCTGGTCGACGTTCCACTGCGAGGTGTGCATGACGGTGTAGGGAAACGCGAGCATGCGGTTGGTCGCATCGCCGCGGATGGTGGCGGCGCTGGCGGCGGCGCGATTCCACGCATCGGGATTGGCGGCGGCGACGGCGCTGAACCGCGCCCAGAGGGCGGCG
>JBGTMF010000387.1:0-3077 GCA_041743795.1 Thermodesulfobacteriota bacterium | reverse complement strand
GCCCTCCTCGCTGGCGCGGCGCCCGAGCCGCTGACTTTCACCTGCGTTCCGCCCGGATCCGGCCGGCGCATCGGCATCGACCGCGACAACGACGGCCTGCGCGACCGCGATGAGATCGACACCGGCAGCGATCCCGCCGATGCCAACAGTCCGACATTCACGTGCACCGGTGACTGCGACCGCGACGGCCGCGTGACCATTGCCGAGTTGATTCGCGGCGTCTCCATCGCGCTCGGCCAAGCGGAGGCTTCGACCTGCTTCGCATTGGACACCGATCGCGACGAGCACGTGTCCATCGCCGACCTCATCGCCGCGGTCAACAACGCCTTGGAATCGTGCCAGTGAACGGCGCCGTCGAAGATTAGAATCTTCTTCGCCGGCTGCAGCGGCCGCAGCGCGGATAGACCGAGATCGGCGACGAGTTGGGCAAAGTCATCGCGCCGTTTGCCGAAGCGGCGCAGAGCGCTACGTACCCTCATCAGCGAGCGTCGAGGCTAGTCAGAATGTTGAAAAACCCGAGACGGCCCTTCGACCGGCTCAGGGCGAGCGGAAAAGTCTATTAAATCGGGGCTGAGAACCGCTCATGCTGAGCCCTTCGACTTTGCTCAGGCCATGCTTGTCGAAGCATGCTGTGGGGTTTCAACGGACTGCTACGGGGCCGTTGCCACTGCCTTGAAGATCTTCTCGCTGTTGCGATTGAAGGTGGGGAAGTTGGACTCCCAACAGGTGCTGTCGCCGCTGCGGATCAATTGGAGGCGCAGGCTGCTGTTCAGTTCCAACGGTTGCGCCGGAAGAACCAGGTTGTCGCGCCCTCCGGCTATCTGCAGTTGCGCCTTGTTGGAGCCGGCCCGCAACTTGACCTTGGTCAGCCCCGCAACGTTGCCGTCACGATTGCGGTAGGCGAATCCCACGGAGCCAGTCGTCCGCCAACATGGCCGTCCGCCGCATGTGCCGCCCGCCCGTATCGGCGCGTCCACGATCCGTTGGCCATCGAGATACGCACAAAGCGCGAATTCCGTGTCGGTCTCCGGCGCACCGAAGTCGGCGACTGCGGCCGTTCCGCGAATCCACTTCCACAGGAATTTTCCACCGCTGCCGTTCGTACTCGCCTTCATCTTCACCAGCGACTTCGACGCGGTCGCACACGATGCCGACGGCGCGGCCGGACACGAGAAACCGGGTGCCACCGCGAGCCCCCAGAACGGCGGACTAGAGTAGGTGCCCACCGATACGGCGACCTGGTCCCCTGTCGTCGGATCGAGGCGGACAATCGCGTCGACCGGGCTGCCCAGGCCACCACCGGACCCGACGAAAAGAGACCCACTTGCGTCAGCCGTCAAAGCCGTGAGATCTGAGAGAAGCCCACCACTCGACAGAATCGTCTGATTGCCGGTACCGGGGTCGATACGAACAACCAGTCCCTCCCAAGAAGGTCCTCGGCTCGTCGCGTAGATGTTGCCGTCTGGTGTTACGGCAATCCCTCTCACTTCGCGGAGGTGTTCCGCGCTGGACAGGACGGTTTGGCTGCCTGTCGTCGGGTCGATGCGGACGATGGTCCCGGGGTCTGCCCATATATCCGCCACCACGACGATCGATCCCGACGGTTCCACTGCCAGTCGTCCGGGCTGCACGAGATGCCCGGCCGCTGAAACGATCGCTATTCCACCAGTACTCAGGTCGACGCGGCGGATCGCTGGACTGTTGTTACTCCCGATCAGCAGTTTACCTGCCGAATCGAAGGCTAGGGCCCAGGCATCGAACCCGACACCGTGCGGCAGAGGATCCGATAACGACCCGTCACTGGGATCCAAGCGCCGCAGTTGGGATCCATCAAGAAAGGAACTGGTAAAGCCGATGAGGACCGTGCCGATTGGCTCGACGATCGCCGACACCGGGTAAGCGCTCGTGGAAGCGATGACAGTTTGAGCACCGGTCTCCGGTGCGACGAGAAGAATGTCACCGGTGTACTGGTGCGGTGCAATGATATCTCCGGCCACAAGTTGAACGGCGCTCGCGCGACCGAACTGTGCGGAGACGACAACGAGCAACGCTCCGATGTACGCGACCCAACGCGCTGTATACCTGTTCCGCCAGTGAGCAGTCACAGCCTCTTGTCCGCCCCTCATGGTCTCCCCCTCTTTCTAGTGAACTGCTCGGCGCCGCGCGCTCAGCGTACATTCGCTCAATACTGCAACGCCGATAAAGTCGTCTGCACAGCTGATCGAGTGGTCTTTTTCTACCGAGAAACTACCGGCGCGTCGGCGTCTGTCAATAACAAAGATCCGGTTCTCGCGGTGATCCGAGGCTGCGTGATCGCCTGCCGTTTGCAATCAGCTGCCGAATGGAGGTTTTCTTCGGCTCGGTGATCGCCGCGCCTCCGCGGTGAGAAAGTAGGGATCAAAATGGCAGACAGGCTTTCGGTCGGGATTGAAACGAACTGCGTGGCGCCGCTGGCGCTGGAGCGGGCGAGCATGCGGATGTACCAGTTGGCCGGCGTCGATTCGCTGTTCCTGCCGGACCACTACTTGAGCTTCGTGCCGCGTTCGGTCTGGGGGCCGGAGTTGACGCCGGCGGCGAAAATGGTGCCGTCGCCGGACGCGTTCTTCGACCCCTTCGTGATGATGGGGATGATGGCGACGCGCTACCGCGGCGTCCGCATCGGCACCGGTGTCACCGAACCGTTCCGGCGCCATCCGATGACGCTGGCGCAGGCGTTCGTCACCCTCGACCACATGACCAAGGGCAAGGCGATCCTCGGTATCGGCAACGGCGAGCGCGAGAACACAGAGCCGTATGGGTTGCCGTTCGTAAAGCGCGTGGCGCGATTGGAAGAGGCGCTGCGCATCATCCGACTGCTGTGGGAGAGCGGCGGCGAACCGGTGAACTTCGACGGTTCGATCTGGAAGTTGAAGAACGCCCTGTTCGCTACCCCGCTCTATAAGGGCACACCGCCGCCGATCTGGATCGCCTCGCACGCGCCGCGCATGCTTTCTCTGACCGGCCGCTACGCCGACGGCTGGTATCCGACGCGCAAATTCAGCCCCGACGAGTACGCAGCCGGCCTCGCCGCCATTCGC
>JBGTMF010000386.1:0-7558 GCA_041743795.1 Thermodesulfobacteriota bacterium | reverse complement strand
GGCGAGCGCCCGCACCGCCTCGTTCTCGCCGGTGCGCCGGGTTGGGAGGCCAACTCGCTGGTCGAGATCGCCAGCCGCGAAGGGGTTGCCGAACGCGTGCTGTTGCCAGGCTACGTCGCGCCCGCGGACCTGCCGATCCTTTACGGTGCCGCCGATGTGTTCGTCTACCCGTCGTTGTACGAAGGGTTCGGACTTCCCGTCGTCGAGGCGATGGCCTGCGGCACGCCGGTCGTCACCGCCAATCGCGCTTCGCTGCCGGAGATCGCCGGCGACAGCGCGCTTCTCGTCGACCCGACCGATGTGGACGCGATCGCCGAGGCGATCCAACTCTGCCTCGACGACTCCGGTCGCGCCGCCGCGATGACCGCTGCCGGCCTGACGCGCGCGGCCGATTTCACGTGGGCTCGTACCGCCGCCGCGACCCTGGACGTCTATCGCTCGATCGTCGGCGCATGATGCAAACCCCAGGAGGCGACACACCACTTCGGTATGATAGGGCGAGCTGATGCAACTCACGGCGACACTCTCGCATTGGATCCTCACGCCGTTGATCAGTTCCGCGCCGACGAGCGTGGCGTTGAGTGCCCGCTGGTTGGCTCTCTTTCTCGTCTTCTCCGGTATCGGCGCTTCACTTCGCCTGTGGCGCGGCGGCGGACGATACAGGGAACTCGCCTGGCTGGACTTCTGGCTCGGCTGGGCAATGGTCACCGCACTTCTCCAGATGTGGCACTTCTGGAGTCCGGTCGACGAGCGAGCCGTCATCGCCATCGCCGTCCTCGCGATACCGGGAATCGCCGGCAGACTCGCCGAGACCCGGCGGAGCTTTCGCATCGACCGCGCCGTCGTGTTGACGGCACTGATACTGGTGGTCGCCACGCTGTGGGTGGGAATCGTCGCCGCCGGCCCGGTGTTCAACCGTGACACCGGCAGCTACCACCTACAGTCCACGATGTGGACATCGTCGCTGCCGATCGTACCCGGACTGGGCAACCTGCACGATCGACTCGCTTTCAACAGCGGCTTCCACCTCTACGCCGCGCTGCTCGAGGCGCTGCCCGGCGAGATTCCGTCGTACTATTTAGCCAACGGCCTGATCTGGCTCGTCCTCCTGGCCCAGGTAATCTGGCTCGCGATAAAGCCACCGCCGTCGGCGTGGGGGCGCATACAGCGGTTGTTCCTTCTCTTCGCCCTCACCCCGCTGTTTCGCCAGGCAATGACGTCGCAGTTCACCGGACTATCGCCTGACTTCAGCATTTTCGCAGTGCAGTTGGTGACGGCGATCGCCATGTTCGCCGTCCTCGACAACGACGCCCGCACGGCGCGACCGCGCTTTGATCTCTTCGCCGTGATGGCTCTCAGCAGCTTCGCGGTCACCATCAAGCTGAGCAGCGCCGCGCCGTCGGCAGTAGCCATAGCGGTCTGCGTCTTTTCCGCCTTGGCTGGACCATCGCCCGAGTCACGCCGGCGAGGGTTTCGCGCGGGCGTTGCCGGCGCCGTCGCGGCGGTGATTTTGATCGTCCCGTGGATGGCTCGCGGAATCGTTCTCAGCGGGTATCCCGCCTACCCGATAGCCGTGCTGCCGGCACCGGTCGAGTGGAGAATTCCGCTCGCCTTGGTCATCGACATGAACCACTGGATCGAGAGTTGGGCTCGTCTTCCGAACATGCATTGGGCCGATGTACTGGGTGATTCCAGTTGGATTTGGCCGTGGATGGCGCGAACCCTGCCGGAGCTTCGCCTGGCGCTGATCGGCGCCGCGGTCGGGCTGCTGGCAGGACTCGCAGGATGGTGGCGAGGGGCGCCGTTCGCCGTTCGCGCCATACTGCTCCTGGCTCCCTGGCTCACCGGTTTGCTCGTCTGGCTGGGGACGGCGCCGGACGAGCGATTCGCGCGCGGGCCGATCTGGATCACCTACGCCGGTCTGTTGGCCTTCGGCTGGTGCGCATCGACACACCGGCGTTCGACCCGTTCCGCGCCGTTGCTCGACATCGCCATCGGATTGCTCGTTCTCGCACTGGCGATACCGGTGCAGGGGCCACTGCAGATGATGAGACTACCGCAGGGGATGACCATCCAGACCGCTGAGGCGGAGTCCTACACGACACCGGCGGGCACACGCATCAACATTGCGCCTGTGTGCTGGGCGACGCCGCTCCCGTGCACACCGTACAAACGCCCCAGTCTGCGACAACGCCGCCCCGACGATCTCGCCTCCGGTTACGTCCTCGACGATCCGTTCGATTGCATCAATCTTCATTCCTGCCGGCCGGTCGGGGTGCGCACACCGACGGACGTCGGCTTCGACTTACCTCACAGGGGCTGGCAGCGTTTCTTGCCCGAGGAGGGTCGCCGCTGGATGAACTCAACCGGCGACATCGTCCTCTATGTCGAAACTCCGCGCCGGGTGACGATCCGCCTGCACACGGCAGGAATCGATCCGGCAAACCACCGGCGCGAAATCGAGTTCTCCATGGCCGGCGCGTCTCTCGGACGGAGTGCCATCGCGGTCGGTCGCGCCGTCGCGGTGGAGGACCTACCGCTGCAAGTCGGCTTCAACGTCGTTTCGCTGCAAGTCCTCGGTGCGCCCCCGCCGGGCGAAACGCCGGACGCCGCGGTGGCCTTCTCTCTGATCGAAATCGAAGATTCGGCCACGCTATGAGCGCCGGCTACCGGCCCCAAACGCGGACTTCGGCGATGGACACGACTCCTTGGCTGAGTTTCTGCAAACGAACATAACGGCCCGCCCCGTCGACGATGATCGTCGTCGGGCTTCCGGCCTGTGGCACTTCGTGGAATTCCAATACGCCAGTTTGACCCGGTTGCGGGTTCGGCGTGTCGGAGATCAGGACCACGTAATTGCTCAGGCGATCGCCGCAACAATCAGTGCGGTTGAACACCTCGATCGTATCGATCTCCCGCTCGCTGCCGAGATCCACTTCCCACCATGCCGGCGCGTCGGCGAACGTGTGCGTCACCGATGCTCCGCCCCAATTGCCATTGGTGTCGCCGTCGACGGCGCGCGCCGCGACTCCGCCTGCGGCGGTGCTCGATTGCGTAGCCGGACGTCCTTGCGAGACGTTGCTCACTGGCGGCGCTGCGCCACCCCAGACTTCGACCTCGGCCAGTGCGACCACGCCGGAGCCGACCTTGAGAATCCGCACGTAACGCCCGACCACGTCGACGACAACGGTCGTCGGCGTACCCGCCTGCTCGGCACTGAAGTGCGCGAAGATGCCCGCGTCTCCGGGCATCGGATTGGGGGTCTCCGAAACCAACACGTAATAGTTGCTGAGGCGGTCGCCACAGCAATCCGTCCGGTTCCACACGTCGATGCTGTCGATCTGCGCCCGCTCGCCGAGGTCGACTTCCCACCACGACGGGTTGCCGCCGTTGGTATGCGTCACCGACATCCCGGCGAAGGCGCCGTTGGTGTTGCCGTCTATCCCGCGTGACGCAACCCCTCCGGCCGCGGTCGTCGACTGCGTCGCCAACCCGCCCAAGGCGAGGTTGCTGAACTCCTGCGGCGGCGCCGGTCGTCCGAACACCTGCACTTCGGCCAGCACGACTACGCCAGCCCCCTGTTTGAGAATGCGCACATAGCGGCCGACTCTTTCGACGGCTACCGTCGTCGGAACACCGGCCTGAGCGGACTCGAAGTGCTGGAAGACGCCGCCGTCACCCGGCAGCGGGTTGGGAGAATTCGATACCAGCACGTAGTAATTGCTCAAGCGGTCGCCGCAGCAATCGGTTCGGTTCCACACCGCGACGGATTCGATCACCATCGGTTCACCGAGGTCGACTTCCCACCAAGACGGATTGCCGCCGTTGGTGTGGGTGACGGACTGCCCGGCGAAGACGCCGTTGGTGTTGCCGTCCACCGCACGCGAGGCAACGCCGCCGGCCGCCGTACTCGACTGGCTAGCGGCGGCGCCGAGGGCCACGTTGGAAATCGTCTGCGTCGGGGTCTGGGTTTGCGTCGGCGTCGAGGTCGGCGTCCCTGTGTTGGTCCCCGTATGGCTTGCGGTCGGCGTGCTGGTGCGCGTTCTGGTCGGGGAAGACGTAAAGGTATTCGGCGGTGTCGCCGTCATTGTCGGCGTCCGCGTCTGCGTCAGCGTCCGCGTCTGCGTCGGCGTCAGCGTCTGCGTCGGCGTGCGCGTCTGCGTCGGCGTATTGGTAGGCGTCAGGGTCGGGGTCTGCGTCGGCGTCTGGCTCGGCGTCAAGCTCGGTGTCGCCGTCGGCGTTTCCGTCGGCGTCATCGTTTGCGTCGGTATCGCGGTGTGCGACGGGGTTGCCGTCGGCGTTGCCGTGACCGAATCGACGATGACGGCGCCGGCGAACGGAGTACATTCCGGCTCGCCCTCGTTGATGAGACAATTCTCCAGGACGACTTCGGTCGAACCAACTTGGTCGGCGCGAATGAGGACATCGACCAACGTTCCCGCCGCGTCGACCGCGCGATTGCAAGCAAAGCCGACGACGACCCGCCCTTCGCCCTGGTCGACGTAATCGACCAGACAGTCGGTCGTCAACGATGTCGACTCCACCCCTGTCACTGTCATGACGGTCGGGTCGAAAACCAGGCGAACCGCCAATGCCTCAACATCGGTGCCATCGTCGATCGACAGGCGGAGGACCCCGGTGTTCCCCACCGGCGCCAGAAACTCCGTCGAACCGGTCAACGATGCCGCATGGCTGGCGCCTGCAATGCCTACAATCGGTGCAATCGCCAAGAAAGCCGCTACTGCCGTATTTCTCCAGCCCCAATTAATCTGAATCATCTCGACGTATTCAATAGCAAGCTTCGCGCCTAGTCGCGATCGCCAGGTGGCGCCAATCTGAGGGCACTATAATCCACGGCATCATCTATACGAGGTCGCCATATTCCGGACGGATTCGCCATTTTCAATCAACCCGCAGTATCGTTGTACCGGTCGATAGATAGACCTCACCGGCTGCATCCTCGCCGAAACTGAAGCCGTTACTCGGCGCCGTGGCCAGCTGTGCGGCCGTCCAGGAACCCGCATTATGGCGGCCTGCCCAGACCCGGCGCGAGCAGAAATCGGTGTAGAGATAGGTTCCATACAGGTCGCCGCTGGTACGGCCCCGGTAGACGTAGCCGCCGGTCACCGAACAGCCCAGGGCATGGGAATACTCGAGGATCGGCAAGACCAGAGACGAATGATTGCAGGCCGGCATGCCGACCGGGCAGTTGTTGGCGTTGCAGTTCGGCGCGCCGCCGGGACAGTCGGTGATGTAACAGCCCGTACCCTCCATCACCTTCCAGCCGTAGTTTTCCCCTCCGCTGCTGGACGCCGGTTGATAGCTGACCTCTTCCACGGCGTTCTGCCCGACGTCGGCAATGAACATCGCCCCGCTCAATCGGTCGAAGCTGAATCGCCAGGGGTTGCGCAGTCCCAAGGCCCAAACCTCGTCGGCCGGATTGCCCGGCCCGACAAAGGGGTTGCCGGCAGGGATGCCGTAGTATGGCGCGGTGGAAGAGTTTTGCTCGACATCGAGCCGCAGCATCTTGCCGAGCAGTGTGTCGTGGCGCTGCGCCAGGCAATTGGCATCGCCACCGCCGCCGCCATCGCCGAGACCGACGTAAAGGTAGCCGTCCGGCCCGAACTTCAGCTGTCCACCGTTGTGGTTGGCGGCCGGCTGGGTGACGGTGAGCAGGGTGACGCCGCTGGCGGGGTCGGCGAGGTCGGCATCGCTTGCCGAGCGCCGGTAGCGGGCGATCACCGTGTTGCCGGAGTTGTTGGTGTAGTTGACGAAGAAGTACCCGTTGCTCGCGTAGTCGGGATGGAAGGCCAGGCCGAGCAAGCCCTGTTCGCCCTGTTGCGAGCCGACCAGGGAATCGATGTCGAGGAATGGCGTGGCGAGAACCTGCGTGCGGTCGTAGATGAAGATCTCGCCGTCCTGCGTCGCCAGGAACAATCGATGATCATGCGCCGCGGCGATGGCGACGACGCGCGCCGGTGCTGTCGCCACCTGCGTCAAGCTGAGGGCGGGTAGCGCCGGGAAAGGCGTGTCGATCGACCACAGCGGACCGGCCGGCATTCCGCCGAATCGCCGCTCGCCGTGGCTCGGCCCGCCGGGAGCACCGGAAGAGTCGACGATTCGATCTCCGTTGCCCTCGTCGAAGTGGTACAAGGCGACGGTATCGCTATCGGCCGGGAAGGGCGCGGTCGGCGGCGCGAATGGCGCCGGGTAGCGCAGGCTGTTGGACAAGCGCAGTTCGTCGAAGAAGCCAGCGAATGAGGGAAAGGTCGCGTTGTCGGCGTCGTGCTTCTCGGCGCCGATGACCAGGAAGGGATCGCTGAAGTCGCACGCCGATCCGCTGCAACAATTGGCGCAAGGTACTGCGTCGTCGGGATAGGAGATGTCGCCGTCCGGTCCGTCGCCATCGGCCTCCAGCTGACCGTCCACATAGAGCCACATATGACCGTCGGAGCGCCGCCGCTGGACGGCGACATGGTGCCACTGGTCGTCGACCACGGAGGTCGAGCCACAGATGGTGCGGTCGTTCGAGCCGCCACCGCTGCCGTCGCCGCTGACGCCGAAGATCAAGGAACCGCCGGCGATCGCCAGGCCGAACTTTCGCCCCTGTCCGTAGCGATCACGGTCGACGATGATGTTGCCGTAGATCCAGTTGACGTTGTCGCCGCATACCTGGGCGGCGGCGGGATTCGCCGCCGCACTCGCCTTCATCCAGAACTCCAGCGTGAAGTCCTCGGCGCCGACGTCGGCGGGCGGCCCCGGGTCGTCCGCCAGGGCCGGATCATCGACGCGGATCTTCACCCGGTCGATGTCCTGGCTGCCATTGCCGCGGAAGCGCAGTGCGTAGGCGCTGACGTCGCGCCGGGCGACGACGGCGACGGAAACCAACGGCGACGGTTCGCCAACCCATTCGCCACCACGCCGAAGCTGCCACTGGTAATCGTAGTCGCCCGGCTGGTCCGGCGCAGTGATCTCGAAGGTAAATGTCTTCTCCGCGCCGGCCGCGACGGACTCGCTGCCGTCGAGAGCGATTGCGGAAACATCCCAGGTGTCGTTGTTCGCCGGAGATTGCGCGGCGAGAACGAACCCTGCCCCACTCGTCCACGCGGTGGCGCCGGAGTTGCGCAGACGCACCGACACCGGCAACGACTCACCAACCGTCAGGACCGGAGACATCTCCTGGCTGACGTAGGCCGCGTCGACACTGCCCGCCCAAACCTGCACTTCGGCCAGGGAGACTACGCCGGGTGCGGATTTCAAGATGCGCAGATAGCGGCCGGTGTGGCCGACCGGCAAGGTTGTCGGACTGCCGGCCTGCGCGGTCTCGAAGTGGACAAAGATGCCGGCATCGCTCGGCTGCGGCGACGGGCTGCTCGACAAGAGAACGTAGTAGTTGCTCAGACGATCGGAACAGCAATCGGTGCGGTTCCATAGATCGACCCATGCGACGGCGACTTCGCCGCCGAGGTCGACCTCCCACCATGCCGGGTCGTCGACGAACGTGTGCGTCACCGAACCCGCCCCCCACGCGCCGTTGACGTTGCCGTCGACGGCGCGC
>JBGTMF010000385.1:0-13864 GCA_041743795.1 Thermodesulfobacteriota bacterium | reverse complement strand
ACGCCGACCTCGGCGGTCGCCTCGGCCGCCGACTCGACGGTGCCCGAGGCCGGTCGCTCGGCGGCGGGTACAGCAGCTGCGGCGACGCAGCAAAGCAATACGAGCGCTGAGATCGCCCGAGATCGAGAGGTCCACATCCTTGGCTCGCCTCAACTCTTCGGCCACAACGTCGTGCGCACGTCGCGACTGACGCGGAGACGCTGCTCTTCGAGATCGATCTCCATCGCCTCGCCGGAGAATTCGACCTGCTCACTCTCGACGCGGACGGTGCCGGGAACGACGATTCGATCCGCGGCGGCCTCATAACGTGCGAACTCGGTGCGCACGGAATACTGGTCGACCTGGACGTTGATGTCGCCCTCGACTTCGACGCGCTCGACGTCCTTGCCGACGAGAATGACCTTGCCGATTTTCCCCCGCATGCCGACAGTGCGGCCCTCTTCGAAGTATACGGCGATCACCGGCTCATGCACTTCTACAGTCCCTTCGTCCTCGAAGTACTGCGCCTCTTTCGCCGACACCTCCCAGACCTTTCGCCCCTGGTCGATCTTGACCCGGTGAAAGTTCTGAATGCGCTGCGCGACATCGGGCAGGAGTTCGATCATCTCCAGCGCCAGGTCGAGCTTGTTTTGTCGCCAGAAGTTTCGTGCCACCAGCCCTGCGCCTATCAACAGCATCAGAACGAGCGAGGCCACGACCAATCGTCGAAGTTGTCTTCTCATGAGATCGCGCCGAGCGGGAAGTTACCACCGTGCCATCTGGGTGTAAAGAAAGCACGCCGCGCGGCGCTCTACTCGCTGGCGCCGTTACTGCGGTAATCCTCATACTCAGCTTTCGCGACGAGGCCTTCGCCATCGGCCTGCGGATCTGGTACGGACTGTCAGGCATGACGGGTTTGCCCATACCGACCATCGGCTTGCGTCACCTGGCGTTGCGCGTTCGCAGTGTTCCGATCTCGCGACGCTTCTATTGCGAAGTTTTCGGCATGACACCGGTGTGGGAGCCCGACGAAAGGACCTCCTATCTGTCGGGCGGCAGCGACAACCTGGCACTGCACCAACTCGACGACGGCGCGCACATGTCCGACGGCCAGACACAGCCTCTCGACCACCTCGGTTTTCTCGTCCGCGCAGCCAGCGAAGTCTACGCCGCAGCCGACGCCGTACGCGCGCGCGGCGAGCGCATTCTGCAGGAACCGCGCGAGCACCGCGATGGCAGCCACTCTTTCTACATGGCGGATCCGGACGGCAACGTCGTGCAGGTACTCTTCGAGCCGACGGTGGCCGCCCGCCTCCTCGCCGCTGCGAACACGTGAGATCCTCACGTCCGATCGCCTGGCTGGTTCACTTCTACACCGCCATCGGCGCGGCGCTGGCGCTCCTCGCTCTCACCGCCGCGACCAGCGGTGATTTTCGCGCCGCGTTCCTGTGGCTGTTTGCCGCCATGGTCATCGACTGCAGCGACGGGACGTTCGCCCGCGCCGCCCGAGTGAAAGAGGTGGTGCCGGAATTCGACGGCGCGCGGCTCGACGATATCATCGATTACCTGACCTACACGTTCGTTCCTATCGCCATCGCCCACGGCGGCGGAATGCTACCGAGCGGCGGCGGCGGACTCGCCGTTGCCTGCCTTTCCCTCGTCGCCAGCGCCTACGGGTTCTGTCGAACCGACGCCAAGACCGAAGATCACCTGTTCACCGGCTTCCCGTCCTACTGGAACGTCGTCGTCCTATACTTCGTCTTGCTGCAGACCACTGCGGCCTTCAACGCCGCCGTGCTGATCGCGCTGGCCGCTCTCGTCTTCGCGCCGCTGCGATTCGCCTACCCCAGCCGTAACCCGGTTGGCGCCGTCGTGACTTTCACCCTGGGGCCGGCGTGGGCCCTGCTGATACTCTACCTGGTACTGCAACTGCCGGCGACGAACGCGGCGCTGGCGTGGGCGAGTTTGCTTTTCCCAGCCTGGTACTTCGCCCTGTCTCTCTACCTGACCGCCCGTCGACGCGCCGCCGTACTCGATGCTCCAGCCGACACCTGATCGGTGCGAGGTGGACGGTTACTTCGTCGCCGTCTTCTTGAACACCGGCAGACGCTCGACCGGTTGGCGCAGCGCGATCCTGTAATAGCCCTCGGCTTCCGGCATCCATTGGCTAAACTGCGAGATTCGCGTGTCGTAGGTGGGGTGGGTCGAGAGAAATTCCGGTGGCTTCTGGCCGTCGCTGAGAGCGCCCATGCGCTCCCACAGGCCAATCGAGGCCTTGGGATCGTAACCGGCCTTGGCCATCAGCATCAGTCCAATCTGATCCGCCTCGGACTCCATGTGTCGGCTGAAGGGCAGCATGACGCCGACCTGCGCGCCGAGACCGTAGGCTTGCATCACCGCCTGCTGCACGCCGGCGCTCTGGCCGCTGGTGGCGATCGACAGCCCGGCTCCGAGACCTTGCAGGGCCATGCCTTGGCTCATCCGCTCGGCGCCGTGGCGCGCCAACGCGTGCGCAATCTCGTGGCCGATCACGGTGGCGAGTCCGGCTTCGTCGACGGCGACGGCGAAGAGGCCGGAGTAGACGGCGACCTTGCCGCCGGGCAAGGCAAAGGCGTTGACCATGTCGGGATCGTCGATGACCGTGAACTCCCAGTCGAAATCGGGCTTGTCGGCCACCTGGGCGATGGCGCGACCAACGCGCAGCACCAATCGTGTCGCCTCCGGATGGTTGAGGATCTTCTCTTGGCTGAGGACTTCCTTGTACGCCGCCAGCCCGAGAGCCGAATCCTCCGATTCGGGAAGCATCATGAGACGAGTGCGATTGGTGTAGGGCACCGTCGAGCAGCCGATCAGTACTGCCATCAGCAGCAAGAGGAACGCCGCGAATCTCCCGATCCATTGCCTCAACATGCGATCATTCTAGCGCAAATCACGCTTGCGCGACATGGCAGCGCCCTACCCCAACGCTCGCGGGCCGACATCGACAGCCCTCTTCACACCTCGCCGGGGTCGATTGAGCCTACGACAGTGCTTCAGTACACTGGTGCGATATGATCTCGGTCGCCGGCGTCACCAAGCGCTTTGGTTCCTTCACTGCGATCAGTGATCTGACCTTCGAAGTGGGCAGCGGTGAGATCGTCGGTCTGCTCGGCCCCAACGGCGCGGGAAAGAGCACGACGATGCGGATTCTCGCCGGCGTCTTTCCGCCTTCCAGCGGAATCGCCCGGGTGGCGGGGTTCGACGTCGTCGCCGAGCCGCTGCGGGCACGAGCCTCCGTCGGCTATTTCCCTGAGCGCGTCGCCGCCTATCTCGACATGACGGTGCGCAGTTATCTCGATTACGTCGGCCGCATGAAAAGCGTCCGACGCGCAGCCCTCGCCGGACAGACGGACGCCGCGCTGCAGGCCTGCGGGCTCGGACCGGTCGCCGGTCGCATCATCGGCAGCCTGTCGAAGGGGTTCCGCCAGAGGGTGGGCATCGCGCAAGCATTGACTGGCGAGCCGAAGGTGTTGATTCTCGATGAGCCGACGGCCGGCCTCGACCCGGAACAGGTCGCCGAGATCCGCGATCTCATCCGCGGCCTCAAGCGCGATCGCACCGTCGTCCTGTCGACGCACATCCTCACCGAAGTGGAGAGCACCTGCGATCGGGTAATCATCCTGCACCGCGGTCGGATCGTCGCCGTCGACACGCCGGACAACCTGAACCGGAAGATCCAACGCGCGGGACGTGTCGTCCTCGAAGTGAACGCTCCGGTCGCGGCGGCACGCACGCGCCTGCAGACACTGCCGGGCGTCGTATCGGCGACCGCACAAGCGCACGCCGTCGATGGGGCCGCCGTATTCACCATCCTCGTCGAACGCGATCGCGACGTGCGTGAGCAGATCGCGATGGCCGTGACGGAGAGCGGCTGGGGACTGCGCGAGCTGCGTACGGTTGCCTTCTCCCTCGAGGAGATCTTTCTCGCGCTGGTGCAGGAGGACACGGCGAACGATCTCGGGAAGGCCGGAAATGAAGACCTGGACCATCTGTCGGCGTGAACTGCAGGCGACCTTCGGGTCCGTCGTCGCCTACATCCTGCTGGCGGTGTTCTTGCTGCTGAGCGGCTACTTCTTCTACAGCGACCTGGTTTTCATCCTCTTGATGGCGGATTTCACGCCCATAGCGGGTCTCTGGCAATGGGTGTTCCTCGACTTGCGCCTGGTGACGCTTCTCATCCTGCCCCTGGTGACTATGCGCTTGTTCGCCGAGGAGAAGAAGCTTGGAACCATGGAGTTGCTCTGGACCTACCCGGTGCGAGACGGCGAGATTGTCGCCGGAAAATTCCTTGCCGCCGTCGCCTTCTTTCTCTTCATGCTGCTTCCGACGTCCATCCCGATCGGCATTCTGTACTGGTACCAACCCTTCCACCTCGAGCCATTGCTCGTCGCCTACCTGGGACTCGTGCTGCTCGGCGTCGCATTCATCGCCTGCGGCCTGTTCGTCTCCTCGACGACGGAGAATCAGGTCGTCAGCGCGATGGTGACGTACGGCGTCCTGGTCTTCTTCTGGTTCCTCACCTGGAACGAGGAGGCGGCCAACCAGGCGGCGCTGCGCGTTCTTCTCGGGTTGTCCCTGTTCGATCGCTTCTTCAACTTCACTCGCGGCGTCATCGACACCAGCGACGTCGTCTTCTTCACGCTGTTCATTTCCTTCTTCCTGTTCCTGACGTGGCAATCGCTCGCCTCGCGCAAGTGGCGCGGTGTTCCGTGATGGCCGGTTACCGATCCTTGGACGGGTTCCGCGGCGCCCTGCAGACCGCCACCCAGATCGCTCTCGTCCTCTTGTTGTTCGCCACCGTGCAGTTCCTCGCCGGCCGCCACAACGTGCGCTTCGACCGCACACCGACCAAGCGATTCTCGCTAACGCCGTACGCGCGCCAGGCGATGGAAGCCTTCGAGGGAAGCGGCCGGATCTACGCATTCTACGACAGCCAGCAAGTCGTCGAACGCCGCCGCATCCTCGACCTGCTCGACCAGATCCAATCGCATTCGCCACGGCTGTCGTATGAATTGGTCGATCTCGACCGCAAACCGGGGCTGGCCAAGAAGTACGGCGTCTCCAACTACAACAGCGGCGTGCTCGAACTCGCCGACGGCACCCGCTACCCCATCCGCGCCATCACCGAAGACGCCATCACCGCCACCATCCTGCGCCTGAGTCGCGACGATCTCGGCGTCATTTGTTTCTCCACCGGACACGGCGAGCGCGATCCCCGCGACAACGACCAGCGCGGCGGACTGTCGAGCCTTACCCAGGCGCTCGAGCGCGAGGGATTCTCCATCGAGTGGGGACGCACTCTCGGCCGCGACGGCAAGGGCGGCGGCTGCACGGTGCTGCTCTGGGTGGCGCCGACACAAGACCTCGCCGCCGGTGAGGCGGACGCCATCGATGAATACGTGCGCGGCGGCGGGCGCGCGCTTTTCCTGTTGGACCCGGGTGCGCCAATTTCCTTTGACGAATTGCTGGCCCGCTTCGGTGTCTCCGCCGGGCGCAACGTCATCGTCGACGAAGCCAACCGCATGCTCGGTGCCGATTCGTTCGTGCCGCAGGTCGATCGCTTCCGCCCCGATGTCTTCCGCGACCTGCTGCGCGCAGCCGCCATCCTGCCGGTCGCTCGCACCATGCGCAGCATCGGCGCACCGCGAGAGGGCGCTCGTGTCATCTCCCTCGCCGGCACCAGCGAAACGAGTTGGGCATACATGGACGCCACCGAGGTGCCGTCGCAGGACGTGCAGTTTCGCCCCGAGTCCGATCAGCCCGGGCCCCTCTCGATCGCCGTTCGAGTCACCATGGAGACGGTTGCGGACGACGGCGCCGGACAACTGATCGCCGTCGGCGACTCCGATTTCGTCACCAATGCTCATCTCGAAACCCTCGGTAATCGCGATCTCATACTCGCTCTCATCGGTGTGCTCGCCGAGGATTCGTCCCTGATAGGTATGCGGCACGCGGACGGCGACGACCCGGAGCGCCCGCTGTCCCTGAACGCGGCCCAGACGCGTACGATCTTCATCGTCAGCGTCGTCGTCCTTCCCGGACTCTCGGCCCTGGTCGGGGCCGCCCTCGCCGCCGCTCGCCGCCGCCGCCGCGGCGGTCGCTGAGAAATCGGCGTCGTCGTGAGCTGGCGCAACACTCTCCTGCTCGCCATCGCCGCCGCCGCGGTGGCACTCCTCGCCTACCTGGATGTCACATCGCAAGACCCCGACGCCGGCTGGGACACGGTGTTCGAAGAGGCACGGCCGACGCCGCCGAGCGAGGACATCGAGCGACTGGTCGAGTTCGACCCACGCGACGTCATCGCCATCCGTATCAAACGCGCCGGAACGACGCTGCGGTCACAGCGGACGGCCTACGGTTGGAGCGATACCACCAAGCCCCGCGCCATTGCCGACCTCCTCGACGGGGTGGCACAACTCGCCGTCATCCTGACCATCGAGGAGGAACCGAGCGACGCCGATCTCGACGCTTATGGACTCGCCCCGCCGCACGCCATCATCGCCCTCGAACGCGACGAAGGGCCGGCGATCTCGATCCTTCTCGGCAACCACAACCCGAGTTCCACCGCGATCTATGCGCGCGTCACCGGGCGGACGGGCATCGTTCTCACCGGGGCGGTGGCGATGTGGGATGTGGAGAAAGCGATGAGCGCACTCAGCGCGACGCCGCCGGGGTAACCCCCGACCTCTCTCGCGCCATTCACTTGACTTCGCCAAGCTGCTCTCTAAGATTAGATAACTTTATGCACATAGAAACTCTCAAGGTGTTTTGCGACGTCGTGGAGACGGGTAGTTTCTCCGTCGCGGCTTCGCAGAATTTCATCACCCAGTCGGCGGTCAGCCAACAGCTTAGGGCGCTCGAGACGAAGTACCACTGCAAGCTCCTGGAGCGCAGTCGCGGCGGCGCCAAAACGACGCCGCAGGGGGCGATCCTCTACCGAGCCAGCCGCGAAATCATCGACAAGTACCTGGACGTCGAAGCCGAGTTGCAGCACAGCTGCGATGTCGTCGGCGGCCACCTGCGGGTTGCCATCGTCTACAGCGTCGGACTGCACGAACTCCCCGCCTACCTGAAGGAGTACCTGCGCGAGTATCCGGACGTCAACGTGCACGTCGAGTACTCTCGGCCGAACAAGATCTACGAGAACGTCATCGCCCAGCATATCGACCTCGGCATCGTCGCCTATCCGCAGAAGCATCCGCAGATCGTCACCATCCCCATTCGCGAGGACATGCTGGTGCTGGCCTGCCCGCCCGACCACCGCCTGGCCGGCGCCAAAAAGGTCGACATCGCCGCCCTCGAAGGGGAAGCCTTCGTCGCCTACGAAAAGGACATCGCCACGCGCAAGGCGACCGATCAGCTATTGCGCAACAGCCACGTCACGGTGAACTACGTCGCCGAATACGACAACATCGAAACGATCAAGCGCGCCGTCGAGATCGGTCAAGGAATCGCCATCGTTCCCCTACCGGCGATTCGCCACGAGGTGGAAAAGGGCACGATAAGGATCGCCGACCTCGCCGACGAGAACCTCTCCCGCCCGCTCGGCATCATCCACAAGCGGGGCCGGCACCTTTCGCCCGCCGCCCAGCGGTTCATCGAAGTCGTCAAGCGCGAAGACATCGTCGGAGACTGAGTCGAGACGCCGGCGAATGATCCGGCGAGCAACGCCGCCAGCTACTGTCCGGCTGAGCCGGCTTCGCCGCTTGGCGCGGCGGCTCAGCGAAAGGCCGGGATGACCTTCTCGGCAATGAGTTCGAGACTCTGCGGTGCGTGGAAGTCGCCGGTCAGGAAGGTAAAGAACGTCACCCCCTGAGCGACGCGTTTCTGCAACTGCTCGACGACTTGCTCTGGCGTACCGCGAAAGGCGGTGCGCTCGAGATCAAAGGCCGAGCCGAACAGCATATTGGCTGTCTTCCATTGCTTCTCGAATTCGCCCTGGTCGGCGCCGACGACGATGAAACACTGCTCGGACACCTCGATCTCGCCGTGGTCGCGACCGAGGTCGTCGCAATGCCTCTTCAGCGCCGCCAGGCGGGCATCGAACTCGAGGGCGTGGTTGTTCGGACAGTTCCAGATGTCGGCGTGTCGCGCGACGACCTTGAGCATGTATTTCTCACCACCGCCGCCGATGAGGATCGGCGGCCGTGGCTTCTGCAGCGGCGCCGGCCGATTGTAGGCGCGATCCAACTGGTAGTATTTGCCCTGGAAGTCCGCGCACTTCTCCGCGAATAGCCGCGTGATGACTTCGAGAGCCTCGTCGAGCTGTTCGATGCGTTCGAGCGTCGACGGAAACGGAAAACCGTAGCCGCGGTACTCCTCTTCCATCCATCCCGCGCCGATACCGAGAACCACCCTGCCCGCGCTGACGTGGTCGAGACTCGCCGCCATCTTCGCCAGCAAAGCCGGGTTGCGGTAGGAGTTGCAGAGCACCAAGGCTCCCAAACGAATGCGCTGCGTCAGCGGCGCCAGCGCCGACAACAATGTCCATGCCTCGAGGTGGTCGACTTCGGGCATGCCCCGTTGCCACATGTGATCGACGCAAAAGACCGAGTCGTAGCCGAGCTTCTCGGCGAGTAGCGTCCGCTCACGGTAGACATCGAAGGACTGACCCACCTGCGGATAGAACAATCCGAACTTCACCGCGCGCACCGCATACCTCCTCGCGGGCCGCGCCCGCTGCAACAGAACGGCGATCCTAGCGCAAAGCGACGTGAGCGGCCAAACAGCCGGCCACCCCTGGTCAGCAGCCCGCCACTCGCCCCTTTTGTCGCGCGGTTGAAAAACGTGCCCTTCACTGACAACCGTCTGGGCCTGCCATGGCCGCTGCGGACGAATCTTTTCAAAAAGGCGACCTGCCGCCCCTTCCCGGCCGCTTCTGGGATTTGGTCGGACCCGGTGCCGTTCTGGTCGGCCTCTCGATCGGCGCCGGCGAGTTGATCGTCTGGCCACGGGTCACCGCCGAGTACGGCGCCAGCATGACCTGGGCCGCCATCCTCGGAGTCTTCGTGCAGTTGTGGCTCAACATCGAGATCGGCCGCTACACACTGGCCACCGGCGAGAGCGTGTATGCCGGCTACCGGCGCGTTTCACATGTTTTCTCCTACGTCTTCCTCGCCCTCAACGTCGTCGGTTGGATCGTTCCCGGCTGGGCGCGCACCTGCGGTGGCGCCTTGAAAGTCCTCGCCGTCGGGCCCGACGGTCCGGGATCGGCGACGCTGTGGACGGCGATCACCTTCGCCGCCGTCGCCGCTGTCCTCTTCGGCCCGCGAACCATTTATCGCTCGGTCGAGCGAACAGTGCAGGTGCTGGTCGTCATCGTCACGCTCGGGCTGATCGCCATCGCCTTTTCCGTCACCGACGCCTCCGTCTGGCGGGCACTGGCTGATGGCGCCCTGAACTTCCCCTTCAAGGACCCGCAGATGCCGCGCTACGAACTCTTTTCAGCGATGGTGTTCGCCGGCGCCGGCGGCACTGCGAATCTGTTTTATTGTTTCTACATCCGCGACAAGGGCTGGGGCATGGGCGCGCACATCCCGGCGGTACTCAACCCGCTGCGCGGTCACACCGAACGCGCGGCGACGGAGGGTTTCGAGATTCGCGATTCCGCGCAGAACCGCATCCACTGGCGCGCCTGGATGCGGCATCTCACCGCCGACCAGGTACTTTTCTTCTGGTTTCTCAACACGTTCACGATTCTCCTCTTTATCGTCGGCGCGCTGGCCGTGCTGCATCCGCGCGGCATCGTGCCCGGCACCGAGTTGCTGGTCTGGGAACAGGCTTCGATCCTCGGCTCGATCTGGGGCGGCGCCGGCAAGACTGTCTTTCTCCTGGTCGGCGTCGCCTGCCTCTTCTCGACGCAACTGACGCTGCTCGACGGCGTCGCCCGCAGCTGCACCGACATCCTCCAGGGAACCTTCGGCTGGGCACGGAAACGGGAAACGAGTGCGCTATACGCGTTCATTGCCGTCTCATGGATGCTGGCCGGCACGGCGCTCACTTATGCCTACGAGGCGATCCCGCCATTCCTCTTCCTGCTCAGCGCCGGCTTCTTCGGCGGCATCGCCATGGCTATCTACGCGCCGCTGACGCTGTGGATCAACCTGCGCCTGTTGCCATCGCCGTTCCGACCGGGCCGCGTCCGGATCGCCATCCTCGTCGCGGTGAGCTCACTCTACGGCCTCTTCGCCATCGCCGCGACGGTCACCCTGTTGAGTCGATTGCCTTTCGCCGCCGGTTGAACACTTCGCGACGGCCGACCAGTCGACCGCAGGCCAGGCATCACCCCACGCGGCCGAAGCCGTTCCCCGCCATCAGCCGAATGCGCTCCCACAGTGCGCCGACACCTTCGCCCGTGGTCGCCGAGCAGGGGATCACGGCGTGTACCGGCAGAGCACTCTCGATGGCGCGAATCTGCTGCGCCCGCTCGCTGCGCTTCAGCTTGTCGACCTTGGTGACCGCTATGCAACAGGGCGTCTCGAGCGCCGCCAGGTAGTCGATGAGGTCACGGTCCTCTTCGGAGACGCCACGACGACCGTCGACCAGTACGACGACGCCGCGCAGATGTTCGCGGTCCTGCAGGTAGGCCTCGACCAGGGAACGCCAGGCGTCCTTGATCGCGAGCGGCACGCGGGCGAACCCGTAGCCCGGCAGGTCGACCAGCATCAGTGTCTCGCCGACCTCGAAGAAGTTGATCTGCTGGGTTCGCCCCGGGGTATTGCTGACGCGCGCAAGGCTGCGCCGGCCAACCAGTCGGTTCAGCAGCGACGACTTACCGACGTTCGACCGACCCGCCAGCGCCACCTCCGCGACCTTCCCGGCGGGGATGCGATCGACACTCGCCGCGGCGGCGACGAACTGAGCCTGGCCGCGTCCCGCCACTAGCAGCCCATGGAAACACGGTCGCGCAAGCGAGAGCGAGGATTTCGTCGCCGTGGCAAGGCGCAACACCGGCGTCTGCAACCAAGCCGCGGCGGGGTAGCGAGGCAGAGTCGTGAATCCCGAGTATGTCGCAATGCAGACATGGCGCCGATAAACCGATTGCAGCAAGCGATCCGTTCTTCAACGAGAGTGCTATCGCTCGTCGGCGCCCACTCGCTCACGCTGCGGTTCGTAACTCTCCCCACTGAAGAGGATCGGCTTCTGCCCGCTCATCATATCCGGCGTCACCACCCAGGTGCCACCGACCGTCGGGCTCCAGATGTTCTGTGCCGCCTCCAGATTGCCGAGGGTCAGGCCATAGCCGAGGAGCCCGACGATCCCACCTCCGGTGGCGTAGATCATCTTGGCGGGTATGTAGAAAAAATTGGTACCGATCGCGGCCATTCCCAAGCCGAGATCTCGTACGTACGGCTGCGCAGCAGCAGCCGGCTGCGCCGGCCCGGCGCACGCCAGAGCCAAGCCGAGACACACCACCATCACGATTCTGCGCATTCCCTCACCTCCATCTCCTACTCGTGCCGCACGACGGCTTCCGCCGGCAGCAACTCCAAAAGCTTGCCGAGAGCGCCCTCCAGGTAATCGCGATCCTTTGATTCCAGCGTCAGGCGCACTTTGTACTCTGGGTTGTTCAACTTCGGGTACGAACCGAGAAGCAGATCCGGAAAGGCCTCCAGGGTTCGATTCAGGTAGCCGGCGATGGCCGTCTCCTGCTCTCGTAGGTAAATCACGCGCAGGTAGAACGGGTCGGTCGCGAAACGGTCGCGGATCGCCTTCACCTTGTCGCGGAAGATCTCGGGAATCCCGGGAAGGACGTAAATATTCTCGACGAGAAACGTGGGGAATTTGAGATTGCCGTCGGCCAGCAACTCGGTGCCTTCGACGACGTCGGCGAGCCGTAGGTGGGATTCCTCGACGCCGCCGCGAAAGAATTCGCGCAGCGCGCTCTCCAGCTGTGGATGGCGCACCACCCTGCGCCCCAACCCGGCAGCAACTCCGGCGATGGTGAGATCGTCATGCGTCGGCCCGACACCGCCCGAGGTAAATACCAGATCGTACACATTGCTGTACTCGCGAACCGTCTGTGCGATGACGTCGATTTCGTCGGGAATGACGATGATCCGCTCGAGCATCACCCCGGCAGCACGCAGTTGAGTGGCGAGAAACGGTGAATTCGTATCCTGCACCTTGCCCGAGAGAATCTCGTTGCCGATGATCACGAGTCCCGCCGAGGTGGTGCGCGCCATTGCGTCAAAATATACGAGCCGTTGTGGGTTCGCCAGCGCCGCCCGCCGAGCCCGCCGGCCGCTGCGGGATTCTCGTGCAGCCGAAATGCCGCAACCAGCGGGTTATAGCGAGTCCTCGATGTCGCCGATTTTCTCCAGCATGTAGGCCTTGAGCTTTTTCTTGAGACGCGCCTCGATCTGTCGGACGCGTTCGCGGCTGATCTGGAACTCCTCGCCGATCTCCTGCAGCGTCAGCGGCTCGTTCGCCACCAAGCGGGCCTCGAAGATTCGCGCCTCCTTGCCCTGCAGCGTGTCGCCGAATTCGCGAATTACCGAGCCGATCTGCGCTGCGAACTCGGCGTTGGCGAAGTCCTGTTCGGTGTCGGTGGCGCGGTTGGGGAGTACGTCGAGCAGCGTGCCGTCCTCGTCGTGGCGACTCGGTGCATCGACCGAGAGATCGCGCGACGATAGGCGCTGCTCCATCTCGACGACCTCGCGCTCTTTGACGTCGAGCCGCTCGGCGATGAGCTTGGCGTCGGGAAAGATCCCCTGCCGTTCGAGCTTGTCCTTCTCCTTCTGCAGATTGAAGAAGAGTTTTCGCTGCGCCTGCGTCGTGCCGACCTTGACCATGCGCCAGTTGTTGATCAGATAGCGGATGATGTAGGCGCGGATCCACCAGACCGCGTACGAAGGAAAGCGCACACCGCGGTAGGGGTCGAAGCGCTTTACCGCCTCCATCAAGCCGATGTTCCCCTCCTGTACCAGATCGAGGAGATTGCGGCTGGCCCGCGCGTACTCGCGCGCCACCATGACCACCAGCCGCAAATTGGCGGTCACCAACCGGTACGCGGCGTCGACGTCCTCGCTCTCGACATAGCGGATCGCCAGCTCTTTCTCCTCCTCGCGCGACAGCAACGGATAGCGGCGCGCTTCGGCGAGGTATGCCTGCAGCGGGTCGAACGGGATCAACGAACCGCGTGGCTCGACCGGGATTTCTTCCTCGTCTTCCGACTCGGCGGCCTCGAGGATGTCATCCTGCGGCGGCGCCTCGATGACATCCGGTTCGATCACTTCGAGATCGACGTCGCCATCCTCGTCCACGACTTCTTCAGTCTCTTCGCCTTCGCCGATTTCGGGCTCGATCGGTGGCGCTTCCTCTTTGCGGCGGTCGGACATCGCGCGCGGCTCTCGTCAGTCCTCGTCCACTTGCTTCTTCAGTTCGGCGACGAGTGTGCGGACGACCTCGTCGAACTGGCGACGCATGGCCAGCGAATCTTCGCGCATGTGGAGAATGACTTCGACTCCGGCCAGGTTGACGTCCATTTCATGCATGAGGACCGCAATCACCCGCAAGCGCTCGGCATCGTCCGCGCTCATTACCGCATCGCCACCGGCTGTCGGCTGGCGTATGTGCACCAGACCCTCCCGCGCCAGATCGCGCACCATCGCCTCGTCGAGACGGAGCTCGATACACACTTCGCGGACTTCGATGTATTTCACCACGCCCGGATCCTCAGAACCTCAACTCACCGCGCACGTCGGACTCGTAACCGGCGCTCATCGCCGCCGCCGCGGCGGCGATTGCTTCGTCGTCGCGCTGCGGAATGTGGACGGCGACGCGCAGGTAGAGGTTGCCGCGCTCGCCACCCTTGAGCGCCGGCATGCCGCGGCCGCGGATGCGC
>JBGTMF010000384.1:0-10742 GCA_041743795.1 Thermodesulfobacteriota bacterium | reverse complement strand
CCAAGATCGCGCTGTCGCGCCGCTGGCAGCGTGCGCTGTACGACGGCGGCTGGGCGGGGATCTCCTGGCCGATCGCTTGCGGCGGGCGAGGCGCCGACACGGTCAGCCAGCTCATCTTCAACGAGGAGTGCATTCGCACCGGTGCGCCCGACAGTCTGAACCTGTCGGTCGCGCTCGGCTTGGTGGGGCCGACGCTGATCCACTGCGGTACGCAGACGCAGCGCGAAAGGTTCCTGCCGAGGATCCTGCGCGGGGAGGAGATCTGGTGCCAGGGCTTCTCCGAACCCAATGCCGGCTCCGATCTGGCCGCGCTACGCATGCGCGGTGAAGTGCGCGGTGACGGCATCGCAGTCACCGGTCAGAAGATCTGGACGAGCTTTGCCCAACACGCCGACTGGTGCATCCTCGTCGTGCGCAGCAATCCGGAGGCGCAGCGACACAAGGGACTGACGTTTCTCCTCGTCGATCTGCGCAGTCCGGGCATCACCATCCGGCCGTTGGTCGAGATCACCGGCGAGGCGTGGTTCAACGAGGTCTTCTTCGACGAGGTACTCGTCCCTCTGGAAAACGTCGTCGGCGAGATCGACCGCGGCTGGGAAGTAGTGATCACGACGCTGATGCACGAGCGCGGCGGCACCGCGCCGCACGCGCGCTTGCGCCTGGAGCACGAGTCACTCGTCGCCGTCGCCGATCGTCTCGGACGTTGCCGTGACCCCCTGGTCCGACAGCGACTGGCGCAGCAGGCGACCGAGGTATCGATTGCCCGATTGAATGCCTACCGCAACGCCAGCCAGATCGTCCGCAACGGGCAACCCGGACCCGAGGGCTCGATCCTCAAGTTGTATTGGAGCGAGCTCGAGCAGCGCCTGATGGACGACGCATTCGAAATCCTCGGGCCGGTCGCCCTCCTGCTCGAGGGCGACCCGGCCGCCGAAGCCGACGGCTACTGGGCGCGCGAGCTGCTGTGGTCACGAGCCGCGACCATCTACGCCGGCACCTCCGAGGTGCAGCGCAACATCATCGCCCAGCGCGTCCTCGGCCTACCGCGCTAATCCGCCCGTTCGTAGCGCCAACCCGACTTCAGCAGCCAGAGGCGGTGACGGGCGCCGGGGGCTTCCGGGTCCACCGCGTCGTAGCCGGCGTCGCCTTCGTAGAGCGAGCACGCGCCACCCTCGATGTTGCAGATGCGGGGAGTGAACGCGCGCGGTTCGCTCACCGACAGTTCGCCGAGCGCACCGACTACGTCGCGACAGCGCGCCAGCTCGCTCAGCGTGACGAACGTCGGCGGCGGCAACTCGATTGCGCCGGCGCTCTGATCGGCGAGGGCGTCGGCCGGTGAGGTCCAGCGAAACTCGTGTATCTCGCCACCGTCGACGACTACATCGAAGGTGGTCGCCGGCGCGATGAAGAACCAGGTATCGAATCGCTTGGGGAGAAAGTCCGGAGTGATCCAGCGCGATAGGGCGCGCAGCTGATCGGCCTCGAGGTTCAGACTCGCCTCCTCGCGGAGCTCGCGCACAGCGGCGCGCCGCGCCGCCGCCAACAGATCGTCCGGCCGATCCGGCAGGCGATCCGCCGGGTCGATGCGACCACCGGGAAACACCCAAGCGCCGCCGTGAAACTTGAGTTTCGCGTTGCGCCGCACCAAGAGAACTTCGAGCCCGCGTTCACCATCGCGGATGAGCACGATCGTCGCCGAGGGGTGCGCCGGAGCAATCGCGCCGTTGGACATGGCGGCACAGTAATCAGCTCGACCCGATGCGGCAAGACGATGGCAGCGCGCGGCCGATTCCGTGCGCGCTGTTACCCTGCGATAGCGACTGTGATCCGGTGCGGACTCCCGAATTACCCGAGGCGCTGCCGCAAGTATTTGAAAACATGGGGAATTGCAGAACAATCCACGAACGTCGGGAATTCTCGTGAATGAAGCCGAAAGAGCGGCGTCAAACCGGTCACGTAGCCCAGAGCGGACCCCCCTCCGCAACTGCTACACGGGGCGGCGCCGGACACGGCGCCGCCCCTCTCCTCCTCCCTCCTCAGAGCCGGCGATCACCGCGATCGCCGGCTCACCTCTTTTCTGCTGGCGAGAGCGCCGCGACCTCCGCTCGGCAGCCACCGCGAGAGAGACGGAATTGGATGCACCGAGCGCATTGCGATCGGGGAATCGAGCTCTGTGTTCGGCGACGAACCATTTGCAATCGTCCGCCGATCTGCGATTCGTCTTCATGTGAACTTCTCCGGCGTGCACCACGTCTCGATCAACGTCGACGATGTCGAAACCGCGTGCCGGTTCTACCTCGAGGTGCTCGGCATGGAACAATTGCCGCGGCCCGACTTCGGCTTTCCCGGAATGTGGCTGCGTTGCGGCGAACAGGAAATTCACCTGATACAGGTCGATGGTCACGTCGCCCCCGTCGGACAGCATTTCGCCCTGCGCGTTGGAAACATCGAGGACGCCTGCCGATCGCTGCGCGAGCGCGGTGTCAAAGTCAGCAAGGTGATCGACATACCCGGCGCCGGCCGTCAGGTGTTCCTACACGACCCGGCGGGGAATATGATCGAGCTGAATCAGCCGCACTAGTCAGCCGTCCGTTGAAAAACCCCACAGCATGCTTCGGCAAGCTTGTCCTGAGCAAAGTCGAAGTGCATGTCCTGAGCAGACTCGAAGGGCTCAGCATGAACGGTTCTCCGCCTCGACCTTAAAAAGCTTTTCCGCTCGCCCTGAGCCTGTCGAAGGGCCGCCTCGGGGTTTCTCAACGGGACGGAGCTTACCTTCACCCGTGCGGTTGATCGCGGCTGTTGAGGAGGCGCGCCAGGCGCTGGATTCCCTCTTCGATCTCCTTCTCCTGTAGTGAGGCGAAGCCGAGGAGAAGGCCGGCTCGCGGCGGCGGTTCCCGGAAGAAGGGCGTGACGGGATAGATACCGACCCCTTGCTCGGCGGCGCGACGGCGCAGTGCCGGCAGGCGGCGCGCGGCGAAACCCGGAAGCCAGACGAGGATGTGCAGGCCGGCGTTGACTCCCGTCACTTCGACGCGGTCACCCAGGTGTCGGTCCAGTGCGCTGAGGACCGCCTCGCGCCGCTTGGCGTTGCGCGTACGCGATCGCCGCAGGTGGCGTTCGAAGTGGCCCTGTTGAATGAAGTCCGCCAAGGCTAACTGCTCGAGCGCCGGGCAACCCGTATCGGCGACGGCCTTGGCGGTCGTGATCGGCGCCACCAGTGCCGCCGGCAACACCAGGTAGCCCAATCGCAAGGCCGGGAACATGAGCTTCGAGAAAGTGCCGGAGTATAGAACGCGGCCGCCCCGGTCGAGTCCCTGCAACGCCTCGACTGGACGACCGGAGTAGCGATACTCGCTGTCGTAGTCGTCCTCGAAAATGAGCGCATCGCGCTTCTCGGCCCAGGCGAGCACCTCCAACCGCCGCTGAATGGGCATGATCACGCCACTTGGGAACTGGTGCGCCGGCGTGACATAGGCGAGGCGGATGTTCAAGTCGTCGCTCACCCCGGCGAGCTGCAGTCCGTCGTCGTCGAGCGGACCAGAAACTACTTCTGCGCCCGCCGCCTCGAAAGCGATGCGCGCACCGGGATAGTGCGGCTCCTCGATGAGGACGCGTTCGCCAGGATCAATGAGAACGCGCGCCGCCAGATCGAGCGCCTGCTGCGAGCCGTTGACGATGACCACCTGTTCCGGTGTGCAGACGACACCGCGACTGCGCCAGAGATACTCGGCAATGGCGTTGCGCAACTCCTCGCGACCTCCCGGCGGCCCGTAGTCGAGCTGGCGCACCGACGCGCGGCGCGCCCGACGCGCCAGCACGCGGCACCACGCGTCGTGCGGGAAATCGAAGAAGTTGGGGCGTCCGTAGCGAAAGTCGAAACTCAGCGGGGGCGTCCGCGCCTCCCAGGAGACCGGCTGCTGCGCGCCGAACGCCGACAGTCTGGTGCCATACGCAGATAGGCGCGGCGAGAAGATATCGGCCGTTTCGTTCTCCGCTCGATCCGAGCGGATGGCCTCCGTCATGTCGTCGGGCAACTGGGTGGAGACAAATGTTCCCGACCCCTCACGGCTGACGAGGTATCCCTCGGCGAGCAACTGATCGTAGGCGAGAATGACCGTGTTGCGAGAAACTCCGAGATCCTTGGCCAAGGCCCGCGTCGACGGAAAACGGATTCCCGGCGCCAGTTCCGCGGTCAGAATCGCCCGCCGCGCGGCCCGATAAACCTGCTGATAAAGGGGCCCGTCGCCATCGAGTGTCCACATCTGGGTACGTCCAAGTGGTACCGGAGGATAGAGGAGAACGCCCCCTTTTCAAGGACCGGTCGGCTCCCTCTGCCCGTGCCGATGCCGACAAGCGGGGCAGACCCCCTCCAAGTGTCAAGCCAGAGTGCCGCCGTCGACGCGGATGGATTCGCCATTGATGTGGGCGCCTTCGTCCGATGCCAGGAGCGCGATCACATTGGCGACGACTTCGGGCCCGCGGCCCCGGTCGAGCGGCATGTGGCGTTCGATCAACTTCCAGTCCAATCCCTCGGGAAGGTGTTGGCGGCTGCCCATCGCCGTCTTGATCGAGCCCGGGGAGACGGCGTTCGCCCGCACGCCCTGCTTGCCGTACTCCACCGCCAGCGCCCTGGTCAGCCCGAGGATCCCCGCCTTGCTGGCGCCGTAGGCCGCTCCATAGGGCATGCCAGCAAGCGCCGCGGTCGAGGCGGTGTTGACGATGTTGCCGCGGCTTTGCAGCAGGTGCGGCAGTGCCGCCTTGCAGAAGAGGAACGTGCCGGTGAGGTTGATGGTCAGCACTTGATTCCAGCGTTCGAGCGTCAGCTCGTGTGTGTGGTCGAGGCTGAGAATGCCGGCGATGTTGATGAGGATATCGAGTTTGCCGAACTCCTCGACACAGCGTCGTACAGCGGCCTCGATCTGCAGCGGATCGCTTACGTCACAGGGTGCGACAGCGATGGTGCCGCCGCCCGTCGCACACAGTTGTGCCGTCTCAGCCAGGGCCTCGGCTTGGACATCGACGAGGAAAAGGCCGGCACCTTCCGCGGCCAATCGCTCCGCTGTCGCCCGCCCGATCCCCGCCGCGGCGCCGGTGATCAATGCAACTTTGCCTTCGAATCGCTTCATCGATGCGCTCTCCCTGCCCCCGGCACCCGACCCCTCGGTCTTGAGATCCCCGGCGACAACCTGTTAACCCTGTCCAAACGCTCGTTTCAACTCAGCCCGACATCCGCCGGGCCGATCTCGCCCCGCCGCCCTGTCTCACCGCACCCTCACTCACCATCCGCTTCACAGGAGTGGACATGACCTACGGTCGCCCAGAAACCATAGAAAAGACGGGCCTCGAAGTTGGAAACCGGAGGTAGTGCCGGCTTTGCCGGCACTACCGAGCCCATCGGTCTGTCCGCCGTAGCCGTGGCGAAGGCGGAAGCGCGAAGCGCGTACGGGGCGAATTTCCAAAGGAGCGCCAAAGTGAATCTCAGTTACAGTAAGGAATACGAGGGCTTTCGCCGCGACGTGCGGCAGTTCCTCGCCACCAACTGGAGCGACGCCGACCGCGCCTCGGCACCGGAGGCCGATCTGCAGACTGTGCGCGGCGCGATGGGCGGCGGCGTTCGCACCGATCAACGCGCCACCGAGTTCCGCAAGCAGGCGATCGAGCGCGGCTACTTGTATCGCTCGATCCCGCGCCAATACGGCGGCGGCGAGCAGCCACCCGATCCGTTGAAGGCGACGATCATCGCCGAGGAATTCAAGCGCGCCAAGGCGCCGTTCGAGATCATGGGACAAGGCCCCAGCATGTTGGCGCCAACGCTGGTGGAGAAGGGAACCGAAGAGCAGCGCCAGCGCTACGTCGAGCGCACATTGCTCGGTCAGATCACCTGGTGCCAGGGCTACAGCGAGCCGGGCGCCGGCAGCGATCTCGCATCGCTGCGCACCAGCGCTGTGCTCGACGGCGACGAGTGGGTGATCAACGGGCAGAAGATCTGGACGTCGAACGCGCACGAGGCGGACATGATGTTCGCTTTGATCCGCACCGAGCCCGACAAACCGAAGCACGACGGCATCACCTACTTCCTCATCGACATGAAGACCGCGGGAATCGACGTCCGGCCGTTGCGACAGATGACCGGCGAAGAGGACTTCAACGAGGTGTTCTTTGAGGACGTGCGCGTACCGAAAGACAGCATCGTCGGTGAGCGCGGCCAGGGCTGGCTGGTCAGCCGCTCGACCCTCAAACACGAGCGCGCGTTGATCGGCAACGCATCCCTCGCCCGGCGGACATTCGACGGCCTGGTCGCGATGGCGCAGATTATCGAGGTCGACGGCCGCCGCGTCATCGACGACCCGGTGATGCGCGATCGCATCGCCACGGTTGAGGCCGACCTGCTGGCGGCCGAGTACAACGGTTTCCGGTTGCTCACGCTCGGCGCGAAGCACCAAGACGCCGGTCTAGCTGGATTGGTCCCGAAGCTGCACTCGACGAACCTCGTCTACAAAGTCACCCGCCTGGCGATGGACATCCTCAGCGACCACGGCCTCTGTGCACCGGGCGAGCCGAGCGCGCCCGACATGGGAGGATTCTCGACGGCGTACATGTGGTACTGGGGCATGGCTCTCGGTGGCGGCGCGCCGAACATCCAGCGCAACATCATCGGCGAGCGCGGCCTCGGTCTGCCGCGCAACGTGTAGCAATTACGAGACGCTTATGGATTTCGGACTCACGGAAGACCAGATCCTGCTCAAGGATACGGTTCGCCGCTTCCTCGACAGCGAGTGCCCGACGACGCGCACGCGCGCCATCATGGAGAGCGATTCGGGCCACGACGCGGACCTGTGGCGCGGCCTCGTCGATCTCGGTGTCGCCGGCCTGACGGTGCCGCCGGAGCACGGCGGCTCGGGCCTGGAGATTCTCGATCTCGCCCTGGTCGCCGAGGAGATGGGCTGGGGTGCGACGCCAGGTCCGTTCCTCGGCAACGCGATGGCGATCGCGGCGCTCACCGCGTGCGACGATCGCGCCGAGGCGGCGCGTTGGTTGTCGGCGATCGCCACTGGCGAGGCGTTGGCGACATTGGCGGTCGGCGAGAAGATCGGCACCTGGGACGCCGACCTACTCGAGACGACCGCTGACGGTGGCGCGCTCACCGGCGCCAAATCGTTGGTTCCTTACGCCGGTGAGAGCGACGTCCTGGTTGTAGCCGCGCGCGACGCGGATGGTCCCGGACTTTGGCTCGTCGAACGCGGCGCCGCCGGCCTCGCCACGACGCCGGTGCGGGGCAACGACATGACCCGCCGGCTCGACGGAGTGCGATTCGAACAGACTCCGGCCGTGAAGATCGCCGCCGGCCGCGCCGCCATCGATCGCGCCCGCGACATCGGTCTGGTCTTGCTGGCAGCGGACAGTTTCGGCGGCGCCAACCGCTGCCTGCGCATGACGGCGGACTACGCGGTGACGCGCGAGCAGTTCGGCCAGATCATCGGCGCCTTCCAGGGCGTCAAACACCAGCTCGCCGACATGGCCACGGATCTCGAGCCGTCCCTGTCACTGTGGTGGTACACTGCGCACGCCCTCGACCACATTCCCGATAAAGCCGAGCGCCACGCGGCGCTCGCCAAAGCGCACCTCAGCGACGTCTACGACATGGTCGTGCGCTACGCAATCGAGTTGCACGGCGGCATCGGCTTCACCTGGGAGTTTGATCTGCACCTGTGGTTCCGCCGCGCCCTTTTCAACCGCGCCTTCATGGGCACCGCCGCCGACCACCGCAGACGCGCCGCCGCCTTGGCCAACTGGTGAAGACTCTTGGAGATCTGAATGGGACGACTCGACGATAGAATCGCCGTGATCAGCGGCGCCGCTTCGGGAATTGGCTTCGCCTGCGCCGAGCGCTTCGCGTGCGAGGGCGCGACGATTGCCGGCCTCGACGTAGCGGCGCGGCCGGCGACATGGGACGCCGTCGTGGCGGCGGCGCCGAGGTCGACGTTCGCAGGTGGTGTCGACGTGCGCGACGAATCGGCGGTACGCGATGCCGTCGCCGCCATCCGCGCCACGCACGGGCGCATCGACGTACTGGTCAACGGCGCCGGTGTCGAAGGGATCGGCCAGGCACACGAACTCGACGTTGCCGACTGGGATCGCACCGTCGACATCAACTTGAAGGGTTCCTTCATCGTCGCCAAGCACGTCGTGCCGGCGATGATGGAACAGAACTCGGGCAGTATCATCAACATCGCCAGCGTCGAAGGACTCGAGGGCATGGGTGGGGCCTTGGCGTACAACGTCTCCAAGGGCGGTGTCCTGCAGCTGACGCGCACCATGGCGATCGACTACGCGAGTCACGGTATCCGGGTGAACTGCGTCTGCCCCGGTCTGATCGACACGCCGCTCACCCAGATGCTGCACGACCCGGCCCTGAAAGCCGTGCGCGAGCAGATGATCCACTGGCACCTGATGGACCGCGCCGGCCGTCCGGAAGAAGTCGCAGCGGCGATCCTCTTCCTCGCCTCCGACGACGCCTCGTTCGTCACCGGCCACCCCCTCGTCGTCGACGGCGGCTGGATGGCGGGCAAGCGGTTGCAGTTGGACTGACTCGCCGCCGGCCGGACAGTTCGGCTCCACTCGATGCTGGGAGTTAAAAAGTCTGGCTTACCGCCAGTGCCTTTTCCAGCAGGGACGAACGCCCCACCGCTTCCAGGTCGCTCTCAGAGAACGCACGCCGTTCGACCGGGGGACTGGATCGACGCAGGTTCGCGCGGAACTCGGCGGCGCCGGCACGCCGCGAGACGATGCGGATGCGGAAGGCGCGGTGCGTGATGGCGTGTCGAATTTCGCTGACCGCATCGCTCGCCCTGGCGTCGGAATCTCTGTCGAGCAGGGGTAGCCACATCCGCGGCAGGTAGGGAAAGGCACCGCGTTCGAGAACGACGTCGCCTCGCCGGTTGCGGACGACGAGCATCGTCGCCTCGACCTTTTCGACGGTGCGCCGCGGCTTCGGCGGCGGATGGCGGTCGACGACACCGGCGCGCTGGGCACTGCAATACAGCGCAACCGGGCAGACGCGACATCGCGGAGAGACGGGAGTACAGATCCTTTCACCCAGCTCCATGATTGCCTGGTTCCAATCGCCCGCCCTCGTCCGGTCGAGCAGTGTGTCGGCCAGAGCCGTGTGCGGTTCACCGCGCCCGTTCGGCAATCCCAGCCGGTAAAGCCGCGACAGCACCCGCACGGTGTTGCCGTCGATGGCCGCATGCGGCTCGTCGTAGGCGATCGACAATACCGCCGCGGCGGTATAAGCGCCGACACCCGGCAGGCGCCGCGCCGCGGCATAGTCGCGCGGAAAGCTCTGATTCTCTGCATCGAGTTGTCGCGCCGCGCGGTGCAGGGAGCGCGCGCGCGTATAGTAGCCGAGGCCGGACCACTGGGAGAGAACGGCATCCTCGTCGGCCGACGCCAGCGTCTGCATCGTCGGGAAGACGCGCAGGAACCTCCGATAGGCCGGCTCGACGACGGAAATCCGCGTCTGCTGCAACATCACCTCGGCGACCCAGATCCGATATGGGTCGCGGTCCGCCCGCCACGGTAGATCTCGCCGACTGCGGTCGTACCAGCCAAGCAAAGCGCGCCGCAGCCCGTCGATGTTGTCGCCGATGTCGCGCCCTGTCGATCTAGCACCCATGATGGATACGCGAGGATTCAGGATTTGACTCGGAAAGACAAAACCCAACAAGTTGGCGCCGAAGGCGTTCCATCTGCGCCGGCTATCTCAACCGTCACCACAATTGCCCGTTGCGTATACTTGGCTCTGCTTCGACAACTGCTGTGAAGGAATGATCTACTGCGGTGAATCGGTTTGCCTGAACCACGGAGGTTGATTGGTTTCCGCGCGCATCTTTACCAACCCAATCAAAAGCAGGTCGCGCCAACCGGGTCAGATTGCCGGGCGCGAACCAACCCGGCGCTGGCATTGGCTCGGTCTTGCCTTGGTCTGCGCCGCGGCGTTCGCCCTGCGCGTCTACAACCTCGGAGATGTACCTGCCGGATTGTTCTGCGACGAGGCGGCGAATGGCTACAACGCCTGGAGCCTCCTGCACTTTGGCCATGACGAGCACGGCAAGAACTTTCCGCTCTTCGTCTGGTCGATCAGCGCTTTCAAGTATCCCCTCTACATCTACCCGAGCATGCTCTGGACGGGACTGTTCGGACTCACCGAGTTCAGCACCCGGCTGCAGGCGGCGTTCTACGGAACGGGCACCGTCGCGGTCGCCTTTCTCATCGGTCGCCAACTCTTTCGACCGACCGCCGGTCTCGCCGCGGCGGTCTTTCTCGCCGTGCTGCCCTGGCACCTGCACTTCAGCCGCATCGCTTTCTCGCTGATCGGCTTTCCTTTCTGGTTCGGCCTCGGCTTCTACTTCCTGGTGCGCGCCCTCGGGGAAGTGTCTCGACGCCGCGATTGGATTCTCTCGGCGTTCTTTTTCGGCGTCTGCGTCTACTCGTATGCCATCTCACAGGCGACTCTACCGTTCTTTCTGCTTGCCGTGGTTCTGCTCTTTGCCGACGTGCTGTGGCGCCGCCGCGGACACGTAATGCTCGCGTCGCTGGTAGGCCTGCTGACGATCGGTCCGTTCCTCGCGTTTCAGTACCGGCACCTCGAACGGGCGACGATGTACACCAATCAGATCTCGGTGCTCGGCAGCGACAAGCCGCGGCGCGAACGCGCCGAGATCATCTTGCAGCAGAACCTG
>JBGTMF010000383.1:0-25293 GCA_041743795.1 Thermodesulfobacteriota bacterium | reverse complement strand
TGGCCCTCGCCACCAGCAGCGACGCATTGCTGGATGTTCTCGCCAACGTTCGAGCCGGGGTGCTGATGCGGCCGCCACCGCCCGCGTCGCTGCAACCCCTCCTGTGGTCGGCCGCGCTGGCTCTCGCCTGTGCCGCCGCTGGTGGAGTTGCGCGGCGACTCGCACCGATCGCCGTCGCCTCCCTTGCCGGAATGTTATTGACCCGCCACCTGTTTGGCGAGAGCTGGATCTGGCAGCAGTCCTACGATCGAATGTTTCTGACATTGCCGATTCTCGCCGTCGCCGGCGGCGTCCTCGCACCGCTGTGGCGAAGCAACTGGAGCAGCCTCGCAACCGCGGCTTTGCTGGTTGTCGCATGGTTCCGTCTGGCCATGCCGATCGTCACCGATCGGACCACCGATCATCTCGAATACCGTTGGTTGCGTGATCGGCTGCGCGACCTGCCGCCCGAATGCAGGGTCATCCACCTCGCCTCGGTAGGCAACAGCGGTGTCGAGATTCCGACCTACGTCAGGCCGGCCGATGCGCCGTCCGTAGCCATCGATCCGCGGTTGCCCGACACCTATGACATCGCCGTCGCCCCCACTCGTTGCCTCTACTACGTGCACACCTCGCTATGCTCCAGCGTAGAGACAGGCGATCGCTGTAGTGTCCTGGAAAGCCGCATGGTACTGGAACGAATCGACAGCGCAGTGTTTCCGGCGCGGCCGAGCAGACCGCTGATCCCGTACGACGTCGACCCCGTAGAGGTCTGGATCGCCCGACACCGAGACTGGTCATGAAACGCGCAGCGCTCGCGAAGAACCAAAGCGGTCGTGCAGGCAGACGACTCGGCGAAATGAGCAAGCCGTACGTACCTGCGATTTGCCTGACTACGTTTCTCGCGGTTTGGGTGGCTCTGGCGATCGAACCAAGCTACCGCGACGACTGGTTTCTGGAGAACCTGCCGACGATGCTGGCCGTGCCACTGGCGGTGTTCACGTACCGGCGTTTCCGTTTCTCCGACCGCGCTTACATCCAGGCAACCCTGTTCGCCATCCTGCACACCATCGGCAGTCACTACACCTACTCCGAGGTTCCCGCCGGAGAATGGATCCGCGACGCCCTCGACCTATCCCGCAACCACTACGACCGCATCGTCCATTTCGCTTTTGGACTGCTCATCCTGCGCCCTTTACAAGAGCTGTCGTTGCCGCAGGGGTTCAGCGGTTGGAACTCGGCGTATCTCGGTCTCGGTCTCGTCGCGTTCTGGAGCGTACTCTACGAACTCGTCGAATGGGTTGTCGCGGCGATCGTCGATCCCGCCGCCGGCACGGCCTTTCTCGGCACACAGGGCGATGTCTGGGACGCGCAGAAGGACATGGCTCTGGCGTTGGCCGGTGCGCTGCTCGCAATCCTCGTCGATCGCCTGACGGCGTCGAAGCGCAGGTCGGCGGCGCCGGACACGCGCAATTCGCTTCCCCGCGCGTGAGATGAGACCGCTGCCGCATCTCGCGGTCAGCCGAGTGCGCCCGCCTGCTTCAGGGCCGCGATCCTCGCGGCGTCGTAGCCGAGAACCTTCTCCAACACCATGTCGTTGTGCTGCCCGACCGTCGGCGCGTGCTCGGGGATCGGCAGCTCGGCACCAGAGAGCTTGACCGGGTACGGCAACATCTCGGCGCCGTGCCCAGCGACGGGATACATCGGCAAACGTTCGCGGAACTGCGGATCATCGGCGATGCTCTTCGGCGTATTGACTGGCGCGATCGGAAAGTTCTTTTCGTTGGCGAGGCGCAGCCACTCCTCCGCACTCTTTTCCTTGAAGATGTCGCGCAGGATCGACTGCAGTTCGCGGTTGTTGCGCGCGTGGTCCGCAAATCTCGAACCCGGCCACTTGTCAAACAGGTCCATGCGACCGACTGTCTCGCAGAAGTTCTTCCAGAACGCCTGTTCCGAAGCCATGAACAGCACATGTCCGTCCGCCGCCTCGTACATTTGGTAGCGTACGCCTTCCTTCATTCCAGCCGTCCCGGGTGCGCGGCGCTCAAAGTTATCTGCTTTGTTGCCCGTGACCTCCGACTGCGGGCGTTCGTACGCCTTCCAGCTCTCGATGCGGTACCAGTCCATGTATGCCGCCGCATCGGATTGGCCGAGTTCCATCGCGCAGCCCTCGCCGGTCGAGCGCGCGCGGATGATTCCGGCGAGAATCGACATGGCGCCGAACATCGGTCCGGCATGCATGCCGATCGAGGCGTGTTCCGGGATGTAGCAATAGCCTTCGTCATCGTACGCCGGGTTGATGATGCCTCCCCAGGTGTCGAAGGCGATGCCGTGCGCCGGTAGATCGCGGTACGGACCAGTAGCGCCATAACCCGAGATGCTGCAGAAGACGATCTTCGCATTGACCTCGCGCATCCGCTCGAAACTCAGGCCGCGTTTGGCCAAGGCCCCTGGGCGCATTGCCTCGACGACCGCATCGGCACCGCGCACCAGATCGAGATAGACCTCGACCGCCTCGGGTTTGCGCAGATCCAACGTCAAGCTCTTCTTGCCGCGATTGATGTGCAGGTGCAGCAGCGAGACACCGTCGATGATCGGCCAGGTCATCTCGCGCACGTAGTCGCCGGACGGGGCTTCAACCTTGACGACCTCGGCGCCCATGTCGGCGAGGTGGGTGGTGATCGCCGCCGGCCCGAGCATCGAACTCTCGATGATGCGAACGTCGGCGAGCAGTGCGGTTTTCGTCATGACTTCAGTTCTTCAGGACCACGGCAGTGGCATTGCCACCGAGGCCGATGGTCTGGCACAAGCCGACTTTGGCGTTCGGTACCTGCCGCGCGCCCGCCTCGCCGCGCAGTTGCCAACCGAGCTCGCATATCTGAAACAGCCCCTGCGCCGTCGTCGCCTCACCAAACGATATGAAGCCACCGCTCGGATTGATCGGCAGTTTCCCGGTGGGAATCGTCTCGTCGTGCTCGAGCATCCACTCCGACTGGCCCGGTTCGCAGAACCCCCACTCTTCCGGAAAAGCCAGTTCGTAGTAGACCGTGTTGTCCTGTAACTCGACGAAGTCGATGTCCTTGGGACCGACGCCGGCCGCGTTCATCGCCTTGTGCACAGCCGCCTTCGCCTCGCTGTGGTGGGTGATGCCCGCCGGTGCGATACCGCCGATACCACGGGTGATGCCGTCATCGAAGCGGGCCGTCGCTACCGCGCTGCCCGCTACCCAGACCTTCTTGGCACTCAGTTGCTTCGCCTTCTCCGCCGAGCAGAGAATTACCGCAGCGGCGCCATCGCTGACAGCGCAAATCTCGAACAGGTGCAGTGGGTAGACGACCAGGGCCGACTTGAGAACCGCCTCGACGCTGGTTTCCGCGCGGTAGCGAGCGTTCGGATTGAGGGCGCCGTTCTTGCGCGCCTTCACCGCCACCTTCGCCATCTGTTCCTCAGTCGTGCCGTGGTCATGCATTCGACGCCGGCACAATACCGCCCAAAAGGCCGGGCCCGGCATGCCGATGCAACGTTGCCGGAGGAACTCTGGGTCGCTGTGCTCTTCGACGCCGGAGGTCTGAATGAACCCCTTAGGCATCTTCTCGCCGCCGACGACCAGCACCATGTCGTGCGCGCCGCTGGCGACGAGGGTGTGACCGATATTGAAGGCGTTCGCTCCCGCCGAACAGCCGGCCGATAGGTTGTAAACGGGGATTCCGGTCGAACCCATCTCCTCGACGACGTCGTTGCCGTTCAGCCCCCACCCCTTGCCGCCTGAGAAGCGGGAACTCGCCGCGGCGACGGCTTCAATGTCGCGCCACTTCGCGCCGGCGTCGGCGAGTGCCGCCTCGACGGCGTGGCGGCAAAGTTCGGTGACCGACTTGTCCTCGAACTTGCCCCACGGGTGCATCCCGAATCCAACCGCTGCTACGTCGCGCATATTTGGCTCTCAGCTCTCAGCTCTCAGCAATTCAGCTCGGGGAATTCTGCAAATCCCCTCGCTACTGTGCGGGCTGGTTCGTCGGTTTGAATTTCCAGGTGACGACTTCGTTGCCGTCGGCGTCGTGGTAGAGGGGCTCGATGACAAGCTCTACCGGCATGTCGACGGCCACCTTTCGCATGTCCTCGATACTCACCTGCCCGAGCACGCGCAGGCCGTCGTCGAGATCGATGAAGCCCATGGGGTACGGCTTGAACGGTTCGTCGTACTTTGCCGGCGGCGGCGGCGGGAACACCTGAAAGGTGAAGCCCCACAGTGTTCCGCGCGGGCCGAACTCAGCGTCCTCGATCTTCGACTCCGAGCAGTCCGGATTGTGGCAGACGGGAGTTCGCGGGAAGTACGGCGTGCGACAGTTGGCGCAACGGGTTCCCAACAGGCGCGGCCCGGCCGCGGTGTCGGCGAAAAGGCCCTCGACGGCGTGCACGGTTGCCACGATCATCCTCCCTTCACGGCGCGCGTCAGCGCCGGCAGAACCTCTACGCAATCACCGACGATGCCGTAGCGCGCATACTTGAAGATCGCCGCGTCGCTGTCGGTGTTGATTGCCACCAGCGTCTTGGCCGCCGTACAGCCGACCATGTGCTGGCTGGCGCCGGAAATGCCGGCGGCGATATAGAGCACCGGCCGCGTGATCTTACCGGTCAATCCGACCTGGTGCGACGAGTCGGTCCAGCCGTCGTCGACGATCGGCCGCGACGCACCCGCCAGTCCTCCGAGCGCCGCGGCCAGATCTTCGACCAGTCTGTAGTTCTCCGCTTCCTGCAAGCCGCGTCCACCGGCGACGATGATCTGCGCTTCCTCGAGGCGCGGTCCTTCGGATCTCGCTTTCTTGACGGTGCGGATTCGCTCGCGGGTGCCGCTCAATTCGACGGCGATCGAACGCGGCGTCGCAGCGCCCGGCGAGGCCGCTGGCTCGGGGAGAATTGATTCGCCGGCGACGCCGAAGACCGCGTGGCCGGCAATCTCGTATTCGACACGAGTATCACCGCCGTATGCCGTCGTCGTCGCGACCAACCCCTCGCCGGTCGCCAGCAGATCGACGACATTCATCACCACCCCGACGCCGAGCCGAGCCGCCACCCGCGGCGCCACCAGTCGAGCGTCGAAGGTCTGTGAAAAAAAAAGCGAAGCGGGCTGCTGCCGCGCGCAGTAGCCGGCGATCGCCGCGACAACGACATCGGGAAGGAACTCGCCCAGGCGCGGGTCGTCGACGTGGTCGACGTGCGAAACTCCGTGCACCGCAGCGGCCTCGGCAACGCCGGCCGGCATCGGCCCAACGACCAGCCAGTCGAGGTCGACGCCGCGGGCGGACGCGACGGAGCGCGCCAGAGTAAGGACTTCCTCGGCGCCGGCCGGGAGGCCGTCCCGCCCCGAATCGAACGAACAAAACAGCAATGCGTCATCCGCCACCGCGCGTCGCCCCCTTCCCTACGAAATCACGCGCTCGGCGCGCAGCACGCCTACCAGCGCCGACGCCTGTTCATCCGCGGTCGCGCCGTCGATGAACTGACAGTTGCCCTGCACGCTCGAAACGTACTGTCGTGTCACGCGCACGAGCGGCGCGACCTCGGCTGCGCTCAGCGACAACGACTCCAAGGTCGCCTGCACCGGAGTCAGCTTACGCGCCTTCATCGTCCGCATCGTCGTAGGGTAACGCGGAGTGCCGAGTTCGTTGGAGATGGTGACGACCGCCGGCCGGCTTGTCTCGACGACCTCATCGCCATCCGGCGTGACGCGCGTGACGCGTACCTGATCGCCGTCGATCTCGACGGCGCGCGCGATCGTCACCACCGGCGCGTCGAGCAGTTCACCGATCAGTGCCGGCACCACGCCCTGGTCGTCGTCCGAAGCCTGGCGACCGCACAACACCAGATCCGCGCCGCCTTTGTTTTTGATGTATGCGGCGAGAATCGTGGCAATCCCGCGACCGTCGAGCTTCGCCTGGTCGAGCGGCACGATCGTGATCTCGTCCGCACCCATTGCGGCGGCATGTCGCAAGATCGCCGTCGGTTCGAGGCCGACGCAGACAACGTCGATCGTACAGTCGATCCCCGCATCGCGCAGGCGCAGAGCCGCCTCGATCGCCTGCTCGTCATAGGCGTTCATCAGACGCGGGATCGACGTCTGCGTCAGCGTCACACCGTCATCGCCGATGACCAGCTTGCCGTGCAGGACGTAGTTGTCGACCGCGTCCGGATCGAGCACCTCTTTCACACAAACGACAATGCGCATTCCGACACCCAGCCCTACCGTTCGCCGTCGAAGAAGAGATTTCCCTGCATGCACCACACCGAATCGAACGGGTAGTGGTCCGGCTTCACGTACAGGTCTTTCATCAGGTACCAGCGCCACGGCGGTTCGCCGTGGTCGATGTACTCGCCGGTGAGAACGCCGGCGAAGTCCTCGCGGCGCAGGTACTTGGCGCCAAACGGGCCACCGCCATCGCACTCCGCACGCTTGCCCGCCAAATCGGGATCAACGCCCGTGACAGTCGGCAACGTCTCTTCGTCCCGAGTCATTCTTCCCTGCCCCCTGGAACCCGACAGCTAAAAGCTACCAATCAGCCCGCTTCCATGCCGGTCAGCTTCTCGAATACTTCCAGTGCCTCCTCGACCATGTCGAAGACAATTTGCCGCGCCGGCTTCATCGATTCGATGAAGCGCACGCCCTGCCCCGCCGCCTCCGTCATCAGATCTTCGCGCCGGTGGTCGTTGGCCGCCTGGATGTAGTCCGAACTCAGCAGCATCTGGTACGGAGCCGGCAGGACCTTTGGCGCGTTGTCCTGACGCCACTCCTTCGTCCAAGCGCAATCGAGCACGCGCATCGGAAACCCGGAAATGCAGTCGGAGTATACCGTGTCATCCGCGGTCGAGTTGATGAGCCGCTCCTTGATGATCATATCGTTGTCGCCCTCTCGCGAGGCGAGCCATAGGGTGCCGGTCCAGACACCGACGGCGCCGAGACACAACGAGGCCGCGAGGTGGGCACCTGTGGTTATTCCGCCGGCGGCGATGACCGGGGTATCGCCGGAGACAGCTACGCATTCCGGCACGATCGACAGCGTACCGACAGGCCCGGTGTGCCCCGCAGCGTCGTAGCCCTGCGCAATGATGGCGTCGACTCCGGCATCCGCCTCCTTCTTTGCCTGCCGGGCCTTGCCGACGAGACCAAAGACCTTGATGCCCTTCTCGTGCGCGTCCTTGAGGATGAACGCCGGATTGCCCAGGCCCGAGCAGATCACCGGCACCTTCTCGTCGAGCAACACGTCGAGCTGCCGGCGAGCGATTTCCTTGTTCAACCCGCCCCACTGGTGCAGGTCGATGCGTCCCTTCGGGTCAGGGATGTTGTGGCGTTTCTTCATGTCGAGCCAGAAGTCCATCTGTTCCTGCGGGATCTTCTTGCGCAGCTCCTCGAGATCGCCAGTCGGCGGCACCGATGCCGGCAGCACCAAATCGATGCCGAAGGGCTTGTCCCCCACCTTATTACGAATCCACTTGATGTCGGCGGCGATCTCGTCCGGCGTGTGCATCGCTTCGCCGAGAACGGCAAATCCACCGGCGTTGACGACCGCCTCGACAACGTCCTTGCAATGCGTGAACGCGATGATCGGAAACTCGATCCCGAGCATGTCGCAGAGCTTCGTATGAAGCGGATTCTTCGCCATCGCCAAACCCCCAACCTGCTAATTTTCTTGAGTATTCAGCCCAGAACAGGGCCTTGACGGGAACTACCAAACGCTCGTTTATATGCGAACCTTGCTCTCCGGGTCAACTGCTTCGGCCGGCAAGGATCGGGGAGACCGAGCAAATCGCGCAACGCGCGCCGCGGCATTCGTCGAACCGCCGGCCGGCGGGTCGCCAGGCAAAGACGCTTGACCCACTCTGCTGAAAACTCCACGACCGATTGCCGCGATACAGAGTCCGGGTCGTGGGCTGCCGCTCGCGGGAGCACCAGCTTCTGGAATTATTGGTTTGGGTCCGGTCGCCTGCTTGCAGCGCGGGCTCGCTCGTCTCGACGGGCGGGTTGCATCCGATGTGCCCGCGACGGTCAATTGCCGGGTGCGAAATTCCCTCGCCTCGGATACAGTACTGCGGTGCAGGGGGGGGTTTTCCGGGAGGAGCCTGCGGGACCGGGGGATGCGTCGAATCCAATCGCATCTCAATGGCACTCGCGCGGGGCGTCTCGTCGGGCCCGCAGAGCGCAAACTGGAGCGGGCTCCAGTGGCGCATGGATTCCGCGAAATGATGAAGCGTTGCATTTCAAGAAAAAGGCGGCGAGGGAAGTAGGATGAAAGTTGTGATCCTGGGCGGCGGATACGGAACCCGCATCAGTGAAGAATCCCACCTCAAACCCAAACCGATGATCGAGATCGGCGAGATGCCGATTCTCTGGCACATCATGAAGATCTACTCGGCGCAGGGTTTCAACGACTTCATCATTTGCCTCGGCTATAAGGGTTACGTCATCAAGGAGTACTTCGCTAATTATCACCTGCACCAGTCCGACGTGACGTTCGATTTCCGACGAGAGAGTGAGCGTTCGGTTCACCAGCACACGACGGAGCCATGGCGCGTCACCTTGGTCGATACCGGACTCGAGTCGATGACCGGCGGACGCGTCAAGCGCATCCAACCATACGTCGGTGATGAGCCGTTCCTCTTGACCTACGGCGATGGGGTGGCGGACATCGACTTGAGCGCGCTGTTGGAGTTCCATCGCGCACACGGAAAGTTGGCCACCGTCACCGCGGCGCAGCCCCTTGCGCGTTTTGGCAAGCTGACCATGGCGAGCGACGGGATGGTCGACGTGTTCAGCGAAAAGCCGCAGGACGAGCACAACTGGATCAACGCCGGCTTCTTCGTGATGGAGCCTCGCGTCTTCGACTACATCGAGGCCGACCATACGATTCTCGAACGCGCCCCGATGGAGCGGTTGGCATCGGATCGGCAACTGATGGGGTACCGTCACGAAGGATTCTGGCACCCCATGGATACCCTGCGCGACAAGCTGCATCTCGACGACCTCTGGAAGTCGGGCGAGGCTCCGTGGAAGGTATGGAAATGAAGGTCATCCCGTCCCGCATTCGCGGGTGCTACCTGATCGAACCGTTCCACGCGGCGGATGAGCGCGGCAGCTTCACCAAGATCTATCAGGCGAGCGTTTTCCAACATGAGGGGCTGGCTGTCGATGTTCGCGAAGAGTACTACAGCGTCTCGCGGCGCGGAGTCCTGCGCGGCCTGCATTTCCAAACTCCGCCGCATGACCACGTCAAGTTGGTGCACTGTGTGCACGGCGCCTGCCTGGACGTGGTCGTCGACCTGCGCACCGGATCGCCGACCTACGGCCAACACGAGACCTTCACACTCGACGCGTCGCAACCGACGATGGTGTACATCCCCCGCGGATTGGCGCACGGTTTCTTCACGCTGAGCGACGACGCGATTCTTCTCTATCGAACCTCCACCGAACACGTGCCGAGCCATGATCTGGGAATCCGTTGGGATTCGGCGGGTATCGCCTGGCCCAGCGAACGACCGCTTTTGTCGGATCGGGATCAAAGCTTCCCGACTCTGGACTCCCTAATTTCTCCCTTTCGCGATGAAGACTAGTCCCGTCCTGATTACCGGCATCACCGGATTCATCGGATCTCATCTGGCGCGCCGGCTGGTGCGCCAGGGGATCGAGGTTCACGGGCTGATCCGGCCGTCATCGGACCTACACTTGATCCAAGATCTCGAGGCGGACCTCCACCTCCACCGCGTCGACGGAACCACGGCGGACATGCAGCGGCGCCTGGAATCGATATCGCCGGCGATGATCTTTCATCTCGCCTCGCTATTCCTCGCCTCGCACCGAGCGGAAGACATCGCCGATCTGATCGCTAGCAATGTCCTGTTCGGAACCCAGCTTGCCGAAGCTGCTGCCGCCGGGGAGGGAATTCGTCCCGGCTTCGTCAACGTCGGATCCTCCTGGCAGCATTACGGAAGTGAGGACTATCACCCGGTCGCGCTCTACGCCGCGACCAAGCAGGCTTTCCAGGATATCCTGACCTTCTATCACTTCGCGCGACAGTTACCGGTAGTCAACGTGAAGCTTTTCGACACCTATGGCCCCGGCGACCCGCGGCGCAAGGTGCTGGCCGTGCTGCGTCGCGCCGCCGACGCGGAACAGCCGATCGGCATGACCGGAGGCGAGCAGTTCATCGATCTGGTGCATGTTGATGATGTCATCGAGGCTTTGCTGATCGCCGGCCGACGGTCGGTCGAATCGCCCGCACGAATCGAGTCATTCTCCGTCTCCTCCGGGCGACCGCTGACGATCCGCGCTCTGGCCGAAACGTATGAGCGTGCGCTCGGCAAGCCGTTGGCGATCGAGTGGGGGGTTCTGCCGTACCGCGAGCGCGAGATGATGACGCCGTGGTATGCCGGTCCCATCGTGCCGGGATGGACGCCGCGCGTGAGCTTGGAGGAAGGATTGAGGGGGATGGAGACCGATGTCGGAGAAGCCTGAGTTTGCCATTTTCATACCCGCCTACAACGCCGCCGCGACCGTTCCAAAAGTGCTGGACCGGATTCCCGACACCCTGAAGCAGACCGTCGCCGAGATCTTCGTCGTCGACAACGACAGCGAAGATGAAACGAGTTCGGTGGTAACCCAGTACAAGCGCGCGCACGACATGGAAAAGCTCGAGATCATCCGCAATCCCCGCAATCTCGGGTATGGCGGAAGTCAGAAGGTCGCGTATCGCCGCTGCATCGATAAAGGGTACTCGGCCGTCGCCATGCTGCACGGAGACGCGCAGTACGCTCCAGAGTTGCTGGAGACGCTGCTCGCCCCGGTCGTCAACGGCGAGGCGGACATGGTATTCGGATCGCGCATGAGCGGCCGCCCGCTGCAGGGGGGGATGCCGCTGTACCGGTATCTCGGCAATCGCGCTCTGACCTTCACGCAGAACCTCTTGCTCGGAACCCGTCTCAGCGAGTTCCACTCGGGCTACCGGGTGTTCTCCGTCAAGGCTCTCGAGCAGGTACCCTTCGAGGCGTTCTCGTCGGACTACCACTTCGACACCGAGATCATCGTTTTGTTCGTTCACCGCAACCTGCGTATCCGAGAGATGCCGATCCCGACCCATTACGGCGACGAGAAGAACTACGTCAACGTGTGGAGCTACGGAACGCACGTACTCCGCACGACGTTCAGCTACTTCCTCCACCGCAAGCAATGGCGGAGATCCCGCAACTGGACCCGTATCCTGGGCGAGGAGAAGCGGTCGTGAGCGTCGATCCGACTTTCTGGGCGGGAAAGAAGGTCTTCCTGACCGGTCACACCGGATTCAAAGGGAGTTGGCTGTCGATCTGGTTGTCGTCCATGGGAGCCGAAGTTACCGGCTACGCGCTTGCGCCGCCGACCTCCCCCAGCTTGTTCGAACTGGCTGGGCTCGACACGGTGACGTCATCCGTCGTCGGCGATGTCCGCGACGCCGAGGCTCTGGCCGACGCGCTCCGCCGCGCCGGACCGGAAATCGTGTTTCACCTCGCCGCCCAGCCGTTGGTCCGCCAGTCGTACCAAGCGCCGCGCCACACCTACGAAGTAAACGTCATGGGCACAGTCCACCTCCTCGAGGCGGTGCGCCGAGCCGATACGGTACGCGCCGTCGTCAACGTGACCACGGATAAGTGCTACGAAAACCGCGAGTGGCCATGGGGGTACCGCGAGATCGATCCGATGGGGGGCCATGATCCGTACTCCAGCAGCAAGGCGTGCGCCGAGTTGGTCACCGCCGCCTACCGGAGTTCGTTCTTCGAGGCCGAATCGCCTCGCGTCTCGATTGCTACAGCCCGCGCCGGCAACGTCATCGGCGGTGGCGACTGGGCCACCGATCGCCTGGTTCCCGACTTCTTCCGCGCCGTCAACTCGGGCCTGCCAGTGCGCATTCGCAGTCCACATTCGATCCGCCCCTGGCAACATGTGCTCGAGCCGTTGAGCGGGTACCTGACCCTGGCACAGCGCCTCGGCCTCGCCGACGGGGCGGATGCCGAGAGCTGGAATTTCGGGCCCGAGGACGTCGACGCCAAACCGGTCGAGTGGATCGTGCGCCGTTTGTCCTCGCAGTGGGGCGACGGTGCATCCTATGAACTGGACATCGGCACCCACGTGCACGAAGCGGGCTACCTCAAGCTCGACATCTCCAAGGCCCGGCTGCGCCTGGGCTGGCAACCGCGGTGGAATCTGGAGCAGGCGCTCAGCGCTTGCGTGGAGTGGCAAAAGGCGTGGCTCGCCCGCGAGCCCGCCATCGATATCTGCTTGCGGCAGATTCAAGATTTTCAGGAGACATCACCTTATGGCGTCGAATCAGGAACGTGAGACCCAGCTTCGCCGCGAGATCCTCGACAAGGTCGCGGAATACGCGGAACTCAAGTTCGCCCCGACCGCGTTCTCGCCCGGCCGCGATCTGGTTCACTACGCTGGTCGCGTCTTCGACGCCGACGAAGTAACCGCGGGGGTCGACTCCGTTCTCGACTTCTATCTCACGGCAAATCGATTCTCCGAGGAGTTCGAAGCCGACTTCGCCGACACCGTCGGCGTGTCCGACGCGTACCTCGTCAACTCCGGATCCTCCGCCAATCTAGTCGCCGTGACGGCCCTGACGTCACCCAAATTGGGCGACCGTCGCCTCGAGCCGGGCGATGAGGTGCTCACAGTCGCGGCCGGTTTTCCGACGACGGTTGCACCGCTGCTGCAGAACCAGCTCGTTCCTGTATTCATCGACGTCGGCCTCGGCGATTACACCGCACTGCCGGATCGCATCGAAGAAGCAATCGGTCCGCGCACGCGCGCCATCATGATGGCTCATACCATGGGCAATGCGTTCGACCTCGACGCGGTGATGTCCGCGGTGAACCGACACAATCTCTGGCTGATCGAAGACAACTGCGATGCGCTCGGCACGACGTACCGCGGAAAATGGACCGGTACGTTCGGCCATCTCGCCACCTCCTCTTTCTACCCCGCGCATCACATCACCATGGGAGAGGGCGGTTGCGTGATGACGAGAGACGAGGAACTCGGTCGCATCGTCCGATCGGTGCGCGACTGGGGACGAGACTGCTACTGCGCCGGCGGCGAGAACAACACCTGCGGCAAGCGTTTCTCCCAACAGTTCGGCACACTGCCGTTTGGCTTTGACCACAAGTACATCTACTCGCACATCGGCTACAACCTGAAAACGACGGACATCCAGGCGGCGATCGGATGCGCTCAACTGCGCAAACTCTCCGGCTTCGTCGACGCGCGCAAGCGGAACTTCCAACGCCTGCACCGCGCCCTGGAACCCTACCAAGATCGACTGATTCTACCGCACGCGACGGAGCACTCCGATCCCTCCTGGTTCGGCTTCGTCATCACGGTGCGGGAGGACGCCGGCTTCACCCGTGCCGATCTGGTCAAGCACCTCGAAGTGCGCCGGGTCGAGACCCGCGCCCTCTTCGCCGGCAATCTATTGCGCCATCCGGCGTACATCGATATTCCGCACCGCGTGGTCGGTGACTTGAAGAATTCGGACCTCATCACCACGGGCACCTTCTTCATCGGCGTGTACCCCGGCTTGGACGAGAGTCAACTCGACTACATGATCGAATCGTTTCACGAATTCATGAAGCGCGGCTGAGCGGCCGCGGCAACACGGAAACCGGCGCATTCGAACTCATGGCGACTCCTCGAAAAATCCGATGCTCGGTCGACATAATCGAATCGCACGGGGCGCACGTGTATACTCTTCACCTGACGCCGGAGAGGGAACTTCCCAGATTCGAGGCCGGGCAGTTTCTTCAGATGACCATCGATGCCTACGATCCGTCGGCTTTTTGGCCGGAGTCGCGCGCGTTCTCCATCGCCAGTCATCCCCGCGAACGCGACCGCATCGAGATCGTCTATTCGACGGTCGGCACCTATACCAAACGAATGGAAGAGGAACTCCGCGTCGGCAGCGAGGTATGGGTCAAATTGCCATACGGCGAGTTCGTCATTCATGCCGATCGCGATCTGGCGCTGATCGCAGGAGGCACCGGGATCTCGGCTTTCACTTCGTTTCTGCGGGATCTGGATCCGACCGAAGCGGACGGCCACCGCGTCCACCTGTTGTACGGAGCGCGCGTCCCCGCCCTCCTGCTGCACGCCGAGGAGTTTCAGGCGAAGGCCGCGCTCGGCGATCGCATGACGGTAGACCTCATGGCCGAAAGTGCCGAAGGCGCTCCGGCGGTCACGCAGGGGCGTATCTCGGTGGATCGCATCTGGGAGCGCCTGGCGAACGCGGCCGAGCGTGTCTTCTACCTCTCCGGCCCGCCGCCGATGATCGCCGCCATTTCCCAGGGCCTTCGCGATCGCGGTTGCGCCGATGAGCAGATTCGCATCGATGCCTGGGAATAGCCGAAGGATGTAGGGTAAGACACATGGCGATTGGGGCACTCGAGGGAATTCGCGTGATCGAGCTGGGACAGATGGTTTCAGCGCCGTATTGCGCCAAGCTCTTCGCCGATTTCGGCGCCGACGTGGTCAAGGTCGAGCCGCCGCGGGGCGACGTCGCGCGTCAGTGGGGGCCGTTCCCCGACGACCAAGCGGACGCGGAGAAGAGCGGACTCTTCCTTTTCCTCAACACGAGCAAGCGGTCGGTCACACTCGATCTCGATACCGACGCCGGGCGCGATTGCTTCCGCAAACTGATTGTCGACTGCGACGCCCTGATCGAGAACTATCTGCCGCGCCAGATGCGCGCCTGGGGGCTGACCTACGAATCGCTGGCGGCGATCAACCCAAACCTGGTGATGATCTCGATTACGCCGTTTGGGCAGAACGGGCCATACAGCCAGTGGAATGCATACGATCTCAACGCCTACCACCTCACCGGTGCCAGCAGCCGGTACTGCGGGCGGCCGGGGGAAGCGCCGCTCGAGCACGGGACGTTCTCCGCCGACTTCTTTGGCGCCAGCGCCGCCGCCTCATGGGGGCTCGCCGCCATCTACGGCCGCGACACCGCCGGCGGCGGGCAACACATCGACGTGTCGTGCGCCGAAGCGATTGCAGCCACCTTCGTCGGCGGGCAGAACATCGGTGCCGTCGCCCAGAGCGGTAAGTTCGACAAACGCACCGGCGTCGGCATGTCGCTGGGCGCGCCTGCGACGATCCTGCCGTGCAAGGACGGCCACGTCTGGATCCTCTGCCTGGAGACGGCGCAGTGGAACGGGCTTGCGAAGAGCATGGGTGATCCCGAGTGGATGCAGCTGGAGATCTTTCAGGACATGTTCAGCCGCGCTCAGAACGCCGACGCGATGTATCCGCTCATCGAGCAGTGGACGATGGAGCACGGCAAGATGGAGATCATGGAGCGCTGCCAAGCCAACGGCGTGCCGGTCTCGGCGGTCTTCACCGTCGGGGAAGCAGCCGAACACGATCACCTGAAGGCACGCGGCTATATCATTGAGCAGCAACACCCGGTCGCCGGAACCATTCGCAACCTCGGCGCACCCTTCAGGCTTCCCGCCTGCCCGGGCGGCCCGCGCAGCCCCGCGCCACTGCTCGGCCAACACAACGACGAAGTCTACACCACTCTCGGCAAGAGCCTGCAGTGATAACGAGGGCGTGACATGGCGAAAAATCTTCCTCTGAAAGGTATCCGTGTCGCCAACTTCGGCTGGGTGTGGGCAGGACCGGTGACCGGTCAGACGCTCGCCTTTCTCGGCGCCGAGGTATTCAAGATCGAGTCGCGCGCGCGCATCGATCTGACGCGAACTCTGCCGCCGTTTGGCGACGGTATTCCCGGACCCGACAGGTCGTTGTCGAACCACGCCTGCTGGGCCGGCAACGGCAGCGTGACCCTGAACTTAAAGAAAGCCGAGGCGCAACAACTGGCGCGCGACCTGGTCGCCCGGTGTGACGTCGTCGTCGAAAATTTCGGCCCCGGGGTGATGGAGCAGCTGGGCTGCGGGTACGAATCACTGCGGGCGGTCAAGCCGGACATCGTCATGTTTTCGATGCCGGCCGCCGGCCTCGACGGTCCGCTGAAAGGAGTGCGCACCTACGGACTGAGCCTCACCAGTTTGACCGGACTCGACAGTCTCACCGGCTACACGGATGGTCCGCCGGTGCCGGTAGAGAATGCCTACTCGGATCCGTACAACGGCATCCTCGGAGCTTTTCCAATCATCGCCGCTCTGCGCCACCGCGACCGCAGCGGCGAGGGACAACACATCGACTACTCCCAGCAAGAGGCGATCATGCACATGGTCGGACCGGCGTTCATGGATTACGCGATGAATGGCCGCAATGCGCAACCCAAGAGCAATGGTCACCCCCTCGGCGCCGCCGCGCCACACGGCGTCTTTCCCTGCGCCGGTGACGATCGCTGGATCAGTATTGCAGTTCTCACCGACGACGAGTGGAGCCATCTGAAACGGGCGATGGGAGATCCGGCGTGGGCGGCCCGGCCAGAATATGCCAAAGCCGGCGGGCGCGTCGCCGCCACCGCCGAGATTCACGAACAATTGGCCGCTTGGACCGCGCAATACGACGACCGCGGCCTGACGCAGCTCCTGCAGGGCGCCGGCGTCGCCGCCGCTCCGGTTCTCAACGTCGGCGATCTACTCGACGATCCGCACTACAAGGCGCGCGGGACCTACATCGAAGTGACCCATCCCCTCGGCTTCCGCGAGACCATCTACGGCGCCTACGTCAAGACCAGTCGCACGCAGGCGGCGGTCGAACCCGGGCCGGTGATGGGTCGCGACAACGAGCGGGTCTTCAAGGAAATTCTCGGCCTGGACGCCGACCGCTACGATGCGCTGGTGGCGGCCGAGATCATTTATTGAGGCGCGGGTGTCTCAGGCGCCGGCGTCGGCTCCACATCCAGCTGCTTGCGCGACATCTCCGGCAAGGCGACGACCGAGGGAAAATCCCGGAACAATTCCTGGCGTAACTTCTCGAATCGGGATCCCTCGATGTAGGTCCAGGAATCGCTCTCGGCATCGCGAATGCCGATCTGAAAGTTGTAACTCTCGGCGCGCAAGCCGCCGGCGCTGACGACTGTGTAGGTCGGAATGATCGCGTATTGCCGATTCTCGCCGTCGACGAAAGTCGGTTTCGTCGGGTACTCGAACTTCTCGATCTGCATGTTCAGGCGCTTCACCTGCTGAAAAGCATCCTCGAGCGCTTCCTTGGTGGCGATCCGTCCGCCCATCACCGCGATCAGCGCCGGATAGGTGTAGCGCAGGATCGTCTCCACATCGCCGGCATAGGTTGCCTTGGCGAGAGCATCGACATCGGACTGGACACGCTTGATTCGGACCTCGTCGGCCGACACGGCCAAACACGGAGTCGTAATCAGAGAAGCCGCCGACAAAACCAGTGCATATGCGATCCAACGGTTGTGCATGGATATCCCCTTCATCACCGTGGCGGACTGCCAGCAGTCCACTTCCATTGACCACACCCGGCGAAGAAAGCAAATCGCAGGGACTCGATCTGTCCTCTGCTGACGGTTGCATCGATCAACGAAACTTCGCCGCGACCTCCACCGAGAACCACTCGACCCAGTCGAGAAAGTGTTGCAGGCTCAGTGTTCGCGGCGGCGCCACCTGCGCCATCGTTACTCCCGCGTCGCGATGCCGGCCGACCTCGTCGATCATCTGCTGGCTAGAGCGCGGCAACGTCGTCTCGCCGAGTTGCCGGTGGGAATAGTCCTCCACCTGGTACTCGCTGATCGGCATGACGACCTCGAATCCTTTCTCCGCGGCCCGCGAGTTGGGCTGGTTGCGAAGGTAATCGAGGCAGTCCGGCAGGTCGGCGCGCTTGACCAACCACGGCAGCCAACCGTCGCCATACTTGGCGGCACGGCGCATCGCCGGCTTCGAGTTACCGCCGATCAACACCGGCGGATGCGGTTTCTGCACCGGCTTCGGTTCGAAGGCGATGTTCGCGAACGAGATGAACTCGCCGTCGAAGACCGGGCGATCCGCCGTCCACAGTTCGCGCATCGCTTCGAGGTATTCATCCGAACGCGCCCCGCGCCGGGCGAAGGGTACGCCGATCGCTTCGAACTCTCTCTCCGCATGGCCGATCCCGACACCGAACAGCAAACGTCCGCTCGACAGGAAATCCACCGTCGCCACCTGCTTGGCGAGAACGACCGGATTGCGCAGTGGCAAGACCAATACGTAGGTAAGCAAGCGGATCCGCTCGGTCGCGCCGGCCAGCACCGCCGCCGCCGCCAGCGCATCAGGGAACCGACGGCCCATCGCACCGCTCATCTCCTCGGGCATGACGATGTGCTCGGAGATCGTCAGCGCGTCGAAGCCAAGCGCATCGGCACGGCGGGCGATGCCGACCAGGTCGGCCGGCGTCGCCGTCGGCTCCCAAGCTCCCATCAGCGGCGGGTAGAGAATCAATCCGGGCATTCCGAGAGCGAACTTCATCGTGCGCTACCGCCCCCGGTATTTGGGCTTTCTCTTCTCGGCGAAGGCACGCGGGCCCTCCTTGGCGTCTTCCGATTGCATGACGCGGGCGCCGAGCGCTTTCTCGAGAACGAAACCGGATTCGAGATTGAGCGCGCGGACAGCGATCTCTTTCGCTGTCCGCACGGCCAAGGGACCGTTCTTGCAGATCGTCTCGGCCCACTGCAGCGCGGTTTCCATCAGGTTCTCCGCCGGCACCACCTGGTTCACCAATCCAATGTCGTAGGCGCGCTGCGCGGTGAGGTTTCTCCCCGTCAGCAACATCTCCATCGCGATCGCCCACGGCACCTGCCGCGGCAAACGGATGTGCGAGCCGCCGGTGGGGATGATCCCCCAACGCACCTCACCGAGTCCGAATGTCGCCGTCTCGGCGGCGATGCGGATATCCGTCCCTTGCAGGAACTCCATACCGCCGGCAATGCAGAAGCCGTTGACCGCGCCAATGATCGGCTTGAAGACATCCGAGAACGGCCGCTTGGTGTGGTCCTCATAGCCCATCTCGTCACCGCTCTGCAGCAACGGGATAGCCTCCTTGAGGTCCATGCCGGCCGAGAACGCCTTGTCACCGGCGGCCGTCAGGATCGCCACCCATAGGTCGCCGTCGGCTTGGAAATCGGCAAACGCCGCATCCATGCCGCGCAGCATCTCGGCCGTGAAGGCATTCATCGCCTGCGGCCGGTTGATGGTCATGACGGCGATCTTGCCGCGCTTCTCGTAGGTGAAGGTGGCGGGGAGGTTCAGTTCACTCATCTCGGATTCGTCTCCGTTGGTAATACTCGCCGCCGGGTTTGATGCCGTCAGGCCGGCGCACGTCTGCGGAACACCGGCAGGGTCACTTCTTCCGTCACAGCCACGAAGTGAACGTCGACCGGCATGTCGATGCGCAGTTCGCTCGGCGCGCAGTCGACGACCTCGGACAAAACCCGGACCCCTTCTTCCATCTCGACGACCACCGGCGCATAGGGCACCGATTCAGCGAAAGCGGGGTGGAGGGGGCGCTCGACGACCGTCCAGGTGAACACCTTCCCCCGTCCGCAAGACCTCTGCCAGTCCCAGTCGATCGACCCGCAATCGGCGCACATCTCGCGAGGTACATGCCGCCAGACACCGCACTCGGTGCAGCGCTGGAATCGCAGCTCGCCGTTCTTGCACCAACCGAAGAACTCCTCGCTCAGTCCCTCCAACAGCGGCAGTGGTTTGGCTTCCATCGGAATCAGCCTTCCGTATGTCTCAGATCGATCGAGCACATCAGCACAGGGGTTCTCGATCCTCAGCGACTCAGGATGGCGATGCTGCCGTCGCCGAAATCGCCCCAGCCGGTCACCACGCCGACTCGCGCATCCTCGACCTGACGCTCGCCCGCGTCGCCGCGCAGCTGCTTCACAGCCTCGACGACGTGATTCATCCCGAGCACATGCGCCTCCGAAAGTAGGCCGCCGTGGGTGTTGACCGGCAAGTCACCGCCCAACTCGATGCGTCCCCCTTCGACGAAATCCCCGCCCTCGCCGCGGTCACAGAAACCAATCTCCTCGATCTGCTGCAGTACTTCGAAGGTGAAGCAATCGTAGATCTGCGCGAAGTCGATGTCGTTCGGCGTCATCCCCGCCAAGGCGAATGCCTCGGGCGCGGCATTCGTCAGTCCGGTGCGGAAGAAATCCTTGCGATTGGTGATTTCGTCGGCCGGATACGGTTGCCCCGAGGCGACGCTGACGATCGACACCGGCGGCTTGTCCAGGTCGCGAGCGCGCTCGACGCTGGTGACGACGACGGCAGCGGCACCGTCCGTTTCGAGGCAACAGTCGTAGAGCCGATAGGGGTCGGTGATCATCGGCGACGCCATATACTCTTCCAGCGACATCGGCTTGCCGTACATGACCGCGTTGGGATTGAGCTGCGCATGCTTGCGCATGGCGACGGCGATTGCGCCCAGTTGCTCCGCCGTCGTACCGAACTCGTGCATGTGGCGCCGCGCCATCAGTGAGTACCATTGCGGCGGCGCGGTCAGACCGAACGGCAAATAGTAATCGCGCGCGATGGCGCCGCCTGGCAATGACGAAACATCCTGCGACACCGTATCGCGCGCCCGGCTGCCGGAGTAGGCGTTCCATCCGGCCGGGATCAACACCGAGTCGGCCGCCCCGGTGCATACCGCCATCGCCGCGATCCGCAGCGAGGCGACGGGGGCGGCACCGCCCGTGTGAACCGTCGCCGCGAAACGGAGATTCTCGATTCCCAGGTTGGCGGCGAATTCCTCGGCATGGCCGAGGTTTGGAAACGGCATCAGCCCGTCGACGTCCTTCAGCGAGATGTTGGCATCGTCGACCGCGCTCTTCGCCGCCTGCAACTGCAATGCCAGTTGCGAAAGCCCCGACCCCGGCTTGCGCACATACCGGGTCTCCCCGATGCCGACGATACACGCCTGATTCCTGAGATTGATCATCGAATCTTTTCACCACCGAGGTACAGAGAGATTGAAAAATACTCGGAACTCAGCGGCATCGCGCCAGCGCTCGGCGAGGGCGCCGCTGAACTCCGAGTTCCCCGTGTGCTCTGTGCATTGGTGGTGAGTCTTCTCAATGCTTCTTCATGCCGCTGCTCTTCGGCTTGTCTCTCATCGTTCGCTTGGTCGGTTTGATACCGGCGAGCCGGGCCAGATTGAGGCCGAGAATCTTTGCCTTCGACTCTTCGGAGAGATCCTTGTAGCCCCACTTCTCCTGCAGTTCCTGCGGCATCTCGAAGTTGCGGATGTAGTCGACGGCGGCGCCCATGTCATCGAACGCCAGATCGCAGCCCATGACGATCTTGTCGTCGGTCACCCACTGCAAAGCCTCGCCAATCATGTGGTAGCCGCGGTACGGCGAGTGGACGAACCAACCGATGATTCCGGAAAGGCTGAGGTAGAGGTTCTCGTGCTTGCCCGCCAGACCCATCAACTCTTCGTGATACGGCCACCCCATGTGGTAGGCGATCACCTTGAGGCCGGGGAAGTCGAGACAGACGTCGTCGAGCAACAGCGGCAGGGTGAACTTCGTCGGCTGTGGCCGCACGTAGGCCATGCCGGTGTGGACGGTCAGCGCGATGCCGAGGTCCTGCGCCTTCTCGTAGAACGGCCACAGGCCGGGATCGTTGAGCGGCGCGTCCTCCGGCGCGTACACCTTGCACAGCTTGGCGTTGGCATTCTTGTAGAGATACTCCAATTCCCAGATCGCGTTCTTGACGCCGCGGCGCAGGATCGGGCCGACGTTGCACTCGAGGTACATGCGATCCTTGTACGGCTCGATCTCCTTCATGATGAAGCCGTTGGTCGACATGCAGGTCGCGTAGCCGGAAGTGTCCATCATCGACTCGCGCAGGGCGAAGCAGACGTCGACATTGAACTTGTCCATGTACTCGATCAGCGCGTGCGCCCGCGGCTCGGGCATCGCCGCGCCACCCTGCAGGTCGCGACCGCCGCCCCAGGCGCGCATGACGCCATCGATACTCTTCCACCACTGCTCGAACTGCGGGTAGTAACTGATCTCGTGCATCGATTCCGGGTTCATGAAGTGACACTCGGACAACGCAACGAAGTGATCTTTCTCTGCCATGCTCAACCCTCCTGTGCGCACTCGCGCGCGATTTCAGATTTCAAAGTTCAGATTTCAGCGCCGATCCTTCTTCGAAGACATTCACCACCGCGGCACAGAGTTCCCTCAGGCCTTCGCGTTTTGCAGAAGGGCCCACAGGCGCTTCGGCGATGCCGGTACTTCGTGCGCCTTGACGCCGAGGGGGCGCAGAGCGTCGTTGATGGCGCACATCACCGCCGCCGGCGTCGTGTGCAGGGCCCCTTCGCCCATACCCTTGGCGCCCAGCGGAGTGAACGGCGACGGTGTCACCAGCGCGCGCTTCTCCGTCATCGGCACTTCGTAGATCGTCGGCAGCAGGTAGTCCATGAACGTCGAAGTCAGGAGCTGACCGTCGTCGTCGTACACATACTCCTCGAGTAGCGCGGCGCCGACGCCCTGCGCCACGCCTCCCTGCGTCATCCCCTCGCAGGTCGCCGGGTTGAGCCGCGTACCGCAGTCGTCGGCGATGAAGTACTTGAGGATCTTCACCGCCGCCGTCTCGACGTCGACCTCCACCAGCACCAGGTGACAGGCGTTGGCCGCCGTCAGGTAGCTCTTCGCCCGCCCATGCTCGTCGGCCGGGGTGCGGCCCGGCGCGGTCCACACGTAGGTCGCCTGCGGGTTGGGGTCCATGCCCTCGGGCAACAGATCGCTGCGGGCCAACATGGTCGCGGCGACTTGGGCAAACGGAATCTGCGCCTCGGGCACACCGGGGATACGGATCATCCCATCGCGCAGTTCGAGCGCTTCTGGTTGCACCTGCATCAGCTTGGCACCGACGCGCAGCAACTTCTCGCGCAACTGGTCGGCGGCGCCGAGGATGGCGCCGGTGATAGCGACGCCGAGCCGGCTGCCGCCGGGACCGAAGTGCGGCGGCGCGGCGAGCGAATCCTGCGGTAGAACGCGAACGTCGTTCATCTCGACGCCAAAGTAGTCGGCAAGAAGTTGGCAGATGACCGTGTATTGCCCTTGTCCTTCGAGCGAAAATCCGACTTTGGCGACCAGCTTACCCATGATGTCGATGGCCACGGTCGCGCCTTCCGGCACGCCCGTTTGCTGGCTGCCGACGATGGCGTAGGCGTTCCAGTCGAACACCCCGGGTTCGATGGTATTCACCAAGCCGATACCCAGGTAACGCCCCTGCTTGCGCGCCTCTTCCTGTTCGCGGCGCAGCGCGGCGTAGTCCGACATTTCCAGCACCGCATCGAGCGCCGCCACGTAGTCGCCGCTGTCGTACTCGTTGCCGCTGGGAATGGTGTACGGGAAGGCGGTCTTCGCAATGAAATTGCGGCGGCGGATGTCGCCGGGATCGAGACCGAGCTCGACGGCGGCGAGATCGACCATCTGCTCCAGCACCCAATTGTGCGGCGGCGGTCCCATGCCGCGATACGGACTCTGCGGCAACTTGTTGGTCGCCACCAGCGTCAGATCGTACTCGGCGACCGGAATCTTGTACGGTCCGGTGAAAGCGGCGAGCGGCTTGGCGGCGCTGACGGCGCCGAAGCCTTCGGCGCTGGCGCCGAGATCGTCGAGTAGGACGACGCGCAATCCAGTGATCGTGCCGTCGCTCTGCAACGCCAGCGAAACCTCGTAGTAGCGATCCCACGACTGCCCGGCGCCGCCGGCGAGATACTCCATGCGGTCTTCGATCCATTTGACCGGCCGACCGCCCGCCTTGCGCGAGAGCAACGCGGTGATGATCGTACCGCGCGGACCGCCCTTGCCGCCGAAACTGCCACCGTGCGGCTGGCTGATGATGCGCACCTTGTTCGACGGCAAGCCGAGCGCGGCCGCTGAAAGCAGGCCCATGTTGACCTGCGACTGGAAACTGCCGCGCGCCGTCACAGTGCCGTCGACGACGTCCCACTCGCTGATGACACCGTTACACTCGAGAGGATTGGCGCCCAGGCGGTGCCAGCGAAACTTCTCGGTGAGCACCTTGTCGGCGGAAGCGAACGCGGCGTCGACATCTCCCCAGGTGAACTTGCGCTGATAGACGACGTTGCTGTCGTGATCCTCGTAGAGGGGCGGCGCACTCGCCGCCTGCTCGGTGTCGACGACCGGCGGTAGAGGATCGTACTCGACGAAAATCGCTTCGAGGGCATCCTCGGCCACATACCGGCTGCTGGCGGCAACGGCCGCCACCGGCTCGCCGACGTAGCGCACTCGATCCGTCGCGAGACTGAGCGTGCCCCAGCCTTCCGGAACGGTCTGCTGCGGGAAGGTCCAACGCAGCGCGTCCTCACCGGTGATCACCGCCATGACACCCGGCATCGATTCCGCGGCCGAGGTGTCGATCGAGACAATGCGCGCGTGCGCGTTCGGGCTGCGCAGGATCGCGCAGTGCAGCATCCCGGGCAACGACACATTGTCGATGAACTCGGTCTTGCCGGTGAGCAATTGCCGATCCTCGACCCGCTCGACCTCCTTGCCGATGAAACGCGGAGTCGATGTCGGCAGATCTTCGATTCTGTTCGGAATGCGCGTCACAATTCGGATCCGATCTGGTGCCGGTTTCTCCAGGCACGAAAATCAACCAGAGCACGTAGGAGGCCTGTCCCTCCGTCGCACTCTTCCTTGTCTTCGTGTCCTTCGTGCTCTTCGTGGTTCAATTCTTCCTTCAGCTCGGCGCGGAACTCACTTTTGTCTTGGCGATGGCTGCCCGTACGGAGGCGAGAATGCTCTGGTATCCGGTGCAACGGCAGATCTGGCCGCCGAGGTAATCGTAGATCTCCTCGTCGCTCGGGTCCGGGTTGTGCTCGAGCATCTCAGTTACGGTGATGAGGAACCCCGGCGTACAGAAGCCGCATTGTAAGCCGTGGTTTTCGAGAAACGCCTGTTGGATGGGGTTGATCTCGCCATCCACCGCCAGGCCTTCCACCGTAGTGATGTGCGAGCCATCGACCTGTACGGCGAGCATGATGCACGAACGTACGGCACGACCGTTCCACAACACCGTGCAGGCACCACAAACACCGTGCTCACATCCGACGTGGGTACCCGGCAGAGTCAGGTCGTGCCGCAGAAAGTCGGCCAGGGTCAGGCGCGGTTCGACGGTGCGCTCGTACGCGGTACCGTTGACCGTGACCCGAATCGTTCGCGAAGCTGGCGTCGGCATCAGTCTCTCACAATGCGATTCCGGCGCGGCGCGCCGCGTCGGCCAGTCCGCGCCCGGTCAAAACTCCGGCCAGTGCGCGGCGCTGCGCGGCGCTGGCGT
>JBGTMF010000382.1:0-8597 GCA_041743795.1 Thermodesulfobacteriota bacterium | reverse complement strand
GCCGGCGCCGCCCCCGGCGCCGCCGCGGCGGGCTTCGCCTCGCCGTCGGCGCGGCCGGGATTGAACCGCGACGCAAAATTGTCCGGGAACACCGTGTCCGGATGCAGCTCCTTGGCGCGCTGGATGAGGGCTTCTTCGCTTTCGGGAATCGCCGGATTGGGGATGCATACGTCCACCGGACACACCGTGGCGCACGCCTCTTCATCGTGAAAACCGACGCATTCCGTGCACTTCTCCGGGACGATGTAGAACACGTCTTGGGACAGCGGCGCGTGCATCGCCCCGTTGAACTCCCACTCGACTCCGCCTTGGTAGATGGCGGTGTTGGGGCATTCGGGTTCGCATGCACCACAGTTGATGCACTCTTCCGTAATCATCGTCGCCATCTTGATTCCCTTCGTGAAAAGCTCGGACTCAAACCCAATTTCCCTAGCGTTTTGGCTGCGCGGATTCAATGCGGACGGGCAGCCGTCAGCTTTCAGCTATCCGCCATCAGACATGGGGGCAGTCCCGAGGGTGGGCGGCCAACCGCGTCTCCCGCGCACCCGATTGGTTCTGGGACTTTGAGTTGGTTGGTTGATGCGCAGCGAACTCGAGTCGGCCAGCGGGGATCAGTGGCCCCTCGACAGAGGACTCGGGGGCGAGATCGTCTTTCTATGAAGTTTGCGACCAGTGCGTTTAATGAAAAGTATCCGTTCGGTGACACGCGTTTCGACCTAATGCGATCGCGGCCGCAGAGTCCGCATCCAGGAGGAGCAGGAGATGCGGAGCAAGCGAGCGCAGTGGGAGAAGCGGGTCACCGAACGGATACGGCCCGGCTACCAACTGGCAACTGACAACTGCTGCGAAGCAGCCGGCGGGGAAAAGGGGGACACCCCGATTACTGCCCCAGCCAACTGATTCTCATGAAGATTTCAGCCGAAATAGGGGTGTCCCCTATTCTCCGTCAAGGGCACGAGTGCCAGGTCACGCTGGCATCCTGGATCTGTGTCTTCGCTGAGCCGTCGGGTGGCGTTGCGCAGTGCAGCTCGACAGTCAATTCTAATCCGTCGCCCGGCTCGCTGTCGATGGCAGCCAAGTATCGTCCATCCTCCTCGAGCGGGGTGCTGAAGACGACGCCGTTGAGAACGAATGGAGTCGCGGCCCCGGGGTGAACGATTGTGAGCTGCGTAGCGTCGGGGTTGGCATTGGCAAACGTGGATGCACCAAATCTCGAAATCGCTCCGCCATCGATAAGCAGCTGCACTCCGTCGAAGACGACACCCTCGACGTCAACGCCGGCCACCGTGAGTAAGACATCCGCGCCGGTTATCGTGCGAAGCAAACTGCCCGCCGTAACCAACTGGCCGCCAACACCGGCGGTTCCGGCGAGCGCGAAGTCGCTCGCGAATTCCAGATTCCCGGCGATCGCAGCGCCGGCTGCCAGAACCACGGCAGCCTCGATCCTCAAGTTCGGCAGCGTACCGCCAACGCTGCTGCCGGCGCCGGTTACGCGCAAGGTGCCGCTGCCAGTGATGACACCGGCTGCGTTCACATCGCCGGTCGCGATTAGGTCATACTCCGCGATGGCGAGCACCGCACCGGTCTCGACGACAATGCTGCCGACCGCCGCGTCGCCGGTAAGCACGGGCTGGTCGACAGTGCTCGCCGGAATTGTGACGTCGTCGCCCGCCCCGGGTACGCCGGCCGGTTGCCAGTTGGCGGGATTTGACCAGCCGGCGACACCTGCACTGTCGCCGCCAATCCACGTACGCGGCGTCCCCGGTGTCGGCGATCCCAGCGGAGTTGCAGAGGGAATCGGCGTCGCAGTAGGCGTATCGGTCGGCGGCGACGTCGGTGTGTTGGTCGTCACCGGGGTCGGAGTCACCGACGGCGTCGGCGCGAGCTCAACCTCCAAGCCGATCGCGGTCGCCGACCGACTCTTCGTCAGGATCAGATTGTCTCCCAATGGAACGTCGACATATGCTAGGTCCCCGGTGCTTGCAGCGCCAAACGTCACCACCTGAAAAGAGGTTCCGACAGTCGCAGAGAAACCGGAATCCACGTCGGCCACCAATACTCCCGAAAGGGATACGTTCGTCGTAGCCTCGAGCTTGCCGAACCCTGTGCCGTCCCCACTGCCAATGGCGATTTCGACTGTACTGGAAGGCGTCAAACCGAGACCCGCTTCAGCTCGAACAGTACCCCCACGAATCTTCAAGGTCGCTGAGTTGAGAAGGACTGCCGCTTGAGAAAACCGCGTCAGCCCGGTTCCGTCCTCCTTCACCATCAGGGCGCGATTGTCGATTCCTACCGACGCACTCCCGCTGTTCCTGAATACGTTGCCCAAAGCACCTACGTGGAGTTCCCCCTCGTTGACCACGAACGCCCCGTTGGCCATGGCAAGAGTTCCGCCCTCCCAGTACGCAACACCGTGGTTGACGATCGTACGATTGATGATTTTTGGACCACTTCCGGCAACAATCAGTTCAGCTCCGAGTTCAACCGTGGTGATTCCCGTCCCGCTGTGGGTCAGGCTGGATGTACCGGAATTCATTTCAAGCAGGCGCGTCACATTGAGATTTCCCGGACCATTCAAGGTAGAGCGACCGAACTCCATCGCCTCAACCAACACGGTACCGCCGCTCAAGTTCACGGTAGCAAGGTCGCCGACCCTTGCGACTCCCGAGCCGTACAACTCGGTCTGATCGCCGAGGGTGTACGAACTCCCAGCACTACTTGCACCAAGCACGAATGTGGTACCGGATGCTATAGCGAAGGCGCCTCCATTTGAGATTCCACTGCCGTTAGTCCTGATCTCGCCGGCGGTTAGGTTGACGAATCCCGAGTTGTCAAAACGAACACCACCGTTGAACACGAGACTCCCTGAACCCGTCTTGACGAAGGTCCCTTGATTGACAATCCGGGGCACCGGGCTCGATGAGCCGTTGAGGTTCACGTTACGGTTACTCGTAAGGAGGGCGACGAACAGAGCGCGATTCGTGACGATGGCGGCATCTTTCATCCAGATAGTGCCCCCACTCCAATTCACTTCGCCATCATTGAAGATATCTCGCTCGACGTTCTTATTCGTACTGGTTGCCATCAGCATCACGGCGCCTGGATTGATGGTCGTGCTACCAACTCCGCGCATCGTCGCGCTGGTCGCTCCCCATTCGAGACTCTCCGAAATGATCAAAGACCCAGGGCCATCAATTGTTCCTTCCAGGAGCAGGCGAGCAATAACTGCATCCCCCGCGACGAACATCGTTCCCCCAGATGCAATCCGGAACAAGCCCTCACCATCCACCACGCACCCGTGATCAAGCGTTGCCAGTGATGGCGCCACAAGTGTCGCGCCGGAGCGAACGTGAAAATGCCCGACGATTGCTCCGTTTGCGATGTCGACGTTTCCGTTCTGAATCGTCACCACTCCATCCGGGTTGCGAACGCCACCATTGGAGATGATCAGCTTCTCCATGACCACTTCCACTCCGCCGATATTCTCGATGGCGTCGCGTACCCCCTGTCCGTTGATCGTTGTACGCAGCGACCCCTGTGTGACCCAGCCACTTACTCCACCGTTGAATCCGCCCTTGATAAAAATCGGGATGCCAGTTCGTACGACGGCGTCGCCCGACTGAGCGTCAGCCGCTACGAACGTGCCGCCGACGACGAAGATCTCGTCGCCGGGATTCGCCAAGTCGACTGCGTCCTGAATCGTCAGGTAACCGAACGTTTGACCATCGTTACACACGGCCGTATTGATCTGTGCGCCGATACCGTCCACGCAACGCACCACACCACTGGATGCGAGTTGTGTCGCAGTGGGAGTGGGGGTCGCTGTCGGAGTTGGCGTCGGGGTGTGGGTACTGGTCGGCGTACGGGTGTATGTCGCTGTCGGCGTATTCGTCGGTGTCGGGGTGTTGGTCGGAGTGTGAGTCGGCGTGGCCACGGCCGCTGCGAACTGTACGCTGGCCGGTTCCTCGCTGTCGGTGATGCCGTCGTTGACGACCAGGGCGACCGTGTAGTTGCCGATCAGGTCGGGCGTGAGTTGCGGGTTGGCGAGCGTGGCGCTGTTGAGCGTCGCCTGGCTGCCCGCTGGTCGCTCGATGAGGCTCCAGAGGTAGGCTAGCGGTTGCCCGTCTGGGTCGTGCGAGGTCGCGCCGATGAGTTGCAGCGGATAGCCGACCGACACCGGCGAGTTGATCGAGCCGATCAACGCCGTCGGCGGCGTGTTGGCGTGCAGCGACACCACCGCCTGACTGGGCGCGGAACGACGGCCGAGCAGGTCGATCGATTCGACGGCGATCTCGGTATCGTCGGCAAACGGCAGCAGGATGTTCAGGCTGTAGCGGCCGTTGGCGTCGGCGGTGCTGTCGCTGCCGACGAGTTGGCCGTCGATGAAGAACTCGACCTTGCTGGTGAGTGCGGGGGGGGCGGCGGCGATGATGGTGTACGGCGCCCCGTTGATCAGCCCCGATGGCGGGTCCGTCGGATCTGGCTGCAGCAACTCTACAGTCGGCTCGCCACTGACGCGCAGCGTGATGCGAGAGGATTCACCGGTCAGTCCCGCCGCATCGGTTGCCTGCCCGATCAGCGTGATCGTGGTATCGTTTGCCGCGTCGGACGGCACCGTTATGCTGAAGTCGGCGCCGGCGTTGACGAGACCGTCGAGCACGGGAGCTTCCTGGACAGTGGCGAGCACCCCTTCGGTCTTCAGCCGCAACAGCGTCAGGCCACCGACGTCGCTAGCCTGGACGTGGATTGGCTGAATGACGTCGCCCGGCTCGACGACGAAGTCCCCGAATATCGACGTGATCGCCACGGTCGGTTTGACGCCGTCGACGACGTCGACGCTGCGGGTGGCCACCGGCCCGGTCAGATTGGCGCTGTCGGTTGCACGCGCTTCGACAATGACGCCCGCGATCGGCGCCTGCACCGCCGAGATCTGGATCTGGAAGTCGACTGTGCGGTTGGTCACCCCGGGCGGCAGATGGTGCACGTGCGTATTCCCCAGCACCGTCACCGCAACGTGTTTCAGCCCGACATCGTCGCTGGCGCTGACCCGCACGAGCATCTTCTTGCCCGTCTGCGCCTGCGCGCCGTCCGCTGCCGGGGCGACGATGCTGACCTGCGGTGCCTGGTTCGACTGCACCTCGAGGTGGAGGAAGCCCGCAGGCCCCTGGTTGCCCGCGTAGTCGGTCGCCACAGCGCGCAGAGTGAACTCGCCGGCTGCGCTGAATACGTGCTCGAACGGCGGCGTATTGTCGGTACCGATGCGCTGCTCGCCGCTGAAGAAGTCGACCAGCAACACGTCGTCGTCGGGAGATGTCGCCGTGACCCGAACGGTCTGCCCGAGTGTCGCCCGGTAGGTGTTGGTCGCCTCGTCTACCAGCACCACGTCGGCACTGAGGACGACGGCGGGGCCATCGCGGTCTCCAGTTGTAAACGTCTTGCTGTAGGGCGCCGCCTGCAGCAGTCCGAAAACGTCGCTCCAGCCTTCGACATCGAGCCGCAGGGAACGCCCGTCGTCGGGCAGCGGCGCCGTCGGTTTGAATGTCCACTGTAAGCCGGCCTGGCTCGGCACCAACGTGTCGCTCACCAGCGAGCCGGTCTCGAGGTCGGTAAGCGTCACCGTGCCCGGCGGGTTGAGCGCGACGGGCTCACTCCACTCGATCACCACCCAGCCCCGCACCAGGTTGGCGGCACTGATGATTGGCGGCGTCACGTCGGCCGTCTGGAAGGTCGCCGTCGCGCGGGCGACGAGCGGGCGGCCGAAGGAGTCGCGCACCTGCTGCGTCACTTCGACGCTGACCGAACGCATCTCCGGCAACAGTGCGGACGGAGTGAAGGTTACCACGGTCGGGCCAGCCGATGTGGAGATAGCGTAGGTTCCGGCCACGGCGGCATTGCCGGCGCGGATGCGGATCGTGTTCGGCGAGATGGTCAGCGGATCGATGAGAGCGTTGAAGGCGATGACGATGTCACCATCGCGGGGGATCTGCACGGCGCCGTCACCGGGCGTGATATCCAGAACCTCGGGAACCGTGTCGTCCAGGACGAGGACGCCCAGGTCGACGGACGAAGTGGCGGCATCGACGGTGGCGGCGACGGTCGCGCGTCCGCCGCTGCTGAGATCGGACACACTGACGATGACGTCGTCGAACGGCACTCCGATGAACTCGAACTCGCCGCTAGGAGAGGCCAACACCGCGAGTTGAAATGACCGCGTCACGCCGGCCAGTGTCACCACCGCGCCGCTGGCCGGGCTGCCGTCGGCTCGCTCGACGCTACCCATCACCGTCCCGGCCTCTTCCAGGAAGATGTCGATCTCTACGAGCGATTCGCCGTCGTCGCTCAGTACGGCGCTCGCCGCGCCGCTCAGCACGCCGTGGCTGGCGGTGACGGTGAATTCGCCGATGGGGACATCGGTGAAGGCGTAGCTGCCGTCGCCGGCGCTGAATGCAAAGAATGTGGTTTCGCGGAAATCGTCTAGCGCCGAGCGCCGCAGCGTGACCTGGGTGGCAACACCTTGGCCAAGTGCATCCACCACATGGCCGGCAACACTGCCGGTCCCGTCGAAGGCGACGTCGGCCACCACCACCTCGGCATCGAAGTCGGCGCGGCCGCTGCCGCGACCGCCGTCGTGCCCGCCCTGCGGTCGCGCCGTGATCGTGAAGTCTCCCAGCGGCACACTGGGGAAGGAAAAGGCGCCGGTGGCGTCGCTCTGCACGGCGAGATGAGTCATGCCGCTGTCGAGCACGACGGTGGCGAACGGTACCGGCGTCAGTCCATCGGCTCGGCGTACCGTGCCGACCACCTCGGCGCGCCCGTCGAGGACGATATCGACCGCAACCGTTTCGTTCTCAAAAAGTACCTGCGCTCCGGCCTCGCCGATTGCGCCGCTGAACGGATCGGTGGCCGTCAGTTCGAATTCACCCTGCGGCACGCCTGGGATCCGGTAGTCGCCGAACTGGTTGGCCGTCGTCGCCAGTTTGCCCGGACCGAAGAACGACACGTCGCGCACCAGCCCGTCGGCCTGCACCAGGCGCGGCGATCGCAGTTCGACCTGCGCCCCCGGCGCCGCCGCGCCGATCTGCCGCAGTACGCGCCCCTGCACGGTGCCGACGGGCAAGAGGCGCAGATTGCGCTCGATCTCCTGCCCCGCGAGGTTGAGCACCAGCGGCGCCGCATCATCGTAGAAGCCGATGCGCGCCGTCTTCGGATCGAAGACTTCCAGCTCGAAGGCGCCGAGCGGGACATACTCGAAAACGAACCGTCCCTCCTCGTCGCTGGTCGCGTAGGCGTCGCCCGTGGCGTCGCGGCGCAGCCGCACTTGCGCGAAAGGGATGATCTCTACGCCGTCGGCGGCCAGCACCGTCCCCACCACCGTACCGCTGGCGCCGACGTCGACGACGATCTCCGCGCTACCGCCGTCGGCCGTGATCGCGCTACCATTGCGGCCGCCGGTCAGAGTGTTGTTGTCGAAGGCAGACACCGAGAACGCGCCCTCGGGCACGCCGGTGTATGTCACCTGCCCGTTCGCGCCGGTGAATAGTGTCGGGAACGGAGGCAACAGACTTGCCACCGGCGAGCCGCTGCTCAGATCGACGCGCGCGCCGTCTACCGCCACGCCGCCCGCACGAACGATCACCGTCACCGTGCCGCGACCGAGCAGTTCGAGGTCGACGATCGCGTCGTCGCCGTTGGCCAGACTGCCGAACCGCAGAGCGCGATTGCCGGTCAGCGGATCGCGCGCGGTGAGGCGAAATCCGCTCGGCGGCAACTGTACGAACTCGAAGCTGCCTTCGGCATCCGTCGATGTCGTGAGCGGCGATTGCCCGAATATGTCCGAGTAGACGACCTCGATGCCGGCGCCGGCGCGCGAGCCGTTGGCCAGGTACACCGTGCCGCGCAGGGCACTGCTCTCGCCGACACTCAGGCAGTGCTCGTTGCTGTCGCCAGGGAAGTCCAGCTGGTCGGTCTCGGCGGCGGAATTGCCGGCGAACGCATCGTCCTCGACGGCCACCCGGTAGGGCACCCCGACTGGAATCTGCAACGTGAACCGCCCCGTACATGTGCCGCACTCGTGTGCCGTCGAGCACGCCGAGCAGTCGAAACCGCAGCCGGTCTCTTCCACGGGCAGGTTTGATGCCACTTCGACGCTGATCTCCTCTTGCTGGCCGAACGCGACGAAGCCCCGGTATTTGACTTTCACGGTAGCGCTACGCGGCGTGGAGTTGTCGAGTACGACTCCGGTGACGGTGCCGAGGCCGCCGAAGGTCAGGTCGAAATCCCCGTTCTCAACGGAAACGCCGATGTCGACCGGTAGCACCGCCCCTTCCCCTGCCGCGTTCACCGCACGCAGCGTGTAGCTGCCGAACGACACCTGCGGGAAGCGAAAGATGCCGCCCTGCCCGCTGGTGGCGCGCCGGAAGTGCGTCTCCATGCCGCCCGCCCTGTGCCACAAGAACACATCGTGGCCGACGACTGGCATGCCGTCGGCGGCGAACAGGCGGCCGTCGATCACCGCTCGTCCGGCCAGCGTGATCAGCACCGCGACCTCGGCACCAGGTGGCCCGACCGTGACGTCGCTGAAACCGACGGCGCCGGTG
>JBGTMF010000381.1:0-5267 GCA_041743795.1 Thermodesulfobacteriota bacterium | reverse complement strand
CGGATGGCGACGACCGGCAGCGCGGCGCTCCCGTCATCCATCGCCGCGCGCCGGCCCCTCGCCGCGCATGAGGATCCACGGGCGCTTCGCTAATTTGTCGACGCCGCCCCACAGGTCTTCGCTCTTGGCGTTGGCGTAGTGGACGGAAATGGCGCGGCGAAATCCCGGCGTTCGGTTGCTACCGGACCCGTGCGGCAGCAGCGAGTGGAAGAACAGCGTGTCGCCCGGCTCCATCTCGACGTGCACCCGCTGCGGCGCCGCGCCGACTTCGTTGATGCCGAGGAAGCCGAAGTTGACCTGCTCCCAATCGGGGACGCCGTGCGGCATCAGGTCGCCTCGGTGCGAACCCGGCAGTACCGCCAGACAGCCGTTATCGCGTGTCACGCGCTCGAGCGCCGTCCACGTGCCGATCACCGCATCCCCAGGTCGAAAGCCGAAGTACAGAAGGTCCTGGTGGAAGGGATGACGCCCGTCCACCCCGGGCGGCTTGGTGATGCACATGCTGTTGACGAAGAAGAGGTCGGGTCCGAGAATCGCTTCGACACAGTCGAGTAGCCGCGCATGCCTGCCGTAGGTCATCAGCACCGGGTCGTTCTCGAAAAAATTGATCTTGCAGATCGCGTGTTCCGGCGTCGGCGGGTCGAACTTTCCTTTCGCCACCATGACGTCGCGCACCATTTGCATGTTCTCGCTCGGCGTCGCCGCGCCTGACGCAAGGGCGCGCGTCTGGCGCAACCAAGGCTCGATTTCCTCGTCGGAAAAAAGCCCCCGTGCCAGCGTCCAGCCGTCCCGCCAATAGGCTTCGATCTGCTCGCGCTGCAACATCGCCGCCGCCGATTTTCCGCTCAGCTGCAACCGTCGAGGGCGCTGCCGACGGCGCGGATCAGCTCGTTGATGGCGACGTTGCCGTTGCCGTCGACGTCGACGTCCATGCAGCGGTTCAAGGCGCCGCCCTCGAGCGCCAGATTGACCGCGCGCACCAGCTCGGCAATCGTCACGCGGCCGTCGCCGTTGCAGTCACCGGGACAGAACTCGCGCTCGACGGCCCACAGCTCACTGCCGCTCTCTTCGGTATCGGCGACGAACAAAATGCGCGGACCGACGACCGTGAAGGCGTTTGGGCTCGACGACCGCTCGCCGGCTGCGAGGTCGGCGATCACGCTGGTTCCTGTAGTACTGCCATCGCTTTCCCACGCCTCGCAGCCCAGGTCGGGGGCGCACGCCTGGAAGACGACGGTACGGCCGCTGCTCGGCGTGAGAAAGGAGGGAAACGAACTCATCGGGCCCGGCGCCAGGTCGGCGACCAGAGATGTCCCCTGCTGCGTGCCGTCGCTGCGCCACAGTTCGATGCCCAACTCACCGTCGTCGGCGGCGAGGAATACGTCGAGATCGACGGTGGCGAACGAGAAGAAGAAGGTGAAGAAGCCGAACGCGTCACCGAACGGATTGATGTCGGCGACCCGGAGCGTGCCATTCGCGGTGCCGTCGCTGACCCACAGCTCGCGATCGCGGATGCCGTCGTCGGCAGTGAAGAAGATGGTGTCGCTGACGTTGCGCAGAAAACTCGGCTGCGAACTCTGCGGACCCGGAAAGATGTCGCGGATCATGCGCGTGCCGCCGGCGCTGCCGTCGCTGCGCCACAGTTCCGTGCCGTTGACCCCGTCGCTGGCGCCGAACACCAGATCGCCGCCGAGTTCGGTGAAATACAAGAAACCCGGCTGGGGGAAGGCCCCGCCCGTCGGATTGATGTCGGCCACCAGCCTGGTGCCCGCCTCGGTGCCGTCGCTGACGTAGAGTTCGAGGCCGACCTCGCCGTCGTCGGCGATGAAGAACAACTGATCGCCGACACCGGCGGGGAATCCGGGAAAGGAGCCGATCGGACCCGGACGGATGTCGCGCAGCAGCCGCGTGCCGGTCTCGGTACCGTCACTACGCCACATCTCGGCGCCGGATTCGCCGTCGTCGGCGACGAAATAGAGGACGTTCTGGTGCAGGGTGAGACTCGACGGCTGCGATCCCTGCGGCCCCGGTCGGATATCGGCGATCGGCGTCGTGCCCGCTTCGCTGCCGTCGCTGAACCACAACTCTTCACCGCTGATCCCGTCGTTGGCGACGAAGACGACACCGCCCTCGAACGGCAGAATCGAGACGAAGCCGCCGAAGGCGTTGCCCGACGGATTGAGGTCGGTCACCTGCCGCGTCCCCTCGGCGCTGCCGTCGCTGATCCACAGCTCGAGACCGCTGACGCCGTCGTCGGCGACGAAGAAGACATTGTCGCCGACGCGCGTCAGCCCGGCCGGAAAGGACGAACTGGCCGTGCTCTCCTGCGCCAGGTTGCCGACCATTTGCGTCCCCTCGGCGCTGCCGTCGCTGCGCCACAATTCCAATCCGCTGGCGCCGTCATCGGCGTGGAAATAGATCTCGCCACCGATGGCGCGCAACGCCGCGGGCGTCGACGACTCCGCTCCCGGCCAGATGTCGGCGAGCAGCATCGTTGCGGCGACCGTGCCGTCGGTCGACCACAACTCGACACCGGCGGTGTCGTCCTCGGCGGAGAAGAGACTGAGATCGCCGAGCGTCGTGAACTCGAACGGCCGCGAACCCTCGGGACCGGGGCGTAGGTCACCGAGCGCGAATGTCCCCTCGGCGCTGCCGTCGCTGCGCCACGGCTCGCGGCCGGTTTCATCGGTGTCGGCGGTAAACAGGAGCAGCCCGGCAAAATCGGCGAGAATCAGAGGCACCGAACCGTCCTCGCCGGGGACGATATCGAGGACCATCCGCGTACCGCCGGGACTGCCGTCGCTGACCCACAACTCCTCGCCGTGCTCGCCGTCGTCCGCCGAGAAGAATACGCTGTCGCCGACGGCGACCAGCGACAGCGGGTCCGAGCCGATCTCGCCGGGCCGGATATCGGCGACCAATCTCGTACCATCCTCGCTGCCGTCGCTGGCCCACAGCTCCGGACCGCTCTCGCCGTCATCGGCGGAGAAGAAGATCTCGTCGCCGACGACAGTGACGTTGCTCGGTGACGAACCGTCGGGGCCCGGAATGATGTCGCGTATCAGCACGGTGCCGATCTCGGTGCCGTTGCTGCGCCAAACCTCGAACCCGGTCGCTGCCGTCGCGGCAACGAAGGCGACGCCGTCGGCGAAGGCGACCAGCGAGTCGGGAAACGAACCCGCCGGCCCCATGGCCAGATCGACGACCATCTGCGTCGCCGCCGCCGTGCCGTCGGTGATCCACAACTCGGCGCCATTCTGGCCGTCGTCGGCGGCGAAAAACGCGCGATCGCCGGCCACCGTGATCTGCCGCGGCGACGAGCCGACCGGGCCGGCGCTGATGTCGCGCAGCGTACCCGTACCGTCCGCAGTACCGTCGCTGATCCACAATTCGCGCCCTTCGTCGGGTCGCGAACCGACAAAAAGCACGCTGTCGCCGAGGCGTGTCAGGTGCACGGGTTCGTCGGGCTGGGAGCTCGGCCCGACGTCGGCGATCCTCTCGGTACCGACCTCACTGCCGTCGCTGCGCCACAGGAACACCCGCGAGCCGTCATCGGCGACGAAGTAGACAAATTCGCCGACGGCAACGAACTCGCGCGGCCGCGACGAGGCGATCAACGGCTGCGTGTTGATGTCGGCGACGAGGAACGGCTCACCCACCGTACGCCCCCAACCGGGCAGCGGAAGAAAGGCCAAGGCGACTAAAGTTGCACACAGCCAACGCATCCAACCCTGCCTATCGCACCTGACGAGATGATCCAATCGCCGATCACACGAACCCGACAACGGCACCCGTCGCAGCCGTCGTTCTGCAGTGGGCGCGAAGCGCCAGGTGGACCGGGGTTAAAATTCGAGCTAGCTCGCGCCGCGAGGCTTTCGCTCGCGGGCGCGGAAGATCAGGCGCAGTGGCGTTCCTTCCAGCGGGAACGCTTCGCGCAACTGGTTGCTGATGTAGCGGCGATAATTCTGGCCGATCCGCTCCGGCGCCGAGCCGAAGATGACCACCGTCGGCGGTCCACTCGCTGTCTGCGCGGCGTACAGCATGCGCGGCCGCCGGCCGCGCACCGCCGTTGGCGCCTGCCGGCGGATCGCTTCTTGCAGCGCGCGGTTGAGCTCCGGTGTAGGTATGCGGAACTGGTGCGCCGCCGCCACCTTGTCGATGGCCGCCCAGACCTTGTCGACACCGCTGCCGGTGAGCGCCGACATGAACAGCATCGGCACGACGGAAAGACTGGGAAATCTCTCCTCGGCATCGACGGCGAAGCGGTGCCGGTCGCGCTGCCCGCGCGGTACGGCGTCCCACTTGTTGACGATGACCACCAACCCCCGCCCGCGCTCCCATGCGTAGCCGGCGACGCGCGCATCCTGCTCCGTCAGCCCCTCGACAGCGTCGATCACCAAGACACCGACCTGCGCCCGCTCGAGGGCGCGAAAGGCGCGCACCACGCTGGCCCGCTCGAGGTGCTCGTGCACCTTGTGGCGGCGCCGAATCCCAGCCGTGTCGACCAGCAGGTAGTTGCGATCGCCGTGCGAAACCGGCGTGTCGAGCGGGTCGCGCGTCGTCCCCGGCACGTTGCTGACGATCGAACGCTCGAAGCCCGCCATACGGTTGATCAGCGACGACTTGCCGACGTTGGGCCTGCCGATGATCGCCACTGCCGTGCGGCCGCTTGCAGCCCCCGCCTGCGTCGCCTCGGCTTCGGGCAACTGTTCGAGCACCACGTCCATCAACTCGCCGACGCCGACGCCGTGTTCGGCCGAAATCGGGTAGAGGTGGTCGACACCGAGCGAGTAGAACTCGGCCGCGAGATAATCCTGGCCGATCGTGTCGATCTTGTTGACCGCCACCACCAGAGGTCGTTCGAGCGCGCGTAGGCGTTCGAGCAATGCCTGGTCGAGAGCGTTGACGCCGGCGCGCCCATCGACGACGACGATGATGACGTCAGCCTGCTCGGCAGCCATCACCGCCTGCCCACGCACGGCGCGACCGATCTCTTCGTCTTCCGACTCCTCGAAGCCGCCGGTGTCGAACAGCATGAAACGGCGACCTTCGTACTCGGCGACGCCGACGTTGCGATCGCGCGTCACGCCGGGCTCGGGGGCGACCAGGGCGCGCCGCGTGTGCGTCAGGCGATTGAAGAACGTCGACTTGCCGGTGTTGGGCCGTCCGACCAAGGCGACCACCGGTAAGCGCGCGATTTCCTCGGCGCTCGGCAGCGCTTCATCATGACGGCCGCCGGTGCTCCTGCCTGTCGACTTGCCGGCGCC
>JBGTMF010000380.1:0-5559 GCA_041743795.1 Thermodesulfobacteriota bacterium | reverse complement strand
CCGCGCCGCGCAGGCGCGCCAGCAGATCGCGGTCGAACTCGCCGGTGCGCGGGCCGTCCGCGTCTTCGTCTCCGTCGACGACTTCCGCGATCTTTTCGGTTTCGATGCGCAGGACGCCGGGCAGGGCGGTCGTCAGAGCATCGGACAGTGAGGTAAGATAATAGTTCGCCAGCCAGCTGACGAGTTGCAGAAGCGGTGCGGCGAAGATCGGTGCCGCGTCGAGAGAATCGACGATGTCGCGCAGGCGGTGCGCCGACGGCGGCGGGTTGCTCGTCACCGAGGTGACCACGCCCATGCAACGGCGTGTGCCGAGCGGCACCAGCACGCGCGTACCCGCCTGTATCCCGGCTAGCTTGGCGGGGATACGGTAGTCGAGCGCACCGAGGCGACCCGACGCAGGGACGAGGACCACCGCCGCGACGGCGGCGCCGTCACCTTGCCGCTGGGATGTCGTACTCGATTCTCGACAGGGGTGCCGCGCCGGCACCGGTCACATCGCCCACCGTACGGCGGCGAAACCGCCGACCAGGAGAATGACGAAGGCGATTGAAAGCAGGTTGAAATACTTGTCGATGAAGATGCGGACCGGCGGACCAAAGTAATAGATCAGGCCTGCAATGGCGAAGAAGCGCATCGATCGGCTGAAAGCCGAAGCGAGGATGAACTCGCCGAAGTCGATGCGGAAGACCCCGGCGGCGACGGTGAACACCTTGTACGGAATCGGCGTCAGTCCGGCTGTGAAGACGGCCCAGAAAGCGTTTTCCTGGTACTTGGTCGAGACCAGGTCGAAGATCTCCTGGCGAAACACGTAGCCGAGGAAAAAGCCGGAAACCTGATCCCAAAGGAAGGCACCGATCAAATACCCGAACCCACCGCCGAGAACCGAGGCGACCGCGCAGACGGCGGCGAAGGTGAGCGAGCGCTTCGGCGCGCCGAGGCATAGCGCCATCAACAGAACGTCGGGCGGCACCGGAAAGAACGACGACTCGGCGAAGGCGAGAACGGCCAGTGCCCAGAGTCCATAAGGCGTCGCGGCCCATTGCAGGACCCAGTCGTAGAGTCGCCGCACCCAGGTCAATGGGCCGGATCGGGCTGCGATCGTGACTGGAGCTTGTTGTGCCATTCTGCAAATCCCCGTGGCGGGTGATGAGTCCCGCCTTGTCGTCGATTGCGAAGCGCGCCGCTGCTACTTCGCGATTTGAGAAACTGAGATGCAGTGCCGGAAGCCGTCGGACCGCGCGCTGGTTGTCTCCGTCGCGCCACTCATCCGCGGATGACGCGCTGGTAGATTTTCGGCAGCTCGCGCGGCAGCGCCGTGATGTCCTCGATGATCATGTAGCGGTTCTCATCGCACATCTCCCGCAGATAGTCATGCCCGGCCTTGTCGACGGTGATGCAGAACGGCGTCACCCCGGCCTGCTCGGCCTCGCGCAGGGCCGCCGCCGTGTCGCGGATCCCGTAGGTGTTGCTGCGGCGGTCCTGGCCGTAGTCGAAGTCCTGCGGAAACCCGTCGCTGAGCAGGATCAGGTGCTTCGATCGCGCGCTCACCGCGCCGAGTCGGTCGATGGCGTGGCGCAGGGCGGCTCCCATTCTCGTCGAGCGGCGCGGCTCGATCGCGCCGAGGCGGGCCTTGACCGACGGTGTCAGTGACTCCGCGAACGACTTGACGCGGTACATTTCGACCTGCTCGCGTCCGTGTCCCGAAAAGCCGTAGATGGCGAAGGCGTCGCCGATCTCCTCGAGTGCCTGTGCCATGATCGCCAGCGTCTCTTTGGTGACGTCGATGATCCGGCGCGGCGGGCGATCGCCGTGCCGGCCGTTCGATTCGGCGTCCGCCGCCAGCGGTTCGTCGGTCGACGCGCTCATGTCGACGAGAAAGAGGGTGGCGACGTCGCGCTCCTCGCGTTTGCGCGCGACGTATAGGCGATTGGACGGAGCGACGCCGGCGCGCGCGTCGACGCGGGCGCTGACGGCGGCGTTCAAGTCGAAGTCCTCGCCGTCCTCGAGGCCGCGAACGGTGCGGTACATCTCGGGGCGAATGCGCTGAAATTGACGCCGCACTTCCGGTAGGAGGGCCGCGTGCTCGCCGAGAGCGGTTTGGAAGAACTCGCCTGAATCGCCCTCGAGTCCGATCTCGTAGAGTTGGCACCACTGCGCGCGGTAGTCCGAGATCTGGTAGTCCCACTCGTCGTACCAGTAGCAGGTGCCCTCGGCGCGACGATCGAACCAGCGGCGCGGCGGCCGCGGCCGCCGTCCGTCCGGGTCGCCGAGTAATTGGCGCAGTTCGTCGATCTGGTCCTTCGGCATCTTGCCCATCAGATCGGTGATATACAGGCCGAGGCCGTCGATCTCGTCGCCGGAACCACCCTGGCGGATTCGCAGATCGACGCCGGCGTCGAGCAGGCGTTGCAGTTCCTCCGGCGAAAGCGGCACGCCGCCCGGGTCGTCGGTAGTCTCGTCGGAGAGTTCGAGTTGGAGTTCCTGCTCGGCGGGCAGAGGCGGTTCCGGATCGGCGGTCGCGGGAGTATCAGCACCGACCGCGGGCGCCGCCGCATCTTCGTCGTCGTAGAGATCGTAGTAGATCATCTCGCCCGCGCTGGTGTCGTAGAAACTGCCGTCAGCCTCGCCGAAGTCGGCGCCGACGGCGGTGCCGGCCCGTTGCAGTGACTCGGCAATGGCCTCGGCCGCGTGCAGCGAATCGACGACGGTGGCGGCCGCCGATCGCAGCGGTCGCAGGAGGTCGAGCAGCGACTGTCCCGTCGAGCGATCGAACCACGCCGGCCAGTGCGGCGTCTGCCCGTCGACCAGCGCCAGCAGCAGCAAGCTGTCGAGGCGTCGCGTGCGGGTCGGCCCCACCTGGTCGCACCAGCTGCGCAACAGCGATTCCGCTACCCATGCCGCCTCGGCGGCGATACCGCGGAAGGTGCGGCTCATGGCGCAGTGGACGCGAACTCCCTCCGCCAGCGTGAAGAGATCCTCGAGGAGCGGCGGCCGATCTTCGTCGGTGAGGTAGCGGTAGAGCGCGCGCCCGGGCGGATCGGCGGGATCCGCGGGCAGGGCGTCGTGGGCGGAGTACGTCCCACAGGTGCGGCGGCCGGCGAGGTGCGCCGCCAGCAGTCGGTACAGGCGCAGGTTCTCCTCGTACGAAGGCAGCAAATCAATGCGCGGCGGTAGTGCCACCTCGCGCTCGCGCGGGAACTCTTCGATGTCCGGTCGCAGCGAGAAGCGGTCCATCGGGCGAATGCCGGCCGCGGCGCCGCTCATCATGTGCAGGTACTTGCGCAGCAGTCCCTGCGCTTGCTCGAGCGAAGCGGCCGTCGATCCGCTGTGCAGAACGTTGATGCTGGTGCGAGACTCGAGGGCGAAGTAGGCCATCGCGGCGTTCGGCGTCGACTTGGCGATGTCGATGCCGGTGGTGAACCAATGAGCGACGCGTTCCGCATCGGCTGCTTCGCAGATGCGCGGCAGTGAGCGCAGCGCGCTTACCGCCGCTTGCGGATAGTGCACGGCGACGCGCTCGACCTGGGCCAGGCCCGATGCGACCTGATCATTTGGTACCTGGCGCAACAGCGGGCCGGCGACCGGCACGAAGTCGCGCATGGCCGGGCCGAGTTTGTTGCCGCAGCCCGCCAGGACCCGCAGGAGACTCGCCCGCGCAGCGTTCTGCAGGGCGGCGAGCGATGTCGGCATCCGCCGGTAGACGTCGTAGGCGATCTGGTGATCGACCGGCGCCAGGGCGATGGCGATGCGCAGCAGGTTCGCCTGATCCTCGGGCGGCCAGGCGGCTATCGCCGTCGGGAAGGTGGCGAAGAACTCGCGCTCGCGCACCTTCGGAAAGAGCGAACTGGCGGTGCCGGCCCACAGCTGGAAGGCCGCGGGGGAGAGTGCCGGCAGCGCCTCTCTGGTGGCGTGGAAGAACGCCTGCGCGAGAAACTCACCCTGCCAGCCGTGTTGGCCGTGCAGACTGGTGCCGGCCGTCGCCCAGGCGTCGAGGGTGGCGGTCGACACCGCGCCGGTCATCAATGGCGCGGTGTTCTCGAGGAAGATCCCCGCTAGTTTGTTCGAAACCTGGGCGACGCGCAGCGCTGTCGCGCTCCACGCCGCCAGCAGAGTCATCGGTTGCGGCCCGAGATCTTGCACGGCCACCGAGAAGTACGCGTTCGCTCCTTCGCGGGAGACCGGGTCGGTGCCGGCGATGCGCTCGCCGTGTGCCACCCATTGGTCGAAGCCGTCGGCGCCGAGGTGCTGCCAGGCCCCGGCGGCGTTGCGGTAGAAATGTTGCGCGAGAATCGCCGACGACTGCGCGAGGCGGTCGCCGACGGCGAGAATCACGCCGTGCGTTCCTTCGCCGAGAGCTGTGGCCGCTCGGTGCGCCGCGGCTCCATCCTCGTCGTTCAGTAGATGCGGCCCGAGCCAGAGACTGCGCACGGCCATCAGGCTCCGAAGATGGTGCAGACCACCTCGTCGATGGCGCGCTGGCTCTCCACGTCGTCGGTCAACGACTTGCTGACGGCGACCGCACAGGCGCGGCGCGCCGGAATGTTGCGCGCCATCAACTGCCCGGCGTAGATCAGAAGCCGCGTGCTGACTCCCTCCTCGAGGCCGCTGGCCTTGAGGTGCCGCACCTTCTCGCCGAGTTTGGCGAGGTCCATCGCGGTGTCGACATCGATGCCGCTTTCATGGGCGACGATCTGCGCCTCTTTGTCTCGCGGCGGATAGTCGAAGTCGATGGTGACGAAGCGTTGTCGGGTCGAATGCTTGAGATCCTTGAGAACGCTCTGGTAGCCGGGGTTGTACGAGATGATCAAGAGGAATTCCGGATGGGCCTCGATGATCTCGCCACGCTTGTCGATCGGCAGCATGCGGCGGTGGTCGGTGAGTGGGTGGATGAGGACGGTCGTGTCCTTGCGCGCTTCGACGACTTCGTCGAGGTAGCAGAAGGCGCCGCGCCGGACGGCCTGGGTGAGCGGGCCGTCGACCCAGATGGTCTCGTCGCCCTTGATCAGATAGCGGCCGACCAGGTCGCTGCCGGTGAGATCCTCGTGGCAGGCGACGGTGATGAGATTGCCGTCGACGTTACTGCCGCCGGTGCGGCTCGCCATCCATTCGACGAAGCGCGTCTTGCCGCACCCGGTCGGACCCTTCAGCAACACCGGCAGGCGACAGGCGTAAGCCGCCTCGAAGATCTCGGCCTCGTCGCCGATCGGTAGGTAATACGGCGTCTCCGTCATTGCGTCACAGTGAGCATGGTGGCTCCAGAGAGGACATCGACGAGGTCGACCGAAATCTCATCGGATGCGGCGAAGCGCTTCTTGCTGTCCTCGATTCCCGAGGTCAGCCGGGCGACGAATTTCTCACGTACCATCGGCGGCATGCCATCCATGGGAAACTCCCGCAGCGTCACCACGGCTCGCTGGTCCGAAGTCCAGCGGATGGCATCGATGCGGGGGCCGACGATGGGATGAGATCGGAAGACCGCTTCGACGGCGTCGCGCAAGCTGCCCTTGGCCTCTCCCGCCGCCGCCGGTGCGCCATCGCGCTCGCCGCTGCCGAGGATGG